>JBKPUA010000214.1:0-7168 GCA_046735815.1 Pseudomonadota bacterium
CTCATCGACGTCTCCATGTTGGAGTCCTCGCTGGTCGCCATGGGGTGGGCGGTTTCGAACTGGCTGATCGCCGGCGTGAAGCCCGAGCCCATGGGCAACGAGAACATGACGGCGAGCCCCTCCGGCGCGTTCCGCACCGGCAAGGGACTCTTGAACATCGCGGCCAACAAGCAGGAGCAGTTCGAAATCTTGTGCCGGCTGATCGGTCGCGACGAGCTGGCGCGCGATGCGCGTTTTGCCGGTCGCGAGGATCGACTGCGCCGTCGCTTCGAGCTCAACGCCGAGATCGAGCACGCGCTTGCGGCGCGCTCTGCACAGGAATGGTCGGCGCTCATGAACAAGAACGGCGTTCCCGCCGGCGAGGTGCTCGATGTTCCCGCCGTGCTCGATCACCCGCAGGTGCTCGAGCGGGAGCTGGTCAAGACCTTCGAGGCCGTGCCCGGCGTCGATCGTCCGGTCCGCGTCGTGCGTTGCGGCTTCCGCCTCGCGAGCGGCGATCCAGAGCCGCGCTCGGCGCCGCCGGCGCTCGGCGCCGACACCGAAGCGCTCCTGGCCGAGCTGGGGTTTTCGAAGCAGGACGTGGAAGAACTCGCGCGCGAGGGTGCGGCATGAGCGACACGGCGGCAAGTGCGAGCAAGAGCTGCGCGGACTGGTGGTCCACCGCGATCATCGACATGCGGCCGGGAGTGATCCGCTATCGCGGTTATGCGATCGAGGAGCTGATCGGCCGCATCGGCTTTGCTGAGATGGTTCATCTCATGACCCGCGGCGAGCTCCCCGATCCCGCGGCTGCCAAGCTGCTCGAAGCGGCGCTGGTGGCGGCGGTGGATCACGGCCCGCAGGCGCCGTCGATCGCGGTCGCGCGCATGGCGATCACCTGCGGCGTCGGCATCAACAACGCCATGGCCTCGGCCATCAACATGCTGGGCGACGTGCACGGCGGCGCGGGGGAGCAATGCGTTGCTCTCTACAACGCCATCGCGGCGGGCCTCGGCGATGGTCCGGGGAGCGAACAGCGGCTGACCGAAGCAGTCGATGCCGAAATCAAAGCGCTCGCCGAACGAGGCATCCGGCACGTTCCCGGCTTCGGGCACCGCTTTCATCCGCGCGACCCGCGAGCACCGCGGTTGCTCGAGCTGGTCGACGCCGCGGCCGCGGCCGGCGTGGTGAGCGGTCGCTTCGCCGCGATCGGGCGCGCGATCGAAGCGCGGCTCGCGGCGACGAAGGGGCGGCCGATCCCGATGAACATCGATGGCGCCACCGGCGTCGTGTTCGCTGAGCTGGGCTTTCCGCCGCCGCTGTGCCGCGGGCTGTTCGTGCTGTCCCGCTCGGTCGGGGCGCTGGCCCATGCATTCGAGGAGATGCAGTCCGGCGAGCGCAACAAAGGACCAATGCCGCGCGACCTGATTTGGACCTATACTGGACCCCCGGCGCGCAAGCTGGAGCGCGACGCGGGCTAGCGCCTCAGGGGCTCTCGCGCGGGCTTGCGATGCGCAGAACGAAGGCGCCGAAGAGCGTCGAGCAAATGACACTTGAAAGGAAACGCCATGCTGACCCGACGTGATCTCCTGCGCAGCGCCGTTGCCATCCCCGCCGCCGCTGGACCGTTGTCGTTGCTCGCCATCGATGGCGCGCAGGCGCAAGCGATCGATCTGCTCAAGCTGTTCGTGCCCGCGGCGCCCGGCGGCGGCTGGGACCAGACCGCCCGCACCATCGAGCAGGTGCTGCGCGCGACCGGCGCGGTGAAGGGCGTCCAGATCACCAATGTCGGCGGCGCCGGCGGCGCGGTCGGGCTTCCGCAGTTCCTCAATCAATGGAAGGGGCAGGGCAACGCGCTCATGGTTGCCGGCATGGTCATGGTCGGCGCGATCATCGCCAACAAGAGCCCGGTCAAGCTCGCGCAGGCGACGCCGATCGCACGACTGACCGGCGAATATCTGGCGCTGGTCGTTCCGGCGCAGTCATCGTTCAAGAGCGCGAAGGACTTTGCCGCGGCGCTCAAAGCCGATCCGAGCAAGGTTCCCGTCGCCGGCGGATCGGCCGGCGGCTCCGATCACATCCTGCTCGGCATGATCGCCCAGGCGATCGGCGTTGCACCGACCAAGGTCAGCTATGTCGCCTTTGCCGGCGGCGGGCCGGCGACCGCGGCGCTGGTCGGCAATCAAGTGGCGGCCGGTATCTCCGGCTACGCCGAATTCGCCGAGCAGGTGAAAGCCGGCAAGCTGCGATTGCTCGCGGTCTCGTCGGACAAGCGGCTCGAGGGCATCGCGGCGCCGACGCTCAAAGAGGAGGGCATCGACGTCGAGCTCGCGAACTGGCGCGGCGTGTTCGCGCCTCCGGGCGTCAACGACACCCAACGCAAGGCGATGATCGCGCTGATGGAGAAGATGGTCGCGACGCCGCAATGGGCGGAGGCGTGCAAGACTCGCGACTGGGCGCAGATCACGCTGCTTGGCGACGAGTACAAGACTTTCCTCGACGCCGAGACGGCGCGCATCGAAGGCACCCTGAAAGAGCTCGGGCTGGCGTGACATGACGAGCGCGGGCCCGCAGTCGGGCGGCGGGGGACCATCCCTGCGCGCAGCCATCGGCGAGACCATCATCGGCGCTGGTGCGCTCGTGCTCGCCATCGTCATGTTCTGGCAGACGCTGTCCATTCCGGTATCGCCGATTTACGCCAAGGTGGGACCGACGGTCGTTCCGATGATCACCGCGGTCGCCTTGGGCATCCTCGGCGTGCTCCTTCTGATCGCGGCCTGGCAAGGCGGCTGGCAGACGCAGGAGGAGAAGGAGGTCACGCCGGATCGGGTGGCGTTGCTGTGGGTGGTCGCCGGTCTCGTGCTCAACGTGCTGCTGATCAGCTCGGCCGGATTCACCATCGCCTCGGTCATTCTGTTCGTCTGCGTGGCGCGCGGCTTCGGCTCCAAGGCGATCGCGCGCGACGCAGCGATCGGCGCGGCGTTCGCACTCGTTGCCTATTTCGGCTTCGCCAAGACGCTCGGCATCGATATCGGTTCCGGCCTCGTGGAGAACGCCATCGAGCGGGTCATCGGCAGCGGCGAGGCTAGTGCCCCGAACCCGAAGTTCGCACACGGCATGCCGCAAGTGTGCTTGCGAACTTCGGGTTCAAAAGGGGCACTAGAATCATAAGGTTGCTGGTGTCCCTTTGATTCCGAAGTTCGCATCAGAGGGCGCCGCAAGGGTTTGCGAACTTCGGAATCGGGACACCAGCTGAGATGGACGCCTTCACACAGCTGCTCAACGGCTTCGCGGTCGCGCTCACGCCGATGAATCTCCTGTGGTGCCTCGTGGGCACTACCCTCGGCACCGCCATCGGCGTTCTGCCCGGGCTCGGCCCCGCGCTTACCATCGCGCTCCTCCTGCCGATCACCTTCAAGGTCGAGCCGACCTCGGCCTTCATTCTTTTCGCCGGCATCTATTACGGCGCAATGTATGGCGGCTCGACCACCTCGATCCTACTCAATACGCCGGGCGAGAGCGCCACCATCGTCACCGCGCTCGAGGGCAACAAGATGGCCCGCAACGGCCGCGCCGGCGCCGCGCTCGCGACGTCGGCCATCGGCTCGTTCGTGGCCGGTACGATCGGCACGCTGGGCATTACCTTCCTGGCACCGGTGGTGGTGGATTGGGCGCTCAAGTTCGGACCGGCGGATTATTTCTCGCTCATGGTGCTCGCCTTCGTGACGGTGTCGGCGGTGCTCGGCTCGTCTGCCGTGCGCGGGCTGACCACGCTGTTCTTCGGCATCTGGCTCGGCTTGATCGGCGTCGACCTGCAGACCGGCCAGGCGCGCTTCACCTTCGGGCTGCCGGAGCTGCTCGACGGCATCAACGTCATCGTCGTGGCGGTGGGCCTGTTCGCGGTCGGCGAGACGCTCTACGTCGCCTCGCGCTATCGCCTGGGCAAGGACGAGATCATCCCGCTCGCGGGCTCGCTCTGGATGACGGCTGAGGAATGGAAGCGATCGTGGAAGCCGTGGTTGCGCGGCACCGCCATCGGCTTTCCCATCGGCGCCATGCCCGCCGGCGGCGCCGAGATCCCGACGTTTCTGAGCTACTACATCGAGAAGAAGCTCTCCTCGAAACCGGAGGAATTCGGCAAGGGCGCAATCGAAGGCGTCGCGGGTCCCGAGGCCGCCAACAACGCCTCGGCGGCGGGCGTGCTGGTGCCGATGCTCACGCTCGGGCTGCCGACCTCGGCGACCGCTGCCATCATGCTCTCGGCGTTCCAGAGCTACGGCATCAATCCGGGACCGCTGCTGCTGCAATCGCAGGCACAGCTGGTGTGGGGCCTGATCGCCTCATTGTTCATCGGCAACGTCATGCTTCTGGTTCTCAACCTGCCGATGATCGCCGTGTGGGTGAAGCTGCTGCAGATCCCGGCGCCGCTGCTCTATGCCGGCATTCTCGTGTTCGCGACCATCGGCACCTACGGCATCACCCAGTCGCCCGTCGACCTGGTCCTGCTCTATCTGATCGGAGGTATCGGCTACCTGATGCGGCGCTACGATTTCCCGGCGGCTCCCGTCATCATCGGGATGATCCTGGGGCCGCTCGCCGAGCAGAATTTCCGCCAGGCCATGACGATCTCCGCCGGCGATTGGACGGTATTCTTCACGCGACCGCTATCGGCGACGCTATTGGTACTGGCGGCGCTCGCCCTGTTCGGACCGAAGCTCTATCAGCTGGCGATGCGGCCGAAGCCCGATCACGTGCCCGGAGACGCGTGATCTCGCGCGCACGCGTTCGCCCGTCGGCTCCGCGCCCCTGCCGATCGGCGCATCCTTCATCTTCACGACGTATAAACGGTTGCACAATCGCATTCGTCCCCGCTGACCGAACCCGGCCAATTCGATATCCTTACCATCATGGCTAGTGTCCCGATTCCGCGGTTCGCACACCCTTGCGGCGACCTTTGATGCGAACTTCGGGTTCGGGGCACTAGGGGATCGAATGCCTCGGCTACGAAAGGAAGGAAAATGTCGAATCACTTTACTGGACTCAGCCTCGGCCCGCCGCTCGGCGACCAAAGACTCGACCTGTGCGATCTCTACGCGTTCCAATCGCCCACCGACCCGTCGAGAACCGCGATCATCCTCAACGCAAATCCCAACGCTGACGCGCTCCACCCCGACGCCATTTACCGGCTCAACATCGACAACGACGGCGATTTGCTGACCGACCTCGCGCTGAGTTTCGTGTTTTCGAAGCCGCAAAACGGCAAGCAGACCTTCAGCGTGTTTCTGGCCAAAGGCGCGGAGTCGCGCTCGGTCGAGGCTGTCGGGAAGAAGATAGTTGCAGATGCGGAAGTCTCATTCGGTCCTAAGCCCAACCTCGTCAAGGCGGGCGACTACACATTCTTTGCCGGCAGTCGCAGCGACGCTTTCTTCTTCGATTTCGACGGCATCAAGAATCTGTTCGACATCAGGGGCAAGCGGAATTTCACCGAACCTCATCTAACCGGCAAGTCACCATGGACCGGCGTGGATTCGAATACCGAAGCCAACGTGTTCTCAATGGCGGTCGAGCTGCCGACGAGCGAACTGGCGCCGAAGCCCGAAATACACATCTGGGGACGATGCAGCGTGCGAGAGGACGGCAAGCTGGTCCACGCCGATCGCGCGGGCCATCCGAGTGTCAGCAGCTTTTTCAACACCGACGACACGAAGCTGGAATACAACGCCAGCGAGCCCGTGAACGATCGCAAGCGCTGGCTCGATCAGTTCGTGCATCTGATGGGCCACACGGGAAATTACTCGCGCGAAGAGGCGATTGCCGAGATCGACAGGGAGCGAACACTGCCCGACGTGCTGAGTTTCGATCCGTCGAAGCCCGCGAAGTATCCCAACGGCCGCGTCTTCACTGACGATGTGATCAATTACCGCATCGCGTTCCTGACCAAGGGGGAATGCCCTCCCACCGGTTTGAAACCGCACACCGATACTCTCAGGGAGTTTCCGTACCTCGGCACTCCGCATCAGAAGAAGAACTAGTAAGCGCGCGACGAAGCGACCGCGGAAGCTTGGCCCGACAGCGGGAGCGGGAGGCGCTCGCGCGCCTTACGCGCGTGCACACGGCCTTAGCGTTGCGGCACTTCTTCGATGACCTCGTAATGTTGCACTCTGGCATCGAAGTCGACCAGCGCGGCCCTGGCGCCAGGCTCGATAACGGCCGCTTCGACGTCCGCCCCGGCAAAGGCGCGGATCGCGTCCATCGATTGCCAGCGCGTCAGCACCAGAAACTCGGTCCTGCCGTCGAGCTGGCGCCGACCGAGGTGCGCGCCGACGAAGCCCGGGACCTGGCGCAGCTCAGCCATCACCCGCTCGCGAAAATGCTTCGGGTACACGTCGGCCTTCGTCGGCTCTGCGCGTCCGCGCCACTCCCGAATGATCATCTGACCACCCTCTTGCTCCATGTTCGGCGCCGTCCACATCGCGTCCGCACCGGGTTCATCGAGTCTAGCTGGTGGCCACCACTGCCGAAATGCATGGCGTCGACGATGAGAGCCCCGGCGCGGACGCCGGGGCTCTTCCCCTGAGCCGCTCGGTCGCGGCTCACTCCCCCTCGATGATCAAACCGGGTGGATCACCCGGGCGCCTCACTCGCTTGATTTCTGTTGGGTAGGTCGTGGCCGTCCGGACTTTCGGCCATCGACGCCATCGCGCCGTCGGGGTGCGAATCGGCATGGGTGCGAACCAGCCGCGGACGCTGCCAAACGGGCCGGTAGTGTTCGGTACTAAACATTAGCAGTGAGGCCCCACTCCCATGGTGCTGCCTCTACAATGCGTCAGTGCAACTGCGGTTCCCCATGCTCACGCGCATTCTGTCTTGGCGCTAACCGGAGAGCACTAACCAGGAATCAAGCGTTCGACCATCGAATGCCGTATGACGCTACCGCCGACATTGTAGGTTTTTGACGCGAAGCGCTGGAGCAGGACACGTAGCGCTTGATTTTTGCCGCCCGCTGGCCGGCAATCTCCGCGCCGCTGGCCCGTATGGTTTGCTCTGCCGGCGATTCAGCCGCGATCTGTTGCAGAATCGTCACAGCGGCGCAGCTCAATGGTGGCGCGAGGTGAGCAATTTGGGCGCGCTCTTGCGCACCCTGGTCTCGGGCATCAGCAGCCAAACCAGAATCAGCCCGACGGCACCG
>JBKPUA010000215.1:0-4380 GCA_046735815.1 Pseudomonadota bacterium
GTGGCGGCCGGCGTCGAAACCCAGGAATACACCTATCTCAGCCTCGAGGAACGCAAGGCGCTCATTCGCGCCACGATCGAGGCCGTCGCCGGGCGCGTGCCGGTGATGGTCGGCATCTCGCACCCTTCGTTCAAGACCGCCATCGAACTCGCGCACGCGGCCGAGAAGCTCGGCGCCGCCGCCGTCCAGCTGCTGGCGCCGCTGCGGCCCTTCGCGGGCGCGCCGACCAGGGACGATCTCGTCGGCTATTTCGAGGCGGTGGCGCGGGAAACCAGCCTGCCGATCACGCTCTATCTCAATCCCGGCCCGGGCGCCGACGTCTCCATCCCCGACACCATCGCGCTGGCGCGGCTCCCGCGCGTCCACTTCATCAAGGAGAGCTCGCGCGATCTCGCGCGGGTCTCGCGCCTGATCGTCGAGATCGACCGCGCCGGCCACGCCCGCTACTTCACCACCATGCAGATGCTGCTGATCACGCTCATGCTCGGCGGCTCGGGCGCCACCATGCCGCCGCCCGCCGCCGAGATCGCGCGCCACGTCATCGATGCCTTCGTATCCAAGGACTACGACCGCGCCGCCGAGCTGCAGTTGCAGTTCGCGCTGTTCCCGTCGAAATGGATGCACCGCGGGCTCGCGCCGGTGATGAAGGCCGCCATGAACTTGATCGGCATCGGCGCCGGCGCGCCCTACCCGCCCTATACCTCGCTCACCCCCGACGAAACCCATGCCCTTGCCGCGCTGTTGAAGACCACCGTGCTCGCCCGCCGGCCGCTGGTCGAGGCCGCCGAATGAGCATCGCGCGGAGCGTATCTCAACTTCTATATGAAGTCAACTAACGAATTCGTGATGTAGTCACATCGGACTAGCCGCCGCGCGCGAAATCGACCAACAGCTTGACGTTGAGCGCGATGATGACAGCCGCCACCAGCACCGCCAGCGCGGTGACCCAGCGCGGCGCGACGAGCGCGTCCATCTTGCGGCGGTCAGCGGTGAACATCACCAGCGGGACGACGGCGAAGGGAAGCTGAAAGCTTAGCACCACCTGGCTCAGGATCAGGAGCTGGGCGCTGCCCCTCTCGCCGTACCAGATAGTGACGATGGCCGCCGGCACGATGGCGATGGCGCGCGTCACCAGCCGCCGCAGCCAAGGCGGCAGGCGGATGTCGAGAAAGCCCTCCATCACGATCTGCCCCGACAGGGTCGCGGTCACCGTCGAGTTGAGCCCGCAGCACAGGAGCGCGATGCCGAACAGCGTGGGCGCGATGGCGGAGCCAAGCAGCGGGGCGAGAAACGAATGCACCTGCTCGAGCTCCGCTACATCGGTCTTGCCCATCTTATTGAAGGTCGCCGCCGCCAGGATCAGGATCGAGGCGTTGATCAACAGCGCGAACATCAGCGCAATGGTGGAATCGAGCGTGGCGAGCTTGATCGCCTCGCGCTTCTCGGGAATCGTATTGCCGAAGCGCCGCGTCTGCACCACGCCCGAGTGCAGATAAAGATTGTGCGGCATGACGGTGGCGCCGAGGATGCCGAGTGAGAGGTAGAGCATCTCCGGGTTGGTAACGATCTCGGTGGTGGGTGCGAAGCCGCGGATCACGCCGCCCCAATACGGGTGCGCCATCGCGATCTGGATGCCGAAGCAGAGCGCGATTACACCAAGCAGCGTCACGATGAAGGCTTCGATCCAGCGGAAGCCGAGATTCTGCATCCACAGGATCAGAAAAACGTCGAGCGCCGTGATCAGCACCCCGATCTCGAGCGGGATGCCGAACAGAAGATTGAGCCCGATCGCGGTGCCGATCACCTCGGCGAGATCGGTCGCGCAGATCGCGATCTCCGCCAGCAACCACAGCGGCCGTGATACCGCGCGCGGAAAGGCGTCGCGGCAGGCCTGCGCCAGGTCGCGCCCGGAGGCGATCCCGAGCCGCGCGCACAGCGCCTGCAGCAGGATCGCCATCAGGTTGGAGACAAGCGCGACGGTCAGCAGCGCGTAGCCGAACTTCGAGCCGCCGGCGAGCGAGGTGGCCCAGTTGCCCGGGTCCATGTAGCCGACGGCAACGAGATAGCCCGGCCCGAGGAAGGCGATGAGCTTGCGCCACAGCGGCCCCTGCGGCCGCGTGGCAATCGATCCAAACACCTCGGAGAGCGACGGCGCCCCGCGCCCCCGTCGCCAACCGGCTTCATGGCCCGAAGCGACCGCTCCATCTTCGGGCAACGACGACACCGCCATGCGCATCCACCCTTCGCTCCCTCCTTAGCCTTCTTGCGAATAATTTGCAATTGCATTGGACGCAGGCCAGCACCCCCTACCGGGCAGCGCGAAAAACACGGGCTAGCCCATTGACTTGGAACGAGGATGGAACGATGGGCAGCGCGCGGATTGCCCGGCGTGGTTCTCGATTCGATGCGCTGTTCTTCCCCGTCCCGAATTCCAAAGGCCGACATTCCGGGCCCTGTAGCCTGGATCGTCGTAGCGCTGGTCCTGGGCTCCGGGCCCGCGCTCGCGGCCGAGGGCGTCGGCGCATCCGACGTCATCCTGCTCGTGCAGCTCATCACGCTGATGCTGGTCGGCCGCCTCATCGGCGAGGCCATGAGCCGCATCGGCCAGCCCTCGGTGATGGGGATGCTGCTCGGCGGGATTCTGCTCGGGCCGTCGGTGCTCGGATTGGTGTGGCCCGAGCTGCAGCACGCGGTCTTCCCAAAGAGCCCCGAGCAGAAAGCCATGCTCGACGGCATCGCGCAGTTCGGCATTCTCCTGCTGCTGCTGCTGACCGGAATGGAGACCGACCTCAAGCTGGTGCGGAAGGTCGGCGCCGCCGCGCTGAGCGTCTCGCTCACCGGCGTGGCAGTGCCGTTCGCTTGCGGCTTCGCGCTCGGCCAGCTCATGCCGGCTTCGCTCCTGCCGCATCCGGATCAGCGCCTGCTCACGTCGCTGTTTCTCGGCACCGCGCTGTCGATCTCCTCGATCAAGATTGTGGCGGCGGTGGTGCGCGAGATGGGATTCACCCGCCGCAACCTCGGGCAGATCATCGTCGCCTCGGCAATCTGCGAAGATTCGATCGGCTGGATCATCATCGCCATCACCTTCGGCCTGGCGGAGGCCGGCCGCATCGACGTCCTGAGCGTGAGCAAGAGCGTGCTAGGCACGGCCGCCTTCCTGATCGCGAGCCTCACAATCGGGCGCCGGCTGGTGTTCTTCGCGATCCGCTGGGCCAACGATCATTTCGAGAGCGATTTTCCGGTGATCACAACCATCCTGGTGATCATGGGCGCCATGGCGCTGACCACGCATTTCATCGGCGTCCACACCGTGCTCGGCGCCTTCGTCGCCGGCGTGCTGATCGGGGAATCGCCGATCCTGAGCAAGCACATCGACGAGCAGCTGCGCGGCCTGATCATCGCGTTCTTCATGCCGGTCTTCTTCGGCATCGCCGGGCTGTCCGCCGATCTCACGATCCTCAAGGATCCGGAGCTCGCGCTGATGGCGCTCGGGCTGATCGCGATCGCGAGCTTCGGAAAATTCGCCGGCGCCTTCATCGGCGGCGAGATCGGCGGCCTCACCCGACGCGAGTCGCTTGCGCTTGCTTGCGGCATGAATGCGCGCGGCTCGACCGAGGTGATCGTCGCCACTATCGGCCTGTCCATGGGCGCGCTCAGCCAGAACCTGTTCACCATGATCGTCGCCATGGCGGTCACGACCACCATGGCGATGCCGCCCATGCTGCGCTGGGCGCTGTCCCGCGTGCCGATCCGCAAGACGGAAAAGGAGCGCCTCGAGCGCGAGGAGTTCGAGGCCAAGGGATTCGTGCCGAACCTCGAGCGCCTGTTGCTGGCCGTGGACGAGAGCCCGAACGGGACATTCACCGCGCGGCTCGCCGGCCTGATCGCGGGCACCCGCGGCTTGCCAATAACCGTGCTGCCGCTGTCGGCCGGCGCCAAGAGCGCGCGCCATCGAAATGACGAGCCGCCGGAGCGGGACGACGCCGGCGAGCAAGCCGGCGAGACGGTGAAGACAGCGGCCGAGACCAGTGAGCGCGGGCAGGACGGCAAGGACAAACCGGCGTCGGTCGACGTAACCGTCCGCAAGTCGGACTCGCCGAGCGAGACCGCAGTCGCGGAGGAAGCCGAGAAGGGCTACGACCTGCTGTTCGTGGGAGTCGAGAACGTGAGCGCCAAGGACGGCGCACTCCATGCGGACGTCAAGCGCATCGCCTCCGCCTTCGACGGCCCGCTCGCGATCGTCGCCGGCAAGGGCGATCACTTGCGCGAGCCCGAGCGCAGCGCGCTTCGCATCCTCGTACCGGTGAACGGAACCGAGACGTCGCGTCGCGCCGCCGAGCTGGCGGTTGCGATGGCGCGCGCCGGCGGCTTCCCGATCAC
>JBKPUA010000216.1:0-6170 GCA_046735815.1 Pseudomonadota bacterium
GATCAAGCAACAGCTCGGCCCCCTCATCAACGGCCTCGTCAACAACGAGTTCTACATTCCGGCCGCCAGCCTGCAATTCGCCGGCACCAAGGAATTCCTGGAGGAATACCAGAAGCGCGCGGCCGGCCTCGGCATCGATCCGCTCGGCTTCACCTATCCGCCCTATGCCTATGCGGCCGGGCAAATCCTCGCCAAAGCGGTCAGCGAGACCAAGTCGCTCGATGACGACAAGCTTGCCGACTATATCCGCAACAACACCATCGACACCGTGATCGGCCCGATGGCGTTCGCAGAGGACGGCGAGTGGAAGACGCCGCGCATCATTTACGCGCAATTCCAGAAGGTGGCGGGCAACGACATCGGCCAGTTCAAGGACATGTCGCGGCAGGTCGTGGTCTGGCCGTCGGAATTCAAGACCGGCAACCTGATCTATCCCTATGACCAGGCGCTGAAGTGAAGCCGACGACATCGCGGCGACGTCGTCGCGGGTGGCGACCAAAACAACGGGTCGCACGAGCGCTCGATCTATCTATCCAGAATGATCGGATCTGACGCCAAGCCCGTCATTCCGGTCGGATGTCAAGCCGCGCGCCGCGGCGGCTCGTGCATCGTAGCTCCGCGCGCATCGCTCTCATCTGCAACACCCACACGGTGACGATACACCATCTCCCAGCCTTGCCAGCCGGTGAACAAGAGGATGCCGACCACGATGAGCGACAGAACAAGGCCCTTGGGAACGACCGCACCGGTTCCTTGGGTGTAGCGGGCGTACCAATTGTAGAGCTCGATCAACACCACGATGACATTGCCACCGGCGTGCCACCACACAGCGTTCAACGCGCGAATTCGCGGCTCGCCGAGCACATCGACGAGGCCGGCGATCGCGGCCAAGGCCGCCATGACGAGACCGGCGCCAAGGAGCCAAATCGCCGCCGTGGCCCAAGCCGAATTTCCGGTTTGCCAGAACGCCAGATCGCATACGAATGTCGCGACGAAGAACGCGATGGGAAATGGAATGAGCATGGGGTGGATTGGGTGACCCGCAATGTGCGCGGTGCTCCGCGGATTGACCATGGCAACCTCCATCGGTTGATCTCCCCGGGAATCGCCAAAACAATCCGACTGCGAGTTGGCAGTTCCTTTGCAACCGATGATTTCGCGTGAATTCTGAGTCGGCTTCCCGACGGAAGCCCGCAACTTCGAAATGGATTGGTGGATAACCGTAGGCCCAATCGAACGATTCGGCCTATTTCGCCTTCTTCACGTCGCCTTTCTTGACCCCGGCCTCGGGGAAAATCCACATGGCCACCACCATGAACACGGCCGTGATCATGATGTAGGTCGAAAAGCCCGGACGGATCGGCGAGCCGCTCCAATAGGCGAGGATCGCGGCCACGATCAGCGCAACGGCTGAGACGATCGCCTTGACATCGTTCGGCATGAGAACCTCGTTTCGAGGCTGAGGCTGATCCGCGAGATCAGTACGCGCCCACCGGTGCCGACGCCGCCTCGTCGGGGCGGCGCGGATGGCCGCGCAGATTCTGCCTCAGGTAACGGGTGTCGTAACCGTTGAATAGCGTGCCGATGAGCCCGCGCTCGAGGTCCGACGTGCCGAACAGCCAATCAGCAATCGGGAACGTCAGATTCATGTTGGTCTCCATCATCAGCCGCGCGTTGTGATGCGCCGTGTGATGGCGGCGCAGGCTGTTGACCAGGGGGCAGTTGCGGACGAACCAGCTCTCGTCGACGTGGCAGCAGAAGTGCATGAACTCGTAGACGAGGTACATGCCCGTGGTCACGCACATGAACAACCAGCCGACATTGGGCGATACCAGCAGCCCGAGAACGACGGCCATCGGAATCGACATCAGTATGAACACCACGAGCGCATAGGGCGGGAACACCGTCACGCGCCAGTCCTTGTGATCGCGGAAGCGCATCTCCTCGTCGGTGAAGAACTGGTGGTGATTGAGCGTGTGCCGCTCATAGATCGCGCGCAAGCCTTTGATGTTGATTGGCCGGTGCATGACATATTTGTGCACGGCCCATTCGAACAGGTTGGTGAACAGGAAGGTCAGCGGCACTGTCAGCCACTCGAGCCAGGTCACGTCGTGGATGTGCGCCACGTAGACGTAGAACGCCGCCGCCCCCATCGCATAGATGAGCGCAATGTGGAAATAGCCATCGTACCAGCCGATGATGCGCGAGCGGTATTCCTGGCGAAAATCGATCTGCCGCTGGTGGATCATCGTCGCTCTCCTTGCAGGACAACCGCCACTGATATATCACACATCTATCACAGGCCGGCGGCGCGTTCAATCGGCCGATGGTGCCAGCCCGGTGCCCTCGATCACCCGCGCCACGGCCTTGTTCCGGCGCGCCTCCGCCGGCTTGCCGGCAAAAATAATCTCCCCGCGTTCAATGACATAGAGCCGGTCAGTGAAGTCCGGCAGGTGGTGGATGTTGGACTCGGCGATGAAAACGGCGTGGCCGAATGAGCGGATATTGGCGAGCCCCTCGATGATCGAGGGAACGATGGCCGGCGACAGTCCCTCGGTCGGCTCGTCGAGCAGCAGCAGCTTCGGCCCGAGCGCGAGCGCGCGCGCAATCGAGACCATCTTGCGCTCCCCGCCGGACAGCGCCTGACCGCCGCGCTCGCGGTAGCGCTCGAGCCTGGGGAACACCTTGTAGGCTTCAGCGATGCGCTCGTCGGCCGGCCGCGGGTTGGGGCAGATCCAGGTCGGCATGGCGATGTTTTCGGCCACCGTCAGCTCGCCGAATACCTCGCTCTCTTCCGGCGCGAAGCCGACGCCTAGGCGCGCGACCTGATATGGCCGCAAGGCCAGGAGATCCCGGCCATCGAACGCGATCGTGCCCGACACCGGCTTGTGAAACCCCATGATGCTGCGCAGCGTCGTCGTCTTGCCGGCGCCATTGCGCCCGACCAGACAGACCAACCCGCCTTCGGCCACCTCGAAGGTGACGCGGCGCAGAACGCGGCTGCCCTCAATGTCGACGACGAGATCGCGCACCTCAAGCATCAATGACCCCGCCGTTTGCCGATCACGGTTTCGATCAAGTGCGGATCGGCGAAGAACCGATCGGGCGGCAGATCGGCGAGCACTTGGCCCTCCGACAGCGCAATGATGCGATGGGAATAGGCTGCAACCAGGTCCATGTCGTGCTCGACCAGCACGATCCCCTTCACGCCGGCGCGCTCGGCCGCCGCGATCAGCGTTCTCATGATGTTGTGCTTGTCGGCGCTGGAAACGCCGGACGTCGGCTCATCGAGCAGGATCACTTGCGGGTCGAGCGCGAAGGCCGAAGCGACATCGAGCAGCTTTTTCTCGCCCTGCGAAAGCGCCGCGGCAACCGTCTCGAGCCGGGGGCCGAGGCCGAAGATTTCCGCCACCTCCCGCACGCGGCCGCTCACCTCGGCGTCGGCGGAAAGTCGCGAGAGAAGCCGCCAGCGCTTGCTCTGCCGCGAAACGACCGCGGCCGCGATCGTCTCAGCGACCGTCAACTTGGGAAAAATCTGGATGAGCTGGAACGCCCGTGCCAGACCATGATCGGCCAGCTCGACCGGCCCCACGCCGGCAATGTTCCTGCCCATGAAAAGGACTTCACCGGAGCTCGGCGCGAGCAGCCCGGTGAGGAGATTGACCAGCGTGGTCTTGCCGGCGCCGTTGGGACCCACGACCGAGACCAGCTCGCCCGAATGCACGGACATGTTGACCTGCTCGAGCGCACGGAAGGCGCCGAAGGACTTGCTGACGCTGCGCGTCTCGAGCAGCAAGGTCATGCCGTCTTCTCCGCGATCCTGCGCCGCAGGTCGGCGGCCAATCCGGCAATGCCCTCCGGAAATGCGATGACGATCAGCGCCAGAATCGCGCCGAGCACGAAGCGCCAATACTCGGTCAGCGATTGCAGCTGGTCCTGCAACAAAGTGAACGTGAAGGCGCCGACGATCGGCCCGAAGAAATTCGAGAACCCGCCGAGCACGGCCATGAACACAAGCTGGCCTGACTGAGTCCAATAAACCAGCTCGGGATCGGCCAGCCCCACCCGGAAGCCGAGGATCGCGCCGCCGACGGCACCGAAGGCAGCCGAGATGACGAAAGCGGCGAGGCGGAAGGAGTGCACATGCACGCCGAGATATTCCGCCTTGCGCGCGTTGTCGCGCACGGTCTTGAGGTGCAGCCCGAACGGCGAGCTCACGATCCGCCACATCAGGAAGCCGGCGACGATCAAGAGGCCGAGGCAATAGTAGTAGAATGGCCCGGCCAGGAACTCGATCTTGTTGTAGCGCGCGAAGTCGAGCCCAAGGATATTCATGCGCGCCACGCGCATGCCGCTGTCGCCGCCGGTCAAGTGGTAGAACTTGAACAGGAACGAGTGGAACAGCATGCCGAAGGCGAGGGTGAGCATGCCGAAGAAAATGCCGGTATAGCGCACGCACAACGCGCCGATCGGCAGTGCGATTGCAGCAGATGCCAGCATGACCGCGAGCAGCACCAGCTCGAAGGATTTCACCCCCAGCACGCCCGAGAGGATCGCCGCGCCGTAAGCGCCGACGCCCAGAAACATCGCATGCCCGAACGACAGCAATCCGGTATAGCCGAACAGCAGGTTGAACCCGAGCAAGGCGATGGCGTAGCCGTAGAAAGGGATCATCAAGCCGGCGTAATAGGGCGGCACCACCAGCGGCAACGAGGCGAGCGCAGCTGCGCCGCAGGCGGCGACGATCGCCGCGGCCGAGAGCTTCATGCCAGCCTTCTCCCGAACAATCCGGCGGGTCGAAAAATCAGCACGGCAACCACGATCAGATAGATCGCGAGCACTTCCAGTTCGGGGTAGAGCAGGATCGAAAAGGCGCGGATCAAGCCGACGATGAGCGCGCCGGCCAACGCACCGCGCATCGAGCCGAGGCCGCCGATGACGACAACAGCAAAGGCCTCGATCACGAATTCGATCGCCATGTCGAGCGAGGCCGCGGCGGTCGGCACAACCAGCGCCCCCGCGGTGGTGCCGAGCACCGCGCCAAGCGTGAAGACCACTGAATAGATGCGTCGCACATCGACGCCGAGCGCCTCCGCCATGGCGCGATTTTCCGCCGTCGCGCGCAGGATACGGCCGTAATTGGTCCGTTGCAGGAAGCGGCCGAGTCCGGCGGCAACCGTGATAGCGGCCGCGACCACGAGCAAATTGTAGACTGGCATGCTGAAGTCGCCGGCGCTGATCGTGCCGTAGATCAAATAGCCGCTGTCGAGCGAGCGCGGGTTGGCGCCCCAGACGAATTTGAATACGTCCTGGAACATGAGCACGAGCGCAAAGGTCAGAAGAAGCTGGAAGCTTTCGTCGCGGTCATAGACCGTACGCAGCATGCGTTCGATCGGCGGTCCGATGAAGCCGAGCAGGAGGCCGGAAATGATGAGCGCGGGCAGGATCATCCATTCGGACACGCCGAACGCACGCGCGTAGCCGATGAAGGTGATTCCGAAATAGGCTCCGAGCGCGTAGAACGAGCCGCACGCCAGATTGACGATCTTCTGCACGCCGAACACGAGCTGAAGCCCGGCGGCCACCAAGAACAAAACGGCGGCGTGAAACACGCCGCCGGCAACAATGTTCGCGAACGCGGACATTCAATCCGGTTTGTCGGATCAGACGTCGAACTGGGCGGTCTTGATCCATTCCCAGAAATTCGCCCCCGGCGGCTTCTGTAGCTCGGTGGAATACCGGCTCTCGAATGTCCCGAGCGTGACGAAGTCGTACTTGTTGTCGTGGGTGGTGAGGCCCTGCACGAAGGTCTGGTCGGCGATATGGTCCTTGCGCCAGGCGCTCTTGCCACCGAGGCTCTCGATCGACAGGCCGACCAGCGCGTCGATGATGTCGTCTTGCGACGGCCAGTTGCCGCCCTTCGCGCTCATCGCCTTCTCCACCGCGGCCTTGTAGGAGGCGATGGCGAAATAGGCGCGGTCGGCTTCCCACTCGGGATAGTCCTTATAGGTCTGCTCGTACCAGGCGACGAATTCCTTCGCCAGCGGCGAGGCCTTCGGGTTCGCGAAATAGAGCGTGTTGTGGCCGAACAGCATGCCTTCGGGCGTGAACTCCTTCTTCATCAGGGTGTGTTGCCAGCCGGCGGCCGGGAACACGAGCTTGGTGCCTTG
>JBKPUA010000217.1:0-5048 GCA_046735815.1 Pseudomonadota bacterium
CTGCCGTCCGGCCATACGGCTGGCCGCGCTCGCGGGCCTGCGGGTCATTCACGTGATGACGCATGATTCGATCGGGCTCGGCGAGGACGGCCCGACCCATCAGCCGGTCGAGCATCTCGCCGCGTTGCGCGCGATCCCGAACCTCTATGTCTTCCGCCCATGCGACGCGGTGGAGACCATCGAGTGCTGGCAGCTCGCGCTGGAGAATTCGCACGCGCCCAGCGTCCTCGTGCTCACCCGCCAGAACCTCCCACAACTGCGCCTCGGCTTTACCGAGAGCAACCGGTGCGCGGCCGGCGCCTATGAAATCGCCACCGCCGAGAATAATGAGTCCGAGGTCTCGCTGTTCGCGAGCGGGTCGGAAGTTGCGATCGCGATTGAGGCGCGCAAAATCCTGCGCGCGGGCGGCGTCTCCGCCCGCGTGGTCTCGGTGCCGTGCTTCGAGCTCTTCCGCGAGCGGCCGGCCGCCGAGCGGCGCGACGTCATCGGCCGCGCCAGGGTCAAGGTCGCGGTCGAAGCCGCGGTGCGGCAAGGCTGGGACGAGATCATCGGCTCGGAGGGCGCCTTTATCGGCATGACGACCTTTGGCGCGAGCGGCCCCTATAAGGAACTCTACAAGCACTTCGGTATTACGCCTGAGAAGGTGGCTGCGGCGGCCTTGCGCGAGCTGGAGAGGGCCTAGCACGCGCCGCGCGCAACGATCGGATTGCTCGCTGGCTCCGCAGGGACGGCGACGCAAGGGGAGCGAAGGAGCACGGAATGTCAGTTCGTGTCGCCATCAACGGCTTTGGTCGCATCGGCCGCAACGTGCTACGCGCCATCGCCGAAGCCAAACGCAATGACATCGAGGTCATTGCGGTCAATGACCTCGCCCCGGTGGAGACCAATGCGCATCTGCTGCGCTTCGATTCCGTGCATGGCCGTTTTCCCGGCGAGGTGAAGGTCACGGGCGACACCATCAGCATCGGCAACGGCACGATCAAGGTGACCGCTATCAAGGACCCGACCACGCTGCCGTGGAAGGAGCTCGGCGTCGATATCACGCTCGAATGCACGGGCATCTTTACTTCGAAGGATAAAGCCTCCGCTCACCTCGCCGCCGGCGCCAAGCGCGTCATCATCTCCGCACCCGCCGATGGCGTGGACCTGACAGTCGTCTATGGCGTCAATCACGACAAGCTGACGAAGGAGCACAAGGTCGTCTCCAACGCGTCGTGCACCACCAACTGCCTGGCCCCGGTCGCCAAGGTGCTCAATGACGCCGTCGGTATCGACAAGGGCTTCATGACGACGGTGCATTCCTACACCAACGACCAGCCCTCGCTCGATCAAGTGCACAAGGATCTCTACCGAGCGCGCGCCGCCGCCATCAACATGATCCCGACCTCGACTGGGGCGGCTAAGGCGGTCGGCCTGGTGCTGCCGGAGCTCGCCGGCAGGCTCGACGGCGTCGCCATCCGGGTGCCCACGCCGAATGTCTCGGTGGTGGATTTCAAGTTCGTCGCCCGGCGCGCGACCAGCAAGGACGAGATCAACGGTGCCGTGAAACGCGCTGCCGACCAGCAGCTCAAGGGTATTCTCGGCTACACCGAGGCGCCCAACGTCTCGAGCGACTTCAACCACGACGCCCATTCGTCGGTGTTCGCTATCGACCAGACCAAGGTGATGGACGGCACGCTGGTGCGGGTGATGTCGTGGTACGACAACGAATGGGGCTTCTCGAACCGCATGGTCGATACCGCGGTTGCGATCGGCAAGCTGATCTGACCTGCTGACGATCAGCGATGTTTCGTCTGCGGATGTCGCGCGCAGGCCAATGACCATGTTCCGTACGCTCGACCAGGCCGACGTCAAGGGCAAGCGGGTGCTCGTGCGCGTAGATCTCAACGTGCCGGTGGAGAACGGTAAAGTCACGGACACGACCCGCATCGAACGCGTGGCCCCGACCATCCGCGAGATTGCAGATCGGGGCGGCAAGGTGATCCTGCTGTCCCATTTCGGGCGCCCGAAGGGACGTGACCCGACCCAGTCGCTCAAGCCCTTAGCGCCCGCCATCGCCGACGTCCTCGAGCGACCCGTGGCGTTCGCCGAAGATTGCGTCGGCGAAAAAGCCCTTGCCGCGGTGAACGCCCTGCGACCGGGCGACGTTCTCTGTTTGGAGAACACTCGGTTCCACAAGGGCGAGGAACGCGACGATCCCGATTTCGTCGACGCGCTCGCCGCGCTCGGCGACATCTTCGTCAACGACGCCTTCTCGGTGTCACACCGCGCCCACGCGTCGACCGAGGGATTGGCCCGCAAGCTACCGGCTTACGCCGGCCGCACCATGCAGTACGAGCTCGAGGCGCTCACCAAGGTGCTGGAGACGCCCGAGCGTCCGCTGGCCGCCATCGTCGGCGGCGCCAAGGTCTCGACCAAGCTCGATCTCCTCGGCAACCTGCTCGCCAAGGTCGACGTTCTCGTCATCGGCGGCGGCATGGCCAATACCTTTCTGGCCGCGCGCGGGCATGCCGTCGGCAAATCGTTGTGCGAGCACGAGCTCACGGCGACCGCGCGCGAGATCATGGCGAAGGCGAAAGCCAAAGGCCGCGAGATCGTGCTGCCGGTCGACGTCGTGGTCGCCAAGGAGTTTGCGGCGAATGCGCCCTCGCGGGTGGTGGCGGTGGACGGCGTGGGCGCCGACGAGATGATTCTCGACATCGGCCCGCGCAGCGTCGAGCACGTATGCTCGGTGCTCGCGCGGATGAAGACGCTGGTGTGGAACGGGCCGTTCGGCGCCTTCGAGCTCGAGCCGTTCGACATCGGAACGCTGGAGGTGGCCGAGGCGGCGGCGGAACTTACCTCGGCCGGAAAGCTTGTCACCGTCGCCGGCGGCGGGGACACGGTCGCGGCACTCAACGCCGCCGGGGTTACCGACCGCTTGACCTACGTTTCGACCGCCGGCGGCGCTTTCCTCGAATGGCTGGAGGGCAAGGCCTTGCCGGGGGTCGAGGTCCTCAAGGTAAAATGAGGACAATCCAATACCCATTCAGTTCGAGCACGAACGGAGAAGCTGCGATGAACCTCGCTGAGCTCAACAAAGTCGCCGAGGCCATGGTCGCGCCGGGCCGGGGCATTCTCGCCGCCGACGAGTCCTCGGGAACCATCAAGAAACGCTTCGATACAATCGGGGTCGAGTCGACCCCGGACAATCGCCGCGACTATCGCGAGCTGATGTTCCGCGCGTCGGAGGCGATGTCGAAATACATCTCCGGCGTCATCCTCTACGACGAGACCATCCGCCAGAACGCCAAGGACGGCACGCCGCTGGTGAAGGTGATCGAGAAATCGGGGTCGCTCCCGGGCATCAAGGTCGACAAGGGCACCAAGCCCTTGCCGTTCTGTCCCGGCGAGGTGATCACCGAGGGTCTCGACGGGCTACGCGAGCGCCTCGTCGAGTATCGCGGGCTCGGCGCCAAGTTCGCCAAATGGCGCGCGGTGATCGACATCGGTCCCAAGATCCCGAGCTATGACGCGATCATGACCAATGCGCACGCGCTGGCGCGTTATGCGGCGCTCTGCCAGGAGGAAAGCATCGTGCCGATCGTCGAGCCCGAAGTCCTGATGGACGGCGACCACGATGCCGACGCCTGCTACCAAGTGACGGAGTGGGTGCTCAAGACCGTGTTCGAGCAGCTTTACTACCAGAAGGTCGCGCTCGAAGGCATGGTGCTCAAGCCCAACATGGTGATCGCCGGCAAGAAGGCGAAGAACCGTGCCGGCGTCGAGGAGGTCGCGGAGAAGACTGTCAAGGTGCTCAAGGCCTGCGTGCCGGCCGCCGTGCCCGGTATAGCGTTCCTGTCCGGCGGACAGTCGGACGAGGAGGCCACGGCCCATCTCGACGCCATGAACCGGATCGGCGGCCTGCCGTGGCGGCTGACCTTCAGCTATGGCCGCGCGCTGCAGGCTGCGCCGCAGAAGGCCTGGGCCGGCAAGGGCGAGAATGTTGCCGCCGCCCAGCGCGCCTTCAGCCATCGCGCGATGATGAACAGCCTGGCCACGCGCGGCCAGTGGAAGCAGGACTTGGAGAAGAAGGCGGCCTAAACCGCCAGTAGTCGCGGCACCTCGGCGAAGCCCGGGCGCAGATCCCGTCGCCGCCGCGGGAGGGAGAAAACGCTATGTCGTGGTCGTGCCGCGGCGGCTTGGCCGCCGCGTTGGCGCTCGCGGCGCTGCTGCCGTCCGGGGAAGTGCGCGCGGACAGCTATCCGAGCCGGCCCATCACGATCATCGTTTCGCTCGCCGCCGGCACCGGCATGGATACGCTGGTGCGCCTCTATGGCGAGAAGCTGTCACTGCGTCTCGGGCAGCCGGTCGTCATCGACAACCGGCCCGGCGGTGCCGGCGTGGTCGCCGGCGAGACCATCGCCAAGGGCGTGCCCGACGGCTACACGCTGGCGGTGGCGACCAGCGCGGTGATGGCGATCCGGCCGACGCTGTTCAAGCAGCGGCCGTTCGATCCGCTGACCGACTTCGTGCCGATCTCCCACTACGTTAAGTCGCCGTTCGTCTTCGTCGTCAATCCCGCGGTGCCGGTCCATTCCGTGCCGGAGTTCATCAAATACGCCAAGGAGCGGCCGGGTCAGCTCAGCTACAGCTCTTCCGGAATCGGCGGCGCGCCGCACCTGACGGCCGAGCTCCTGAAACAGAAGTTCGGATTCGACATGGCGCATGTGCCGTACCGGAACAGTCCGCAGTCGATCGCGGACGTCGCCGCGGGCCATGTCGCCGCCGCCATTGCCGAAGCGGGCGCGTCATTGCCGCTGATCAAGGACGGAAGGCTGCGACCGCTGGCCGTCACATCGGCCACGCGGTTTCCCACCCTGCCCGATGTCCCGCCACTCGCCGAAGCGGTGGGCATTGCCGATCTCGAGGCGGTGTCCTGGCACGTGATCTTTGCCCGCCACGACACGCCGCGCGCGATCGTGGACAAGCTGCACGCCGAGATGAAAGCGATCATGGCCACCCCCGAGATGCAGCAGAAGATCATGGACATCGGCCTGATCCCGCAC
>JBKPUA010000218.1:0-4339 GCA_046735815.1 Pseudomonadota bacterium
CGCATCCGCTTCGGCTTTGGCTGCTACCACGCCGCCGAAGAGATCGCGCCGGCGGTCGCCGCGATCGCGCGTGCCCTCGGCTAACGCGTTTACTCCTCCGCCGTCATGCCCGCGCTCGTCGCGGGCATCCACGTCTTTGCAGCATGCATCGAAATGAAGACGTGGATGGCCGGGACGAGCCCGGCCATGACGGTGGCCCGATAGCGCGATTGTGCCGACTTTTTGGCCGGCGGCTGAATAGCGGATGAACGCGCCGTCCATGCAGCGTTCGAAATTGATCGGCTATTGGTGCGCGCAGTCAGTCCGACGGCGGCGAGAGCTTCGAGCCAAGCCGATGTTGCGAGGCTGATGCGTACAACGCCCACTCGGCTTGCTGCGGCGTAGTGCTCGCAGTCGAGCCATGAGGGATCAAGAGAGGATGAACGACATGCTTACCCGTTTGTGCGCGACCTCGATAACGGTCGCCCTTCTGTCGGTTCCGGCCTTCGCCCAGGGCACGCAGCCGATGCAACCGGCGAAACCCGGCCCGGCCGTGTCCGCGCCGGCGCCGGCGCCGGCGAAGCCGACGACCACCGGGGCCGCAACCGCAACGGCCGTGGCCAAGATCAATCTCAATACCGCCACCGAGGCCGAGCTCGACAAGCTGCCGCACGTCGGTGCCCACCGCTCGAAGGCGATCATCGCCGCCCGCACCAAGGAGAAGTTCAAGGACTGGGATGACTTCATGGCGCGCAAGCTCGTTCCCGCCGACGTCGCCGCGGCGATCAAGGACTCCGTCAGCTTCTGACGGCTTCTCTGTCCGTACTGTCGCGTCTTTGTGCGTAGCGTCGCGTCGCGCCCCGAACTCGGTGCGCTCCCTCTCCCCGCAAACCGGGGAGAGGGGTGGGGTGAGGGGGGCCCCCCGCGAGCTCGATGCTCGACAAATCCCCCTCACCCGCTTTGCCGCAAGCGGGGAGAGGTGAAACCCGCGGCACGCTTGATGATTACATCACGCGGGATCGCCTCCCGCGTCCGCGAGCGGTTCGGGCCGGAAGGCCGCCTCCTGGTAGCGCCGGCCCGGGCGTAGCCGCAGTCCCTTGGGGAAGCTCTCGAACAAACGCAGCTGCTGCGCGTTGCGGCGGCGAAGGCGCATATCCGTATCGTTCTTCGGCGGGCCGGCCGACTGCGGCGCGGCGACGTTGCCGACCAGCGCTCCGATGCGCAGCGCAACCGCGTTGCCGTGATCGGACGGCGCGGCAAAGGTAATGACACGCCCGCCGTGCCGGCGTTCGACGAAGGGATAGTCATCCAAGGTGTAATAGACCCGTCCCGCCCAGGCACTCTTGATATCGCTCTCGCCCATGGCTGCCAGCGCGGGAAACACCCGCTTGCCCTCCTCGAGCGTCCTGCGCGCGACCGCGCGCAGGATCTCCGGCGAGGTTTCCGGCGTTTCCTCGTAGCCCATGTAAAGGCGTCGGCCGTGGCGGCGCGCGTAAAAGCAAGGGTCGCGTGTGTCCGAGAGGACCGAGCCTCCCGCGAGCGCTGGCGCTCCTTCCGGCAGCTCCACTTCCACCACGTAGTCGTATTCGAAGATCGCGCGTTCGAGCGCGTCGCCGTTGATGTGCCTGGCATAGGCATTGGCCATGAACAGCATGTTGGCGCGGATATTGGCGCCGTTGTCGCAAAACACCGCGACCTGGTGGTCGGCTGAATCGAGCGCCTGCGCCTCGGTGTGCTGAAAGAAGCGCACGCCGCGCTTCTGCAGTGCCCGCGCCAATCCGATGAGAAACTTGCGCGGACGAAAGCTGCCGCCGAAGCGGTCGATCACGCCGCCAATGTAGAATCCCTCAGCCGTGCCATATCGCCGGGCAAGCTCCCGTGCCGAGAGGATCTTGAAGAACGGCGGCCGGCGTTTGTCGGCTTGCGGCATCAGCGCGCGCAGGTTGCTCCGTTCCATGAATTCATAAGCCGACCGCAGGCCCGCCATGTCGCTCTCGGTGAGGGCCGCCGCGAGCGCGCCGTGCTGCACCGAGGCGCGCAGGTTGTAGCGACGATCGAGCTCGGCAAGCTGCAGGCACCCCTCGACCGTGCGGCGCAGGAACGCCCGCACCCGCCGCTGCGCCCTCTGCTCGGCCTGATCGACAGAATGGCCGGCGCGCAGCTCCTGTTGCGCCAGCTCCGCCAGCATGACGTCGATGGACTTGGCCCAGCCCGTCAGGAATTGCCCGGCATTGAGGCCGGAGGCTGCGTCCTTGCCGTAGACGCCCTTCTCGATGACGACGACGTCGAGCCCGCGCCGGCTCGCCGCTTCCGCCGCGCTCAGCCCGGAAAGGCCGCCGCCGGCAATGACGAGGTCGCAGGTGAGGTTCTGGTTCGCGGCCGATGGCGGCGAAAAGTCGCGGACCTCCTCGTCGTAAGCCGAGCTTTGCCGCATCGTTCGAGCCGCAATTTCCGTGGGGTCATGATACCGGCAGGGTTCACTGTCCGCAGCCGCTATAGCCGTATCCGCCCGGCATTGATGTCGGCAAAAAGCGCGCCGTCGAGGCGCACGAACGCCTTGCGCTGCGGATCACTGAAATAGATCGGATCGGTGGTGGTGCCGGGATCGAAACCGTCCCGCACGAGGTCGATCTTCTTCTGCTTGAAGGTGGTGGTGACATCGTTCTCCTGGCGGAGGCGCAGAAACACCGGCCGGGCATATTCCGGCAATTGCTGCGCCAGGAAATCGCGCAGCGCGGTCAGGTTGAGATTGTCCTCCGCCACGATCGCCGCCATGCCGGCGCGGCCGTCGCGGCCGGGAACGGCGACGCCGTAGACATTGGCTTCGAGAATGCTGGGGAAACGTCCGATCGCCTCCTCGACCTCGGTGGTCGATACGTTCTCGCCTTTCCAACGGAACGTATCGCCGATGCGGTCGACGAAATAGAAGTAACCGTCCTTGTCCTTGCGCATGAGATCGCCGGTGCGAAACCAGGCATCACCCTTCTCGAACACGTCGTGCAGGATCTTGCGGCCGGTCTCGGCGGCATCGGCGTAGCCTTCAAACCGCTGGCCGGGCTTGGACGCATCCTTGATGATCTTGCCGATCACCTCCCCAGGCTCGTCGATCTTGCATTCGATGCAGAAACCGCTTGCGTCGCGAACCGGCTGCTGACGCTCGCGGTCGAAACGCACGATCTTGGTCGGGAAGCGAGCAGCCATCCACCACGGCAGTCGGCCGACCGCGCCTTCCTTCCCGTCGAAATTGAACAGCGAGACGTTGCCCTCGGTCGCGGCGTAGAACTCGATGATGTGCGGAATGCGGAAGCGCTCTTTGAATTGCCCCCAGATGTCGGGTCGCAAGCCGTTGCCGCAGGCAAGCCGCAACCGGTGTGCGCGCTCCTGCGGGCTCGGCGGCGAGTTGAGGAGATAGCGACACAGCTCGCCGATGTATTGGAAGCAGGTGCAGTCCCAGCGCACGACGTCGTCCCAGAATTCGCGCGCGGAGAACTTGTCGCGGATCACTACCGAGCCGCCCTTGACCAGGAGCGCGCCGGTGGCGACCAGGCCGCCGGCGGTGTGATAGAGCGGCAGGCAATCGTACATGCGGTCGCTCGGCCGCGTGTTCATCACGCCGGCGAAGGCGTAGCTCGCGAGCATCACGCGATAATGATTCATGTTGGCTGCCTTCGGCAGACCCGTCGTGCCCGAGGTGTAGATGTAGAGCGCGTGATCCTCGATGGTGAGGCTCGGGAGGTCGGAGGCCGCGAGCTTCTCGCCGGACAGGCCATCGACCGCGCGGTCGATGCGCGCGAAATTGGCATCGGCCGCGCCGTGCAGCCAGATCTCGGGCTCGACCGTGAGATGGGGGCGCGCGCTTTCGAGCGCGTGGAACAACTCGGCGGCGACAATGATGTGCTTGGGGCTTACCACGTTGATCCCGTGTGCCAGCGCCGCCCCGGTCAGGTGGGTATTGAGCAGCGCCACCACGCCGCCGATGCGGGTGACGCCGATCCATAGTGCCAAGAATTCGGGGCGGCCCGGCATCATCAGGCAGACGGTGTCGCCTTTGCGCAGATCCTGCGCCAGCGCCCAGCGCGCGTAGCGGTTGGAGCGCGCGGCGAGCTCACGATAGCTGAAGCGCTCGCGGTCGGAGAGCAGCGCCGGCGCGTCGCCGTATTTGTCCGCGAGTTCGGAGACGACCTGCGGAAAGACCCGGGTCGGATGCTTGGCGATCGGCGTGGTCATTCGCAAGGTGCGCAATGCACCCCGCAAGCAGGTCGCATCCGCCGTCAGCCGCTCGATGAGTCGCATCACCGGAGCATCGGGCAGCATGCGCGTGCTGGCAAGGCGTCAAAAGGCGCCGTCGAGAGAGGGCATC
>JBKPUA010000219.1:0-3948 GCA_046735815.1 Pseudomonadota bacterium
GGCGGCGAGACAGCGGTCGAGCGCACGCTCGCCGGCGTGACCGAACGGCGGATGGCCGAGGTCGTGCGCGAGCGCCAGCGCCTCGGCCAGGTCCTCGTCGAGCCCGAGCGCGCGGGCGAGCGAGCGGGCGATCTGGGCCACCTCCAGGGTGTGGGTCAATCGCGTGCGGAAATGATCGCCCTCGTGAAATACGAACACCTGGGTCTTGTAGGCGAGCCGGCGGAAGGCGGTGGCATGGATGATACGGTCGCAGTCGCGCCGGAAAGCGTTGCGGGTCGGGCTGACCGGCTCCGGATGCACCCGGCCGCGGCTGCGGCCGGCAGCCGACGCATAGGGGGTGCGCGCGACTGCCGCTTCAATCGCCATGGCGGACCGCCCGATTGACCCGAGCCCGATGCGCACTTAACTATTGGAAAGAGCTACTGGCAACGACGGTTTGCAGATGGACAGCATTATGGTCACGGAACGGGCGGCGCGCCGGATCGGCGAGATTTTGCGCCGCGAGCCGCCGGGAACCATGCTGCGCGTGAGCGTGGAAGGCGGCGGCTGCTCCGGGTTCCAGTACAAGTTCGATGTGGATCGCGCGCGGGCGGCCGACGATGTCGTAATCGAGCGCGACGGCGCGACCGTGCTGATCGATCAGGTCTCGATCGGTTATCTGGCCGGTTCCGAGATCGATTTTGTCGATGACCTGATCGGCGCCTCGTTCCGCGTCAACAATCCCCAGGCCACGGCCTCGTGCGGCTGCGGAACGAGCTTCTCGATCTAGCGCGAAATTTCATCGGTCTATTCGGCTTTAATCCCGCCGCCTTCGCGAAGGCTGCGGCGAGTTATCCTTTCATGACGTCGGCGAACTGCCCCGTCGTCAGCGGCACGGGCTTGACTCCGGGCGCAGTAGACGGCGCGTCAGGCCAAGATCACTCCGCCGCGATGGCGGTCGGTCGCTCGGGATGCTCGGAGACCTCGCGCAGCTGCGGCTCGAGCCGGTATTTCAGCATGCGGTCGATGCGGTCGAGATAGATGTAGACGACCGGGGTGATGAACAGCGTCAGGAGCTGCGAGACGCACAGGCCGCCCACCACCGCGACGCCGAGCGGCTGGCGCAGTTCGGCGCCGGCGCCGGTGCCGAGCGCGATGGGAAGCGTGCCGAAGATCGCGGCGAAGGTCGTCATCATAATCGGACGGAAGCGCAGCACCGCCGCCTCGCGGATCGCGGCCTCGGCGGAAAGCCCGACGCGCCGGCGCTCGATCGCGAAGTCGATCATCATGATGGCGTTTTTCTTCACGATGCCGACCAGCATCACGATCCCGATCATGGCGATGACCGACAGATCCATCCCGAACATCATCAGGACCAGCAGCGCGCCGACGCCGGCCGACGGCAGGCCGGATATGATGGTGATCGGGTGGATGAAGCTCTCGTAGAGAACGCCGAGCACCACATAGGCGGCGAAGATCGCCGCCAGCACCAGGATGCCCTGCCCTTTGAGCGAATCCTGGAAGACCTGGGCGCCGCCTTGGAAACCGGTATTGACGGTGATCGGCAGGCGCGCTTCCCGCTCGATCTCGCGGACGGCGTCCTGCGCCTGCCCAAGCGAGAAGCCCGGCAGCAGGTTGAACGAGATGGTGACCGCCGGTTGGTTGCCCTGGTGATTGACCTGCAACGGACCGACGGCGGGGATGATGCGCGTCACCGCCGAGAGCGGGATCGACTGCCCTGACGGAATGCCGTTGCCGTTCACCCCGGAGCCCGGGCCGCTTGCTCCCCCCGCGCCGCCGGAGCCGGGCACATTGGTCTTGACGTAGATGTTCTGCAGCTGCGACGGATCAGCCTGGAATTGGGGCAGGCTTTCGAGAATGACCTGATAGTCGTTGGTAGCCGTGTAAATGGTCGCGACCTGGCGCGCGCCGAAGGCGTTGAAGAGCTCCTGACGAACCTGATCAATGGTGATGCCGTAGACCGCCGCCTTCTCACGGTCGACCTCGATCGTCATCTGTGGATTCGTGATGTACAGATCGGTCGACACGTCGGCCAGACCCGGAATTTTCGCGATCTTGTCGCGCATTTCCGGCGCAACTTGGTAGAGCGTTTCAGTATCGCTCGATTGCAGTGTGTACTGCCACTCGGCCTTGGAGATGCGCCCGGTGATGTTGATGTTCTGGACGTTTTGGAAGGTCACCCGCATGCCCGGGATGATGTTGGCGGTGCGGCGCAGGCGTTGGACGATCTCGGTCGAGCTTTCACCGCGCTCCTTCTTGGGCTTCAACGCAATGAACATGCGACCCTGATTGAGCGTCGGGTTCGGGCCGCCGGCGCCGATGGTGGAGTTGACGTAATCGACCGACTTGTCGGCGCGAATGATGTCGGCGACCTGGCGTTGCAACACGGCCATTTGCGCAAACGAGATATCGGACGATCCCTCCGTCGAGGCTGAAATGAAGCCGGTGTCCTCCGTGGGGAAGAAGCCTTTCGGGATGATGATGTAGAGCCAGATCGACAGGCCGAGGGTGGCAAAGGTGATGAGCAGCGTGATCGCCTTGTAGCGGATCACTTTGTCGAGCGACCATTCATAGGCTCGCAGCCAGCCCTTGAACATCGCCTCGAACATCCGCAGTACGAAATTCTGCTTCTCGCCCTCATGATGGGTGCGCAACACGCGGGCGCACAGCATCGGCGTGAGCGTGAGCGACACGAAACCCGACACGATGATGGCGACCGCGATCGTCACCGCGAATTCGCGGAATACGCGGCCGACCATGCCGCCCATCAGCAGCACCGGTATGAACACCGCGATGAGCGAGAAGGTGATCGAGACGATGGTGAAGCCGATCTCGCGGGCGCCCTTGAGCGCGGCCTCGAACGGCCGCATGCCGCCCTCGATATGGCGGACGATGTTCTCGAGCATGACGATGGCGTCGTCGACCACGAACCCGACCGACAGCGTCAAGGCCAACAGCGTCATGTTGTTGATGGAGAAGCCGAAGACGTACATCGCCGCGCAGGTGCCGATCAGCGACACCGGGACTGCAAGCGCGGGGATGATGGTCGCCGACACGGTGCGCAGGAACAGGAAGATCACCAGGACGACCAGGCAAATCGCGATCGCGAGCGTCTCCTGTACATCGGCCACGGAATCGCGAATGGAGATCGAGCGGTCGTTGAGCACCTCCATGTTGATCGACGGCGGCACCGTGGCGCGGTATTGCGGTAGCCGGGCGCGCACCAAGTCGACCACCGCCACCGTATTCGCGTCCGGCTGTCGTTGGATGGCGAGCACGACGGCACGGTTGTCGTTGAACCAGCTCGCGACCTTGTCGTTTTCGACCCCATCAATCACACGTGCGACCTGGTCGAGATGGACCGGCGCGCCGTTGCGATAGGCCACCACGACCTTGCGGTATTCCTCCGCCTTCGTCATCGCGCCCGAGGCGGTCAGCGTCACGCTTTGCTTGGGACCGTTGAGCGTTCCCACCGGGGTATTAGAATTGGTCTTGGAGACGACGGTGCGAATATCGTCGAGCGAGATGTTGCGCGCGGCCGCCGCCACCGGATCGACCTGCACCCGCACGGCGAATTTCTGCGCGCCGTAGATCAGCACTTGGGCGATGCCGGGAAGCTGCGAAATCTGCTGCGCTAGCGTGATCTCGCCGTACTCGTTGACCACCGACAACGGCAAGGTCGGAGAATTCAAGCTGATATAGAGGATCGGGAAATCGCCGGGATTGACCTTGCGGAAGCTCGGCGGGGTCGTCATCTCGATCGGCAATCGCCGTTGCGCCACGGACAATGCGGTCTGCACGTCGAGCGCGGCGCCGTCGATATTGCGGTTGAGATCGAATTGGATCGTGATCGAGGTGATGCCGAGCGACGAGGAGGAGGTGAGCGAGCTGATGCCGGCGATGGTCGAGAGCTGACGCTCGATCGGTGCCGCGACCGATGCGGCCATG
>JBKPUA010000220.1:0-7743 GCA_046735815.1 Pseudomonadota bacterium
CCATCCGGTGATGGCGCGCGCGCTGCGGGTGGTGGGCCCGAAGCTGCGCCTGCGCATTCCGCCCGACAGCGGCGGCAGCTTCGGCATCAAGCTTTCGGTGTTTCCCTATATCGTGCTGGCGGCGCTCGCGGCGCGCATCACTGGCCGGCCGGTGAAATGGGTCGAGGATCGGCTCGAGCACCTCGTCGCCGCGAGCTCGGGTCCCAACCGGATCACCGAGATCGAGGCCGCCGTGCGCAAGGATGGCCGCATCCTGGCGCTGCGACTCGACCAGCTCGAGGACTACGGCGCGTTCCTGCGCGCACCCATGCCCGGCCCGCTCTATCGCATGCACGGCGCGGTGACCGGCGCCTACGACATTGCCAATGTCGACGTGGTCAACCGCGTCGTGCTCACCAACAAGATGCCGGCGAGCCTCATTCGCGGCTTCGGCGGCCCGCAGCTTTACCTCGCGCTCGAGCGCCTGGTGCAGCGCATCGCGCTCGAGCTCGGGCTCGACCATCTCGACGTGATCAAGCGCAATCTCGTGCCGACGGAGAAATTTCCCTACAAGGCGGCCGCCGGTGCGCTCTATGATTCCGGCGACTATCTGCGCGCGATCGAGACCGCGACCCGCGACGGCCGGCTCGCCGACCTCAAGCGCCGGCGCGCCGCCGCGCGCGCCGCCGGACGGCACTACGGTATCGGCTTTGCCGCGGTGGTCGAGCCCGGCATGTCCAACATGGGCTATCTCTCCACGCTCCTCACGCCGGAGGCGCGCGAGAAAGCCGGACCGAAGAACGGCGCGGTGTCGATGGCTACCGTCAACGTCGATCCGCTCGGCGCCGTGTCGGTGACTGCCGACGTCACCGTGCAAGGGCAAGGCCACCAGACCGTGCTGTCGCAGATCGTCGCCGATCGCCTCGGCCTAGCTCCGGAAGACATCAATGTCGTGCTGGAGATCGACACGGCCAAGGATCAATGGTCGATCGCCGCCGGGACCTATTCCTGCCGTTTCACCCCCGGCACCGCGGTGGCGGCGCATCTCGCCGCCGAGCGCATGGCCGACAAGCTCAAGGCCATCGCTGCCAAGCAGCTCAACATTTTGCCCGACGACATCGAGCTCGTCGGCGGCAAGATCCGCAGCCGCAGCAATCCCGACAATGCCTTGCCGTTCGCACGGGTGGCCGGCACCTCGCACTGGTCGCCGGTCATGCTGCCGGACGGCATGGCGCCGGCGCTGCGGGAAACAGCGGTGTGGTCGCCGCAGGAGCTCGAGCCGCCCGCGAGCGACGACCGCATCAACACCTCGCTCACCTACGGCTTTGTGTTCGACATGTGCGGCATCGAGATCGATCCGCTCAGCTACCAGGTGCGGGTGGACCGCTACGTCTCCATGCACGACGCCGGCCGCCTGCTCAACCCGATGATCGCCGGCGGGCAGATGCGCGGCGCCTTCGTGCAGGGCATCGCCACGGCGCTGTACGAAGAGTTCGTCTACGACGAGGCCGGCCAGTTCCTGACCGGGACCTTCGCCGACTATCTGGTCCCGACCGTGGCCGAGATTCCTGCCGTGGAGATGCTGCACCAGGAGACGCCGTCGCCACTCACCCCGCTCGGCGCCAAAGGGGCCGCCGAAGGCAATTGCATGAGCGTGCCGGCGTGCATCGCCAACGCCATCGCCGATGCGCTCGGCGTGAAGGACGTGCAGCTGCCGGCAACCCCGCGGCGCATCCACGCGCTCATCGCCGGCGTGGAACCGAGCCCGCCGGCAGACCTTGCCCCGTCCGTGCGCGAGGCCGCGCTATGAAGCCGCGGCCCTTCGACTATGCGCGGCCCGACACCATCGACGAGGCGCTCGCGCTATTGGCCGAGCACGGCGAGGATGCGCGCGTGCTTGCGGGCGGCCAGACGCTGTTGGCGATGCTCAACCTGCGCGTGGTCGAGCCCGCCATCCTCATCGATATCACCCGTATTCCCGAGCTCGACGTCATCCGCGAGGTCGATGGCAGGATCGAGGTCGGCGCCGCGGTCACCCAAAACCGGTTGCTGGCGTGGCCCGCGCTCGCGCAGAAGCTTCCTCTGCTGGCGGTGGCATTGCCGTTCGTGGGCCACTTCCAGACCCGCAACAAAGGCACGGTCTGCGGCTCCGTCGCGCACGCCGATCCGACCTCGGAAATCCCGCTCTCGCTGGCGGTGCTCGAAGGCGAGGTCGTGTTATGCTCGCGCCGCGGGACACGCGTGCTCGCCGCCGAAAAATTCCAGCAGGGCACGCTCGCGACGGCGCGCGAGGATGACGAATTGATCACCGCAGTGCGTTTCCCGATCATGTCCGGTGGTGTGGCGTTTCGGGAGGTGGCGCGCCGGCATGGCGATTTTGCCATCGTCGGCGTCGCCGCGCTGGCTGAGAGCGCGAGCAGCATCCGCATCGGCGTCGCCGGTATGGCCGAGCGCCCTGCCGTGCGCCGCATCGAGGCTGACGGCGCCTCGGGCATCCGCGACGCCATCGAGCGGCTGGCCTGGGAGCTTCAAGGCTATGAGGACGTGCATGCGTCGGCGCGCATGCGGCGCGATCTCCTGCGCCGCATCGCCCCCGTCGCCATCGAAGAGGCGGTGCGATGCGCCGCGTGAAAAAGAACGAGCGCACCAGGCTCAGCGTCACGCTCAACGGCCGCAAGCGCACGGGCGAGGCCGAGCCGCGCATGCTGCTGAGCGATTTCATCCGCCAGGTGCTGGGCGCGACCGGAACCCACGTGGGATGTGAGCACGGCGTCTGCGGGTGCTGCACGGTGCTGCTCGACGGGGAAGCGGTGCGCTCGTGCCTCACCCTGGCGGTGCAGGCCGAGGGCAGGGCGGTGACGACGGTGGAGTCGCTTGCGAGCCCGAATGGGGCCCTCAACGCGCTGCAGCGGGCATTCCAAAATAACCATGCCCTGCAATGCGGATTCTGCACCCCGGGCATTCTCATGTCGTTCACCGATTTCCTTGAGCGCAACCCCCATCCGTCCGAAGCTGAAGTGGTCGAGGTGCTCAGCGGACATCTCTGCCGCTGCACCGGCTATGCCGGCATCGTCTCGGCCGTGCTCGAAGCCGCCAACCGTCGCGACCAATCGCAATGAGGAGAGGCCCATGAACAAGCCGCAGAGCAACGCCGACGCCGGCGCACCGGCCAAGCCGGTCTATCGCGAGCTCGTCACCATCAACGGCAAGAACGTGGTGCTGGCGCACAACGAGCCGCCGGTGATCAACGCCGGCGTGCTGGAGAACGCCGACATCTTCCGCATGATCAACATCTTCGCGGAGAAGTTCACACCGACCAATCTCGACAAGGCCGACGGCACGCCGCTGCGGCTCTACACGTCCGACCGGGTGAAGGTGGACGTCTCCAAGCGCCGCAAGCACGACATGGGATTCTGGCACCGCAATATCGACGCCCACGAGATCATCTTCTGCGTCAAGGGCGCGCTGAAATGGGAAACCGAGATGGGGGTCAAGATCATGCACCCCGGCGACATGCTGTTCATCCCCAAGGGCATCGGCCACCGCTCCATGCTGTGCGAGGATTCGACCGACGAGAACGTGCTGATCGAGCTCAAGATCGCCGACGACCTGACTTATGTGGGGGAGAATAAGTAACCGCCTGTCCCTTCTTCGTCATGCGCGGGCTTGACCCGCGCATCCATCTTCTTACGAAGAAGGATGGATTGCCGGGTCGAGCCCGGCAATGACGGGCGGCACAAGTGGAGTGCGACGTGCAATCCGTCGATCTCGTCATCGCCGATATCGATTGGCTGCTCACCATCGACGCGGAGCGCCGCATCATCCGCGACGCTGCGATCGCCGTGGACAGGGGCAAGATCGTCGCCATCGACAAGTCAGGCGAGGTCGCCAAGCGCTTTGTCGCTAGTACACAGGTCGACGGCCGCCGCACCGTGGCGACGCCGGGTTTCATCGACTGCCATCTGCATTCCTCGTTCGCGCTCTCGCGCGGGCTTGCCGACGAGGCCAACGCGCAATCCTTCCTGTTCGACCGCATGTATCCCTATGAGGCGGCGCTTGCGGCCGACGACGTGCGCACGTCGGCCACCTTGGCCGCGGTCGAGCTGCTCAAACATGGTGTCACCTGCTTCATCGATCCCGGCAACTACCACCCCGAGGCGTCGGTCGAGGGCATCATGGCGACCGGCATTCGCGCCATCGTGTCGCGCTCGTCGTTCGATCTCACCAAATCGGTGCTGGGGATCCTGCCGGAGCGGATGATCGAATCGACCGACGTGGCGCTCGAGCGCGCCGAGGCCGTGCTCGCGCGCTACGCCAAGTCGGGCAATCCGCGGCTCTCCGCCAGCGCCTCGTTCCGCGGTCTCAACAACGCATCGGATGAGCTGATCATCGGGCTCGACAAGCTCGCGCGCCAGTACGGCGCGCTGCTGCAGACCCATGCCTGCTTCAGCTATTCCACCCACGATTCCAGCGTGGCGCGCACCGGCAAGGCCGAGATTGAACGGCTCGAAGCGCTTGGCGTGCTCGACGAGCGCATGCTCATCGTCCATTCCGGCTGGCTCGAGCCGGGCGAGCTGGCCATGCTCGCCAAGCGCCGGCCCTCGCTCGTTTGCGCGCCGAGCTCGAGCCTCCACAACGGCTACGGCAATTTCCTGTTCGGCAAGCTGCCGGAGCTGCTGGCGCTCGGGGTCAACGTGGCGATCGGCTCCGATCACGCCAGCTCGGGGATCGTCGATATGGCGCAGGAGGTGCGGTTGGCGTGCTGCTGCTACAAGGAGACACGCATCAACCCGCGGGTGATGCCGCCCGAGCTCGGGCTTGAAATGGCGACCCGCAACGGCGCGAAGGCGGCGCTGTGTGACGATCGCATCGGCTCGATCGAGATCGGCAAGGAAGCCGATATCGTGCTGTTCGATACCAATCGTCCGGAATGGCAGCCGCTGATCAATCCGGTCTCCAACCTGGTCTACAGCGCGACCGGCGACTCTGTGCGCGACGTGTTCGTGGCGGGTGAGCACGTGGTGGCCAAGGGGCGTTTGACCAGGATCGACGAGGAGCAGCTTTACCGGGAGATTCCAGTGGCGGTGGCGCGCTTCGGCCAGCACTTGCCGCTCGACCGGATGGTGCAGCTGCGCTGGCCGGTGGCTTGATCTTGCGGCGCTGGAAACTTGCGCGCGAGCTAAAGATAAAGAGGCGAGGGAGACGCCATGGCCGACGTGTTCGGCAAACATAGGCCGAAGATCCCGTACCAGCCGATCGCCGACTTGCTCGCCCAATACCGCGAGCGCGATCGGGACAAACTGGCGATCGTCGATCTCGATGAGGAAAGCTCGATCAGCTTCGGCGCGGTCGACCGCGCGGTCACCGACATCGCCTTTGCACTCAAGCAGCGCGGCGTTGGCAAAGGGGGCCGCGTCTTGCTGCTTTCCGATGAGAACCTCGAGAAGCTCTTGATCTGGCTCGCAGTCTGGCGGCTGGGCGCGGTGGTTGCGCCGCTCAATATTGAGCTTAATGGGCCATTGATCGCGGATCTCGCGGTGGCGGTCGCGCCCACACTTACGCTGGTGCACAAGGAGCTCGACGGCGATGCCTTGCTGGTGGGCAAGCCCTTCGTCCGCTTCGGTCGCTATAGCGCGAAGGTCGCCGACGCCGATCCGCAAGACGACCTCTTCCGCCCCATGGCGCGGGCGATCGACCCGGAACGCATGCCCGAGCGCAACGCGGCCGCCGACATCGCCTGCATCTTCTGCACTTCGGGCACGACCAGCCGGCCCAAGGTCGTCGTCTATGATCATTGCGCTTATTGGCTCAACGGGCTCTCCACCTTGGAATGCCTGGGGCTGACCGCCGACGACCGCACCTTGGAATATCGCTCGTTCGGTTGGAACTCGGCGCAGGTGCTGAGCCTGATGCCGTTCCTTGAAACCGGGCTCACGCTCCACATCGCCAAACGTTTTTCGCATAGCCGTTTCATCGACTGGATTCGAAGCCACGGCATCACCTTCGCCGCTGGCGTGCCGACCGTGCTCAACATGCTGTTGAACAAGCCGCTCGGCATTACTGCCAGGGACGTGCCGACCTTGCGCCTGATGACGTGCAGCACCGCGCCGCTCACGCGCGAGCAGTGGGTGCGCTTCGAGGAGATGTACGGGGTCAAGCTGCTGCAGATGTACGGCATGTCGGAGGCCGGATGGATGTGCGGCAACCGGCACTACGCCAGCAAGCTCGGCACCGTCGGCCTGCCTGCGCTGCATCAGGAGCTCGAGATCATCGATCCCCAGGGCCGGAGATGTCCGCCGGAGGTCGAAGGTGAGGTGACCGCCGGCGGGCCGCACTGCGCTGTCGGCTATCTGCTTGACGACGGCACGATCGAGCCGATCCGCGGCCATCGCATCAAGTCCGGCGACCTCGCGATCATGGACGCCGACGGCTTCATCCGCGTTAGCGGGCGGACCAAGGACCTCATCGTGCGCGGCGGCATGAACATCGCGCCGCTCGAGATCGACGAGGTGCTGCTCAAGCACCCCGGGGTGCTCGATGCCGCCGCCGTCGGCGTGCCCGACCCGATCCAGGGCGAGGAGGTCGTGTGCTATGTGGTGCCGCGGCCGGGGGCGGAGCTGACCGAAGCCGCCGTGATCGAGCATTGTCGCGCGCGCCTCGCCGCCCCAAAAGTGCCGAAGCAGGTGATCATCGTCGTGGATCTGCCGAAAAGCGACCGCGGCAAGGTGCTGCGCGACAAGCTCAAGGAGGATTGGAGCGGGCGCATGAAGCTGTCTGCGTGAGTTCCGCACCCCACTCGCTGCGCTCGCTCGGGACACGCCAGGTCAGTAACATCCTTGATCGCCGCCGCGCATGTCGCCATGCTCGCGGCAGCAAACGGCAAGGCGGCACCAAGCCGGCGAGGAACGTAGGGGAGGGCACCGTGACGGAAGAGCGCATCCGCGAGCTGACCAAGACCATGCTTCGCAAGAAGCTCTACGTCGTGCTCTCCAAGGGCGGCGCGGCGCCGGAGGAGATCGCCAAGCATCTGCCGCGCCATCTCGAATATATGATCGATCTGGAAAAGAAGGGCGTGCTGTTCGCGTCGGGTCCGCTGGCCGAGGCCGGAGGGGCGACCCGCGGGGACGGGCTCACCATCCTGCGCGCGGAAAGCGCCGCGGCGGCGCGCAAGATCGCCGAGGCCGACCCCTTCGTCGTCAATGGACTGCGCAGCTTCGAGCTGCGCGAATGGACGGTGATGGAGGGCTCGCTCGGCATCAAGGTGAATTTCTCCGACCAGTCGCTCGAGCTGGCCTGAGCCGGCACGCCAAGGAGGAGGGAGAGCATGGAAACGGTCGGCTTCGTCGGTGTCGGCAAGATCGGACTGCCGATCTCGGAAAACCTGATCAAGAGCGGCTACCGCGTGCTGGGCTATCGCCGCGGCTCGCTCGCCGAGTTCGAGAAGATCGGCGGCGTTCCGGCCCGCTCGCCCGCCGAGATCGGTTTGCAGGCGGAGATCGTGTTCTCATGCCTGCCGTCGTCCGAGGCGCTTGAGGAGGTGGTGCAAGGCCCGCTGGGGCTCATCAATTCCGCGCGCCCCGGCCAGATCATCGTCGAGCTCGGCTCCCATCCCGTGCCGGACAAACAGCGTCACGTCGCGCCGCTGGCGGCCAAGGGCGCCGCCTTCCTCGATGGCGAGGTGAGTGGAACACCGGGCATGGTGGCAGCGCGCAAGGCTGTGATCTATCTCGCCGGCGACAAGGACGCCTGCGCCAAGGCCGAGCG
>JBKPUA010000221.1:0-8628 GCA_046735815.1 Pseudomonadota bacterium
GTTCCGAACGCGCCCTATCGCGGCGCCGGCCGGCCGGAGGCGGCGTTCGCCATGGAACGGACCATCGATCTCGTGGCCGGCACGCTCGGCCTCGAGCCCGCCGAGGTGCGCCTGCGCAATATGATCGGTGCCGACGAAATGCCCTATCGGGTCGGCATTCCCTATCGCGACGGCGAGCCGATCGTCTACGACGGCGGCGATTATCCGGGCGCGCTGCGCAAGGCGCTCAATGCCATCGGCGGCGTTGTGGCGTTTCGCGAGCGCCAAGAGGCGGCACGTCGCGATGGCCGCTATCTCGGGCTCGGGCTCGGTTGCTATGTCGAGGGCACTGGCGTCGGACCGTTCGAGAGTGCGACGGTGCGGATCGATCCGTCTGGCAAGATCTTCGTGTCGTCCGGCGCCTGTCCGCAAGGCCAGGGCATGGAGACGATCTTCGCGCAGGTCGTGGCCGACGCTTGGTCGGTCGCTCCCGACGACGTGGTCATGACCTTCGCGGATACCGGGGCGATCGCGATTGGATTCGGGACGATCGCCAGCCGTAGCACCGTCACCTTATCGGCGGCTATTCACGGCGCGAGCGAACGCCTGCGCGCAAAAGTCTTTGCCATCGCCGCCAACGTGCTGGAATGCGCGGCAATCGATCTCGAGCTGCGCAACGGCAGCGTCGGCATCGTCGGCGTGCCGGGCGCGGAGCTCTCGCTCGCCAAGGTGGCGCAGGCGGCGCGGCCGGGGTGGGATCATGGCCGCCCCGCCGGCATCGATGCGGGGCTGGAGGAGACCTACTACTACGAGCCACCGACGGTCACCTGGTCCTATGCGGTGCACGCGGCGGTGCTGGAGGTCGATATCGAGCTGGGGCGCGTGAGCATCGAGAACTACGTCATCGCCCATGATTGCGGCGTCGTGGTCAACCCCATGTTGGTCGAGGGGCAGATCGTCGGCGGCGCAGCGCAAGGGATCGGCGGCGCGCTACTGGAGGAGATCCACTACGATTCCGAAGGGCAGCCGCGCGTGGGATCGTTCATGGACTACATGCTGCCGACCGCCTGCGAAGTCCCGCAATTCGAGCTCATTCACCAACATTCGTCCTCGCCGCTCAATCCGCTCGGCGTCAAAGGCGTCGGCGAGGGCGGGCCGATTGCGCCCCCGGTGGTGATTGCCAATGCGGTGTCGGATGCGCTGCGCCCGTTCAACGTCGAGTTCGATCGCACGCCGGTGAAGCCGCAGCTCATCCAGGAGGCGATCAGCGCGGTGACGGATTGAGGAAGCCGCCGCGGAAATAGATCAGGGGGTCACCGCTGCCGCGTGCGAGAAGGTCGACCACCCGGCCGATGGCGATGGTGGTGGCGAAGTGCTCGATGGTTTTCTCCAGCACGCAATCAAGCACACCGAGGGCGTCGTTGAAGACCGGCGCGCCGGTGGTGAGAACACCCCAGCGGCCCGGCTCGAAGCGGGCGGCGCCTTTGGCGTCGGTCTTGCCCGCGAACGCATCGGCCACCGTTTGGGCGTCGCGGCCAAGATAGTTGATCGCGAAGTGGCGCGCGTGCAGCACCGCGGTAAGCGCCGAGGTCTTGCGGTCGATCGACACCAACATAGTGGGCGGATCGGCGCAGACGTGGGTGGCCGAAAGGCCGAGGAAGCCGGCCGGGCCGTCGGCGTCTTGGGCGGTGACGATGGTGGCGCCGATCGCGCGCTCGCCGAGCGTACGCCAGAACGTCTTGGCGTCGATCGATTTCGGCGACCGCAAATCGCTTTCGGGCCGGTCCGGCATGCGCGGCGCTCCTGTCAGGCTGACTTGCGTCGAGTGTTGTCAGATATCGCCGGCGTGACGCCGCGCGGACAGCCCGTAGCGATGCAGGTCGGTGCCGTTGACGTCGAGCCACACCTTGGCGCGCTCGACCTCCGGATAGAGTCGCTTCACCAGGCGCCAGAACCGAAGCGAGTGATTGAGCTCGACGAGATGGGCGACCTCGTGCGCAGCCAGATAGTCGAGCACGTATGGCGGCGCCAGAATGAGTCGCCAGGAGAAAGACAAGACCCCGGTATTGGAGCACGAGCCCCAGCGGCTCGACTGGTCGCGCACGCAAATGCGCTTGAAGGGCACGCCGAGCCTGGCGGCATAGCGCCGGCTGGCGGCGTCGAGGTCGCGATGCGCCTCGCGCTTGAGAAAGTCGCTGATGCGGCGATCGACATGGGGCGGCTCGCCCGCGACGCAAAGCAACCGCGTGCCGCCGCCGTCGGTTTCGATCCACACTGTCCCGCGCTCGGCGCGCCGATGCACGATGCGGTGCGGCACGCCGCGCAGCGGCACCTCCACGCCGTGCGCAAACGGCGCCGCCTCCGGCAACCTCTTGAGCCGCGCCGCGATCCAGCCGCCGTGCTTCTGCGCAAACTCCTTCGCCTCCTTTACGCTGCCGCGCGGCGGCATGGTGAGGACCACCTCGCGCGACGCGGCATCGATGCGCAAGGTGTAGCGGCGTGCTTGGCGGTGTCGCCGCAGGCGCACGAGATAGATCGATTTGTCGAAAACGACCTGAACGACCGAGGGCTCGCTCGGACGTCGATACAACAATGCGCGAAGCGACATGGACGCAAATCCACCCTGCAACAACCCCGGGCGAAATACTGCCATAATGGCAAGTCGGCGCAGCATGGGCGGCAACAAATAAAGGCTCTTCCCCAAGACCAAGGGTTTGCGGGGATGCCAAGCCACAATAGCTTGGGCCTCTCAAGACTTGAATCCATTTTCATAACTTTTTTGCGGCGGCGGAGCGGGCACCCCCCGGTGCTCACCCGTTTTCCGCCTCGCCGCAGGCGAAAAATCCGTCATTCTTTCAGTCAGTTAGATAAGATTACAGCGGTGGCAGCGATGACGAATCGCACAAAAGGCCCGGTAGGACGCGGCTTGCCGTCATTTTTGGACGCGGATCGCGCCGCTCGCCCTCTATTCGGTCGCGAGCTTGACCACGTTGGCGGGCACCGCATGTGCGGAGCCGTGGCTGGTCGCCACCGCGCTGATCTTGCCGCCAAGCTGGCGGCCGCTCCTGCGCGCGCTGCCGGCGTTGTTGGAGAGCGCGAAATCGGCAATGCGAGGAACGATCTCGGCGCGGAAGCGCGAGCCATTGAACACGCCGTAATGGCCGACGGCGGGCTGCAGCCAATGCGCCTTGCGATGCGCGGGGATGTTGGCGCACAGCGCATGCGCCGCCTCGGTTTGGCCGACCCCCGAGATATCGTCGTTCTCGCCCTCCACCGTGAGCAAGGCGACGCGGCGGATCTTGCCGGGATCGACGCGCACGCCGCGATGGGTCATCTCGCCCGTGGGCAAGGCATGACGAATGAACACGGTGTCGACGGTCTGCAGGTAGAACTCTGCGGCCAGATCCATGACCGCGAGATACTCGTCATAGAATTCGCGATGCTTCTGCGCGGAATCGCCATCGGCCTGCACGAGATGGAGGAACAGCTTGCGATGCGCCTCGATGTGGCGGTCGAGGTTCATGCTGACGAAGCCGTGGAGCTGCAGGAAGCCGGGATAGACGTCGCGCAGGAAGCCGGGATTTGGAAACGGCACCTTGGTAATGACGTTGCGGCGGAACCAGTCGAGGCCGCGCTTCTCCGCCAGCGTGTTCACCACTGTCGGGTTCACCCGCGTATCGATCGGACCACCCATCAGCACCATGGAATGAGGGACGTACGGGTCGTCCTCAGCCTCCATGCGCGCGACCGCGGCGAGCACCGGCACCGACGGCTGGCAGACCGCAACCACGTGCGCGTCGCCGCCAAGGAGATGCAAGATCGAGATCAGATAGTCGATGTAATCGTCGAGATCGAAGCGGCCGTCCGACAACGGCACCATGCGCGCGTCGACCCACTCGGTGAGGTAGACGTCATGGTTGGGCAGAAAGCCTTGGACGGTGCCGCGCAACAATGTCGGATAATGCCCCGACATCGGCGCCACGATGAGGAGGCGCGGCTGCGGCCGGCGCGGCGCATGCTCGAACGCACGCTCGAAATGCAACAGGCGGCAGAACGGCCGCTCCCAGGCGACCGAGATGTGCACCGGGACGTGGCTACCGCCCACCACGGTGGAGTCGATATTCCACTCGGGCTTGCCGTAGCGCCGCGTCGAGCGCTCGAACAGTTCGAGGCCCGCGGCCATGGCCTTGCCGAACTCGGTGTGAGCCCACGGGTTGGCCGGGTTCTTGAAGAACAGCCGCGTGGCATCGGCAAAGGCGCGGGAGGGATTGAGGGCGGCTTGGCTCATTTCGTAGAGCCAATACGCCGGCGCCGCGAACATCGGGCCAGTATCGTCCGCTGCGGCCGGCGCGCCGCCAAATTCACCAATCGCCATGTCCCCGGCCTCTAACGGCTTTTGTTGCAACGCGAAATACTGTCGCGTTTCCGTCATATAGTCAACATTGCGGAAAAGCCTTTCGCCTGCTGCATATAACGATCTTTCACGTAATGTAGCTTTCGCGCCGCAGCAACGCTGCCATGATCAAGTCCACGGGAACTCGCGGGGTTCCATCATTCTCCGGTCTGCAGCAACGAGCCGGCGCGGCGAGAGCTCTTCAACAGCTGCAAGAAAGCAACGACCGCGGCAGCGAAATAGAACGCATTGAGCGCGAACGCCTCGATCATGAGATCGGCGCGGAATACCTGCTGCATGATGAGCGCGCGCATACCCTCGAACACGTAGGTGGGCGGCAGCAGCCAGGCGATCACCTGCAGCCAATCCGGCAGCACGCTCACGGGATAATAGACGCAGGTGAGCGGCATGAGCACGAACATCAAGGTCCAGGCGAGCGACTCCGCGCCCATGCCGTTGCGCAACAGCACCCCCGACACCACGATGCCGACCGCCCAGCTGGTCAGGATGAGGTTGAGAAAGAACGCCGCCAGCGCGAGGCCGAGGGCGTAAACGTTGAAGCCGAAGAAGGCGATGGCGAGAAACGTGACCGGCACCATACCGATCGAGAGGCGGATCAGGCTCATGATCATCAGCGCGCACACGAACTCGATCGGACGCAGCGGGCTGATCATCAGGTTGCTGAGATTGCGCGACCACATTTCCTCCAAGAACGACACCGAGAAGCCGAGCTGGCCGCGGAACAATATGTCCCACATCAGCACGGCGCCGATGAACACCCCGCTGGCGCGGGCGAAGAATCCCGAGTTCTGCGCGATGTATAGCTGCAGGAAGCCCCACACCAGGAGCTGCACGGCCGGCCAATAGATGAGCTCGAGCAGCCGCGTCCACGACGAGCGCAAGAGGTAGAGATAGCGCAGCACCATCGCGCCCACGCGATGGGGCGCCAATGTCACGGCGCCGGTGGAGCTCATGTCGAACGTCGTCATTGCGCCGCCTCGCGGGCTTCGCCGCGCCCGCGCGCGACGTCCAGAAACACCTCTTCGAGCGTCTGGCGTCCATAGCGGACGAGGAGCCGTTCCGGCGTGTCGTCGTCCTCGATGCGGCCCTGCTTCATGATGATGACGCGCTCGCACAGGCGCTCGACCTCGGCCATGTTGTGGGAGGCGAGCAGCACGGTTGCGCCCCGCTCTTTGCGGAAACGCTCGAGGTGGCCGCGCACCCAGTCGGCGGTATCGGGGTCGAGCGAGGCGGTCGGCTCATCGAGCAGCAGCACGCCCGGAGAATTGATCAGCGCCTTCGCCAGCGCGACCCGCGTCTTCTGCCCGGCGGAGAGTTTGCCCGTGGGCCGATCCAGAAACTCGGCCAGGTCGAGCTCGTCGGCCAACGCAGCAATGCGACCCTCGAGGTCCTTCACCGCGTAGAGGCGGCCGAACACCTTGAGGTTCTGCCGCACGGTGAGGCGATGCGGCATGTCGACGTATGGGCTCTCGAAATTCATCTCCTGCAGCACTTGGTAGCGCTGGCGCGGCATTTCGGCGCCGAGCACCTTCACCGTGCCGGAGGTCGGCATGACGAGCCCCATGATCATGGCGATGGTGGTGGTCTTGCCGGCGCCGTTGCCCCCGAGCAGCCCCGTCATCGAGCCGCCCTCGAGCGCGAACGAGATGCCGTCCACCGCGCGGGTGGTGCGATAGATCTTCACCAGCTGGTCGACGGCGACGGCGGGCTCGGACGCTTTGGACATGTGGATCATGGGTTGCGGGAAACGCACATGTGGCCCGGCGCGACGCGGGAGGCAAGGGCCGCCGCAATGGACGCCGGATGCGGCCAGCGAACGAAACGGGGCATTGGGCCGCGGTTGAGCAGCTATCGCCAGGGTCTACACTGACGTCATGGCCGAACTCGCCGAGGAAGCCCACCGGACCGGGCGCAGCGTGCGTCTCGACACGCTCGTGCGGCTGCGCTGGCTCGCGGTGATCGGCCAGACCACCGCCGTGCTGGTGGTCTATTTCGGTCTCGACTACGAGCTGCCGATCTGGGCTTGCCTCGCCGTCATCGCGCTCGCGGCCTGGCTCAATGTCGCACTGCGCATTCGCTTCCCGATGACGCAACGGCTCGAGCCCGACCGGGCGGCCTGGCTGCTCGCCTTCGACGTCGCCGAGCTTGCGGTGCTGTTGTTCTTCACCGGCGGGCTGCAGAATCCGTTCGCGTTCTTGTTTCTCGGACCCGTCCTGCTCTCGGCCACTGCGCTTCCACCGCAGATCACGCTGATGCTCGGCGGCTTCGCCGTGGCCTGCGCCACCGTGCTGGTGTTCGTGCACGACCCGCTGCCGTGGGACACCGAGCCGCCGCTCGAATTGCCGGCAGTCTACGTGATGGGAGTGTGGCTCGCCATCCTCCTATCGATCGCGTTCATCGGCCTGCACGCGTGGCAGATCACCGAGGAGTCGCGCCAGCTCGCCGATGCGCTGGCGGCGACCGAGCTGGTGCTCGCGCGCGAGCAGCACCTGTCGCAGCTCGACGGCCTGGCGGCGGCGGCGGCGCACGAACTGGGCACGCCGCTCGCCACCATCACCCTGATCGCCAAGGAGCTCCAGCTCGCAATCGCGCCCGATTCCGAGCATGCCGATGACGTGCGGCTGTTGAACGAGCAGGCCAAGCGCTGCCGCGCGATCCTGGCCAAGTTGACCGAGCTGTCGAGCGGCGATCCCTTCGACCGCATGAAGCTGTCCACGCTGATCGAGGAGGTTGTCGCGCCGCATCGCAACTTCGGCGTCGCGATCGAAGTGGTGTCGTCGGCGGGCGGGACCGCCGAGCCGGTCGGCGGCCGCAACCCCGCCATCCTCTATGGACTCGGCAATCTTTTGGAGAACGCCGTCGATTTCGCCCATGAGCGGGTCGAGGTCGCCGCTTCCTGGAACTCCCAGGAGGTTACCGTCACCATAACGGATGACGGCCCGGGCTTTGCGCCGGAGATCATGGAGCGGATCGGCGAGCCCTATGTCACCAGCCGCCGGCGCGACCGCGCCAGCGCCGAGGGCGAAGCGGGAGGCCACGAAGCGAGCGGTTTGGGACTGGGCTTTTTCATCGCCAAGACGCTGCTGGAGCGCTCGGGTGCGACGCTCGACTTCGAAAACCGGGCGTTTCCCGACCGCGGCGCTGTCGTCCGCGTGCACTGGCAGCGCGGCGATTTCGAGCGCTCGGTGGCGCTCGCGTCCTGAACGGACCGCTCACTTTAGCGTCAAAAGGGGCCCTTTCCGGCCGCAGCGTGCCTCGCCTTTCCGATTATTCACTTGTGGTCGTGCGCGCGCGTTCCTAGGATATATGTGCGCGATTTTATTCGCGGATTCGCTGCTGCTGCCGGCTTCGCGCGGCGGGGAAGGCGGCAGGCCGCGATGAGGAGGCGTCGATGGCCGACTTGATGGCGGCGGCAATGCCGAGCGATCGCTCGCTGCTGATCGTCGAGGACGATAAGTCGTTCCTGCAGCGGCTGGCGCGCGCCATGGAAGGCCGCGGCTTCAGCGTGACCACGGCCGAGTCGGTCGCCGACGGCCTCGCTCAGCTTGAGACCGCCTCGCCCGCCTTCGCGGTGGTCGACATGCGGCTCGAGGACGGCAATGGCCTCGACGTGATCTCGGCGCTCAAGCGCCGCCGTCCCGACGCCCGGGCCATCATTCTCACCGGTTACGGCAACATCGCCACCGCGGTGAACGCGGTGAAGCTCGGCGCGGTCGATTACCTCTCCAAGCCGGTGGACGCCGACGACGTGGTCGCGGCGCTGCTCGCCGTCGACGGCCGCAAGGCCGAGCCGCCGGAGAATCCTATGTCCGCGGACCGCGTGCGCTGGGAGCACATCCAGCGCATCTACGAGCTCTGCGGCCGCAACGTCTCGGAGACGGCGCGCCGCCTCAACATGCACCGCCGCACCCTGCAACGCATCCTGGCCAAGCGCGCACCGAAGTGAGGCCGCTACCGGCCAGTTACGCGCAATACCGCCGCGCGGAGATTCCCTGGCCGATTGTGTAATTTTACTTCTCATGTCCGCCGTCCCTTTGATTGCGGTAACTTTGTCCTTTCAGACCCAACTACCGAGATACGGGTCGTTTAGGCCCAATCGACTGCGTCCTGTGCAGTGCAACCAAAATCGCGGTTGCGCGTTGTCGGTGGGGATGATCGGAGATTTTCAAGCATGTATCCCAATCAGGACGCCATTTTCGAACGGCTGGAAACGACGAAAAAATACGGCTTGTTGT
>JBKPUA010000222.1:0-9259 GCA_046735815.1 Pseudomonadota bacterium
CATCGAGCTCGAGGACCGCGAGTTCATCGCCGCGATCAAGGAGAAGCGCGAGCCGAACGGCAGCCTGGCGCAGCTCCTGCCTTGCATGCGCGTCCTCGGCAAGCTCGAGCAGATCATCGATCCGCAGCGCAAGGCGCACGCTTAGCGCAGACGCAAATAATCATTGTGATTGCGTCCTCTTCCCTTGCGGACTCGCAAGGGGCGAGGGCACGAGAGGCGCGGCCATTGACCCCGGCTCGATGGCCGCAGGCCGGCTGCGCGCCGTTGTCGCACGAATGGGAAAAGGCCCACTTTTGTGCCATGACCCGCGGCCGGTTCCGCTATAGATTGCCGCAAACCTACCGAAACCGGAGAGGAAAGCTCATGCTACGTAGATTTGTCACCGTCGGGATTGCGTTCGCCGCCGGCGCCGCGCTCGCGCCCACCGGCGCCATCGCCCAGGACAGCGCCAAGATCGGCCTGGTGCTGCCGCTCACCGGCGGGCTCGCCCCGGTCGGCAAGCAGGTGCAGGCCGGCGTCAAGCAATACATGGACAAGAACGGCTCAACCGTCGCCGGCAAGAAGATCGACGTCATCATCAAGGACGACGGCGGCGTTCCCGACAACTCCAAGCGGCTCGCGCAGGAGCTGATCGTCAACGAGAAGGTTGCCGTCATCGGCTCGGCGCTGACCCCGAGCGCCATGGCGATCGGGCCGCTCTCGACCCAGGGCAAGACCGCCAACGTGGTGATGGTGTCGGGCACCTCCGGGGTGATCAACCCGAACAATCCCTACATGGTGCGCACCAGCTTCACGCTCGGCCAGCAGTCCGGCATCATCGCGGAATGGGCGGCCAAGAACGGCAGCAAGAAGGTCGTCATCGTCCAATCCGACTGGGCGCCCGGCGCGGAGGCGGCTTCGGTCTTCAACGACAGCTTCACCAAGGCCGGCGGTCAGGTGGTCGAGACCATCAAGGTGCCGCTCGCCAATCCGGATTTCGCGCCGTTCCTGCAGCGGGCGCGTGACCTCAACCCCGACACCTTGTTCGTGTTCGTCCCCGCGGGCCAGGCCGGCACTTTCGCCAAGCAATTCGCCGAGCGCGGTCTCGACAAGGCCGGGATCAAGCTCATCGGCCCCGGCGACATCGTCGACGACAACGATCTCCCCGGCATGGGCGACGCCATGTTGGGTGTGGTCACGGCGGGCATCTATTCGGTGCTGCACGATTCGCCGACAAACAAGGAATACGTCGCCGCCTTCAAGAAGGCGAACGGCTACCGCCCGAACTTCATCTCGCTCGGCGGCTATGACGGCATGCACGTGATCTACGAGGCGCTCAAGAAGACCGGCGGCAAGACCGACGGCGAGGCGCTCGTAAACGCGATGAAGGGCATGAAGTGGGAGAGCCCGCGCGGGCCGATTTCGATCGATCCGGAGACGCGCGATATCGTCCAGAACATCTATATCGGCAAGATCGAGAAGGTTCAGGGCGAGCTCTACAACGTCGAGTTCGCGAAATTCGATGCGGTGAAAGACCCGCTGAAGATGAAGAAATAGGCGACGGCTCGATCACTCTAGCGATCGTGCCCCCGCTCGCCGTTGCACGCGAGCCGGGACGCAATTCAAGGACAACGGCGGCCGGGAGCGCTTCGAATCGCTCCCTGTGCCGCCGTCGGTATATGGTAAGGTCCGTCGCTGAGGGGACGGCGAGCAGCCATGCTGACAATTCTCTTCGACGGGGTGGCCTACGGCATGCTGCTGTTCGTGCTGGCATGCGGGCTCTCCGTCACGCTCGGGCTGATGAATTTCGTCAACCTCGCCCATGGCTCCTTCGCCATGGCCGGCGGGTATATCACGCTCATTCTGGTCAACCGCGCCGGGGTGCCGTTCTTCCCCGGCCTGGCCGTCGCCTTCGTGGCCACCGCGTTGATCGGCGTGCTGTTCGAGCGCACGCTCTATGTGCACGTCTACGGCAAGAGCCACCTCGACCAGGTGCTGTTCACCATCGGGCTGGTGTTCATGTCGGTCGCCGCCGTCGACTACGTGATGGGCTCGCAGCAGGTCTTCATCGATATCCCGAGCGTGCTGCAAGGGCGCTTCGAGATCTTCGGCATCGGGGTCGGGCGCTATCGTCTGCTGATCATCGTGGTTTGCGGGATTCTCACGCTCGGCCTGCAGCTCATTCTCTCCAGCACCCGTTTCGGCAGCCGGTTGCGTGCCTCGGTCGATGACGCGCGCGTCGCCCGCGGGATGGGCATCAACGTCAACGCGGTGTTCACGCTGACCTTCGCCTTCGGCTCCGGCTTGGCCGGTCTCGGCGGCGCGCTCGGCGCCGAAATTCTCGGCCTCGATCCGACCTTCCCGCTCAAATACATGGTGTATTTTCTGATCGTGGTGACGGTCGGCGGCACCTCGAGCATCACCGGTCCGTTTGTCGCCTCGCTGCTGATCGGCATTGCCGACGTTGCCGGCAAGTATTACGTCCCGAAATTCGGGGCCTTTGTCATCTACACTATCATGATCATCATGCTGATCCTGCGGCCGCAGGGCTTGTTTGCCCGCGCCGCCGGCAGGTAGCGCCGGGCTGCCGATGTCATCGCCGCTCGTCGAGCAGGTCGCCCATCACTTTGCCGCACGCGCGCGCTGGCGCCCGCTCGAATACGTTTTCTGGCTTGCCGCGCTGGCGAGCATTTTCCTGCTGCCCGGACGGCACCTGATCCTCACCGAGATCGCCTGGCTCGCCTTGTTCGCGCTCTCGCTCGATCTCATTCTCGGCTATGCCGGCATCATCTCGCTCGGCCACGCCGCCTTCTTCGGCCTGGGCTCCTATGCCGCCGCGCTGTTCGCAAAGCACGCCATCATCAACGAGCCGGTGCTCGCGCTCGTCGCATCCGGCTTCGTCGCCTCCGTGCTCGGTTTTGCCACCAGCTTCCTCGTGCTGCGCGGCTCCGATCTCACCCGCCTGATGGTCACGCTCGGGGTGGCGCTGATCATGCGCGAGATCGCCAATCAGATCCCCGAGCTTACCGGCGGCGCCGACGGGCTGCAGGGGGTCACGGTGGCGCCCATCCTCGGCATGTTCCAGTTCGATATCTTCGGCCACGTGGCCTACGTCTACTGCCTGATCGTGCTGTTCGTGCTGTTCCTCTTGGCGCGTCGCGTCGTCTATTCGCCGTTCGGCCTGTCGCTGCGGGCGGTGAAGGGCAATCCCCTGCGCGCGTCCTCGATCAGCATCTCGGTCGATGCGCGGCTGGTGGCGGTGTACACCTTCGCTGCGTTCTACGCCGGCGTTGCCGGCGCGCTGCTGGCGCAGACCACCGCCTTCGCCTCGCTCGACGTGTTCTCGCTCGAGCGCTCCGCCGACCTCTTGCTCGTGCTCATCATCGGCGGCACCGGCTATCTCTACGGCGGGCTGATCGGCGCGGTGATCTTCAAGCTGATGCAGGATTGGATCGCGACCCTCACCCCGCAATATTGGCAGTTCTGGATCGGGCTGGTGCTGGTCCTCATCGTGCTGGTCGGCCGCGACCGCATCGGCGTCTGGACCGGCGGGCTGCGCGCGCTTGCCGAGCGGATCACGCGCCGCGTCGCGCCCGGTGCCGCCTCCCACTCCCATCCTGCGCCGCTGGCAGAGGAAGGCCGGGAAGGGCTGCCGGAGAAAGGTCGCTGACATGCCCGTGGCGCTGGAAACAGTGGGCCTGGAGAAGCACTTCGGCGGTATCGCCGCGGTCGCCGGGGTCTCACTCAAGATCGAGCAGGGTGCCCGCCACGCGCTGATCGGCCCGAACGGAGCCGGCAAGACCACGGTGATCAACTTGCTCACCGGGGTGCTGCGGCCGTCCGCCGGGCGCATTCTGCTCGAAGGTGAGGACATCACCGCGCTCGAAGCCTACAAGCGGGTGCGGCGCGGGCTTGCCCGCACCTTCCAGATCAACCAGCTGTTTCTCGACCTCACCCCGCTCGAGAGCATCGGGCTCGCGATCTCGGAACGCATGGGCGCGGGTGCGCAATGGTGGCGTCTGGTCGGCACCAATCCGGCGGTGGTCGAGGAGATCGTGGAGATCCTCGATCGTTTCCACCTGACCGACGTGATGTACGAGCGCACCGGCCATCTGCCCTACGGCAAGCAGCGCCTGGTCGAGATCGCGCTCGCCATCGCCTGCCGTCCGCGCGTGCTGCTGCTCGACGAGCCCGCCGCCGGCGTTCCCGAGGACGAGCGCCACGAGATCCTCGCGACCGTCGCGGCGCTGCCGTCCGACGTCACCGTGCTGCTGATCGAGCACGACATGGACATCGTGTTCTCTTTCGCCGACCGCATCTCGGTGCTGGTCAACGGCGCCTTGTTCCTCGACGGGGCGCCGGACGAGGTCGCGCGCGACCCTCGCGTCAAGGCCGTCTATCTGGGCGAGTCGCTCGATGCCTGACCTTCTGACCATCGAGCGGCTGACCGCGGGCTACGGCGAGGCGGTGGTGCTCAACGAAGTCTCGCTTGCGCTGGCGGAAGGCAAGTCGCTGGCTTTGCTCGGCCGCAACGGCATGGGCAAGACCACCCTGATCAATTCGATCGTGGGCGTGACGCGGTACATTGCCGGCAACATCGCGCTCGACGGCCGCGACATCACGCTGCTGCGCCCCGACCAGCGGGCGCACGCCGGCATCGGCTGGGTGCCGCAGGAGCGCAACATCTTCCGCTCGCTCACGGTCGAGGAGAATCTCTCCGCCGTGGCGCGGCCCGGCCCGTGGACGCTCGCGCGCATCTACGAGCTGTTTCCGCGCCTGGCCGAACGCCGCGGCAATCTCGGCAACCAGCTCTCGGGCGGCGAGCAGCAGATGCTCGCGGTCGGACGCGCCCTGGTGCTCAACCCGCGCGTCATGCTGCTCGACGAGCCGCTGGAGGGGCTCGCACCCATCCTGGTCGAGGAGCTGCTGCTGGCGCTGCGGCGCATCATCCGCGACGAGGGCATGTCGGCGATCCTGGTCGAGCAGAATGCCCAGAAGGTGCTGGGCGTCACCGACCGGGCGGCGATCATCGAGCGCGGCGTGGTGGTCTATGAGGCAGCGAGCGCCGATCTCCTCGCCGACCGCGCGGTGCTGGAGAGCCATCTCGGCGTCACCGCCGCCGGGCGCGCCGGCCGCACCCGCGGCGCCCGCACCCGGCATTGAGGGCGTGCTGCTGCCCGCCATGGATGGGATTGGTCCCACGGCGAAGGCCGGGACAATCTGCCTCGTTTTATTGTTGACGGCGGCTAGCCCGCCATGGCTTTACGCGCGCTAGATTGTCCCCAGGAGTTCGAGCGATGAAAAGGACCAAGCCGCCGTTCCGCGCCGACCATGTCGGCAGCTTCCTGCGCCCCGCGGCGCTCAAGGAGGCGCGAGCCAAACATGAGAAAGGCGCCATCACCGCGGCCGAGCTCAAGGCGGTCGAGGACCGCGAGATCGAGAACGTCATCAAGAAGCAGGAGGCCAGCGGACTGCAGCTCGCGACCGACGGCGAGTTCCGCCGCTCGTGGTGGCACTTCGATTTCCTCGGCATGCTCGACGGGGTCGAGGTCTACGAAGCCGATCAAGGCATCCAGTTCCGCGGCGTGCAAACCAAGGCGCAGACGCTGCGCATCGTCGGCAAAGTCGGCTTCTCCAACCATCCCATGCTGGAGCACTTCAAGTTTCTCAAGGCGCATACCAAGGTCATGCCGAAGATGACCATTCCGGCGCCGCCGGTGCTGCATTTCCGTCTCGCCAAGGACGGCATCAAGAAGGGAGTGTATCCCGATCTCGATGGCTTCTTTCACGACCTCGGCCAGGCCTACAAGCAGGCGGTGAAGGCATTCTACGACGCCGGCTGCCGCTATCTGCAGTTCGACGACACGGTGTGGGCCTATCTCTGTTCCCAGGACGAGCTGCGCAAGGCGCGCGAGCGGATGTCGAACGTCGATCAGCTGCAAGGCATCTATGCCCGCGTGATCAACACCGCGCTCGAAGCCAAGCCTGCCGACATGACCATCACCACCCATGTCTGCCGCGGCAATTTCCGCTCCACCTGGATCTCGGAGGGCGGCTATGAGCCGGTCGCGGAGACCTTGCTGGGCAAGGTGAACTACGACGGCTATTTCCTCGAATATGACACCGAGCGGGCCGGCGGCTTCGAGCCGCTGCGCTTCCTGCCGAAGGGCAACAAGATCGTGGTGCTGGGCCTCGTCACCTCCAAGTCGGGCACGCTCGAGAAGAAGGACGACGTCAAGCGCCGCATCGAGGAGGCCGCCAAGTTCGCGCCGCTCGAGCAATTCTGCCTGTCGCCGCAATGCGGTTTCGCCTCCACCGAGGAGGGCAATATCCTCGCCGAGGAGGAGGAATGGGCGAAGCTGCGCATGATCGTCGAGCTCGCCGATGAGGTGTGGGGACGGTGAGGAAAAGAGCGAATAGCGAATAGTGAGTAGCGAGTAGCGAGTAGCGAGTAGGGAGCGGCGAATAGGGAGTGAGTGGCGGAAGCTAAACTATTCGCTACTCGCTATTCGCTATTCGCTTAACCACCCAGGGAGGAACCAATGTTTGCACGACTGAAATCGCGAGGCGCGGTTGTCTCGCTCTTTGCTGCGGCTGCTGTGGCCCTGTTTCTGACACCGGCCAAGGCCCAGGCGCCGTCCGGCCAGCCGATCACCATCGGCTTCTCCATGGCGCTCACCGGACCGCTCGCCGCCAACGGCAAGCAGGCGCTGCTCGGCATGAAGATCTGGGAGGACGAGGTCAACGCCAAAGGCGGACTCCTTGGGCGCCCGGTCAAGCTCGTCTACTACGACGACCAGTCGAACCCCTCGACCGTGCCCGGCATCTACACCAAGCTGCTCGACGTCGACAAAGTCGATCTCGTGGTCGGTCCCTACGCCACCGCCCAGGCGGCGCCGGCCATGCCCGTCGTCATGCAGAAAGGCAAGGTCTTCATCATCCTGTTCGGGCTCGACGTGAACCACGAGTTCAAGTACCCGAAATTCTTCGCCATGATCCCGACCGGGCCGGACACCAAGCCGTCCTTCACCACCGGCTTCTTCGAGGTGGCGGCGGCGCAGAATCCCAAGCCGCAGACGGTCGCGCTGGTCGCCGCCGACCAGGAATTCTCCAAGAATGCTTGCGAAGGCGCGCGCGAGAACGCCAAGAAGGGCAACTTCAAGGTCGTCTACGACAAGAGCTATCCGCCCTCGACTACCGACTTCACCCCGATCGTGCGTGCGATCCAGGCAGCCAACCCGGACATCGTGACGATCTGCTCCTACCCGCTCGACTCGGTGGGCATGGTGAAGGCGGTGAACGAGCTCAACTACAAGCCCAAGATGATCGGCGGTGCCATGGTCGGCCTGCAGGCCACCGTGTTCAAGCGCCAGCTCGGGCCTTTGCTCAACGGCTGGGTCAACTACGAGACCTGGGTGCCGGCCAAGACCATGATGTTCGCGGGCACCGAGGACTTCCTCAAGAAGTACCAGGCGCGCGCCGGCGCGGAAGGCGTCGATCCGCTCGGCTATTACCTCGGCACCTGGGGCTACGCCTATATCCAGATTCTCGGCGAAGCGGTGCAGGCGACCAAGAGCCTCGACGACAACAAGCTCGCCGACTACATCGGCAAGACCACGTTCAAGACCATCATGGGCGACGTGAAGTTCGGCAAGGGCGGCGAGTGGGCAGAGGGCCGCATGCTGCAGGTCCAGTACCACGACATCAAGAGTGGCGAGCTCGACCAGTTCCGCGGCATGGACACCCAGACCGTGCTCACGCCGCCGCAATACAAGACCGGCGACGTGATCTATCCGTATGAGAAGGCGAAGTAAGCCCGTCCCGGATACGCTCTCATCCTCGGGCCGCGCCGCGCGCGGCCCGAGGGCTTGCAACGATCGCCCGCGGAGACGATCATCGCTGGCATGATCGCCCCCGCGCAACAATAACAAGAACAGCCGATTTCAGGAGATGACGATGCCCTACGTAACCGAAGACAATCTTACAGACGTCGTGTTGCAGCGCTGGAAGGACATTCCAGATCCGCGCCTGCGGCAGGTCATGCAATCGCTGATCAAGCACCTGCACGGCTTCGTGCGCGAGATCGAGCCGACGCAGCCGGAATGGGCGGCCGCCATCGACTGGCTCACCCGCACCGGCAAGCTGTGCTCCGAGAAGCGCCAGGAGTTCATCCTGAGCTCGGACGTGTTGGGTGTGAGCATGCTGGTCGACGCCATCAACCATCGGCAGCCGGGCGAGGCAACGCCGAGCACGGTCGAAGGGCCGTTCCACATCCCCAACGCGCCGCCGGTCGCGAATGGCGGCGACATGGCCCAGGGCGCGCCGGGGGTCCCCTGCTTCATCACCGGCACGGTGCGCGGGCTCGACGGCGAGCCGGTTGGCGGCGCGGTGCTCGACCTCTGGCAGACCGACGGCGAAGGGCTGTACGAGGATCAGCGCGACGTCAGCGGGCCGTGGATGCGCGGGCTCTACCGTTCCCAGCCCGACGGCAGCTATGCCATCCGCACGGTGGCGCCGATCGCCTATACCATCCCGATGGACGGCACCGTGGGCGAGCTGATGGAACGCACCAATATCAGCCATATGCGGCCCGCCCACATCCACTTCGCCATCAGCGCCCCGGGCTATCACGCCTGCGTCACCCATCTGTTCCGCAAGGGCGACGAGTTCATCGAGACCGACGTCGTCTACGGCGTGAAGGAGCCGCTGATCGTGCAATTCATCGAGCGGCCGGCGGGCAAAACCCCGACCGGAGAGACGGTGTCGACGCCGTTCTACGAGATCAAATACGACTTCGTGCTGCAGAAGCAGGCGCAGGCGCTCGCCGCCGCGGAGTAGCGCTGATCTTGCCGTAACCCGTAGGTTGGGTTAGCGCGGCCCAAGCTGCTGCGGTTCTCGCAGTGCTTTTGCTCCGCGTGTAACCCAACATTTTGCCTCGCGCCGAAACAAACGTTGGGTTACGCGCGGATCAGAAGCACGGCAAGATTCGCCCGCACGTGGCCGCGCTAACCCAACCTACAACCCGCGAATGACCATGCCCCGCACCAAGCCTCCGTTCCGCGCCGACCATGTCGGCAGCCTGCTGCGCCCCGCCGTACTCAAAGAGGCGCGAGGGAAGCGCGAGCGCGGCGAGATCGGTGCCGACGAGCTCAAGGCGATCGAAGATCGCGAGATCGCCGCGGTCATTCGCAAGCAGGAGGAGATCGGTCTCCGTTCGGTCACCGACGGCGAGTTTCGCCGCGCCTTCTGGAACTACGATTTTCTCGGCGAGCTCGACGGC
>JBKPUA010000223.1:0-12353 GCA_046735815.1 Pseudomonadota bacterium
TCGCGCGCAATGACGCGGCCGTGTGGGCCGGAACCCTGGACGCGGGCAAGGTCGATGCCGGCCTCCTTCGCCAGGCGTCGCGCCAGCGGCGAGGAGAACACGCGGTTGGCGCCCGTTGCGGCCATGCGCGCGCCGTCGCCATTTGCGGCCGGCCGGGGAGCGGGAGCCGGCGCGGGTGGTGGGGGCGAAGGTTGCTGGTCCCGCGCCTGCGCGGACGGCTTGGGAGCTTCGGCGCTTGCAGCCTTGGGTGCCGTCGGTGTCGGCTTTGCCGCCGGCGCGGCCTTGGCGGCGCCGGCGGCAGCTGCCTTCACGTCTTCCCCCTCCTCCGCCAGCACGGCAATCAGCTGGTTCACCGGCACGTCCTGCGTGCCCTCCGGCACCACGATCTTGGCGAGCGTGCCCTCGTCGATTGCCTCGTATTCCATGGTCGCCTTGTCGGTCTCGATCTCGGCGATGACGTCGCCGGGCTTGACCTTGTCGCCCTCCTTCTTGAGCCACTTGGCGAGGTTGCCCTTCTCCATCGTGGGCGACAGCGCGGGCATCAGGATATTGACCGGCATGACGAACTCTCGATCGATTTTAGCTGATCGCGCTGGTGCTGCCCGGATCGGTTGGGGCGTCCATCTCGGCGTCGAACATGGCGCGGATGCGCTCGATCGCCTCGTCCTCGGTCAGCTTGGTTTCCTTGGCGAAGATGCGCGCGGCGTGGCGAGCAACGTCGGCGATGAGCATGCCCCAGGCCTGCGGGTCGTCGAAGGCGCGGCGCAATGAGACGTGCAGGCCGCCTTCGACGATGGCGGCGCGCAGAACCTCGACCCCGCCGTGCTCCAGCGCAGTCGGCGGAACATGAAGCGCATCGAACGTCGCCATCGATCCCTCGCCTTAGATAGCGCTCGCGGCGAAGGGGCAACGCGGCTCGCCGGAGCGGATGCAGCCCGAAAAAGTCTATTGGCCGAGCGGCCCGACCGAGCTCTCGACATCCGGTGGACTTCGCATTTCGGCCTCAAAGGTGGCGGTGATGCGGGAGAGCGTTTCCGGCTCGGGAAACCGGTCCTGATGGGCGTAGGCGCGCGCCACCTGACGGGCCACTTCGGCGAACAACCGGCCCCAATCGTTGGGCTCGTTGAAGACCGGACGCAGCGTCAAGTGGAGCTCGCCATCGACGATGGCACAGCGCAGGATTTCAAAGCCGCCGCGCTCGTTGGCGGCCGGCGGGATACTCAGCGCCTGATAGGTATCGCTCATCACACCTCACCGGTAACAAACGGTCTTGGCCGCCGCGACCACTTCCGCGACCGAGGGCAGCGCCAGCTTTTCGAGATTGGCCGCATAGGGCATCGGCACGTCTTTCCCGGAGACCCGGGTCACCGGCGCGTCGAGATAGTCGAACGCCTGCTCCGTCACGCTCGCGGCGATCTCAGCTCCCACGCCCGACTGCCGCCAGCCCTCCTCGACGGTCACCACGCGGCCCGTTTTCTTCACAGACTCGATGACGCTCTCGACATCCATGGGTTTGAGCGTGCGCAGATCGATGACTTCGGCATTGATGCCCTCCTTGGCGAGCTCATCGGCGGCTTTCAGCGCATAGGTCATGCTGATCGACCAGGAGACGATGGTCACGTCGCTTCCGGGCCGCACGATCTTGGCTTTGCCGATCGGCACGAGATGGTCATCGAGTTTCGGTACCGGGAAGCTCTGGCCGTAGAGGATTTCGTTTTCGAGAAAGATGATGGGGTTGGGATCGCGGATCGCGGATTTCAGCAGGCCCTTGGCGTCCGCAGCGCTGTAGGGCGCGATCACTTTCAGCCCGGGGACATGCGAGTACCAGGCGCTGAAATCCTGGCTGTGCTGGGCTGCAACGCGGGCGGCCGGTCCGTTCGGGCCGCGGAACACAACAGAGGGGCCCATCTGTCCGCCCGACATGTAGCGCGTCTTCGCTGCCGAATTGATGAGCTGATCCATCGCCTGCATAGCAAAGTTGAAAGTCATGAACTCGACGATCGGTCGCAGCCCGGCGAATGCCGCGCCGACACCGAACCCGGCGAAGCCGTGCTCGGTGATCGGCGTATCGATCACGCGGCGGGCGCCGAATTCCTGCAGCAGGCCCTGCGTCACCTTGTAGGCGCCCTGATATTCGGCAACCTCCTCGCCGATGACGAAGACGGTGTCGTCGCGGCGCATCTCTTCCGCCATGGCGTCGCGCAGCGCCTCGCGCACCGTCATGGTGACCATCTCGGTGCCCTCTGGCACGTCGGGCTCGGGCGCTGGCGCCGGTTGCGGAGGAGCCGCGGTTGCGGGCTTTGGCGGCGCGGGCGCGCGGTTGACCACAGGCGCCGGCTGCTCGGCCTTCGCGGGCGGCGCGGATTCGGCCGCCTTCTGCTGACGCGGCGGCGCGCCACCGTCGGTGAGCGCGGCGGCATCCTCGCCCTCGGACAGGATCATGGCGATCGGGGTGTTGACCGCCACGTCATTGGTGCCTTCCGGCACCAGGATCTTTCCCAGCGTGCCTTCGTCGACCGCTTCGACTTCCATGGTGGCCTTGTCGGTCTCGATCTCGGCGATGACGTCGCCGGATTTGACGGCGTCGCCTTCCTTCTTGTGCCACTTGGCGAGATTGCCTTTCTCCATCGTGGGCGAGAGCGCGGGCATCAAGACTTGGATCGGCATGGACGCCCTCACCCCTTGGCGAATTGACGCAACGCGCACGCGCGGTGGCTTGCAAGTGCAAGAGCCGCGGGCTTGAGCCGTGCCGGCTCGAGATCGGCCGCCATCGCTGCGAAAGAGGCCATGGGCTATCCGGCGTAGACGTCGGTCCAGAGCTCGGCCGCATCGGGCTCCGCGTCGTTGGTGGCAAATTCCGCCGCCTCGTTGACGGTGGCGCGCACCTCGGCGTCGATCTTCTTCAGGGAGTCCTCGGTGGCGAAGCCCCGCTTCAACATGCGGCTGCGCACTTGCTCGATGGGGTCGTGCTCGGTGCGCACCTTGTCGACTTCTTCCTTGGGCCGGTACTTGGCCGGATCGGACATGGAGTGTCCGCGGTAGCGATAGGTCAACATCTCGAGGATCATCGGCCCATTGCCGTCGCGACACCACTGCACAGCTTGTTCGCCGGCGGCCTTGACCGCGCGCACATCCATGCCGTCGACTTGCTCGCCCGGGATGTCGAAGGAGCGCCCGCGCTGGGACAGGTTGGTGGTGGCCGACGCACGTGCTACCGACGTTCCCATCCCGTACTGATTGTTCTCAATCACGTAAACCACCGGCAGCTTCCACAGCTTCGCCATGTTGAAGCTTTCGTAGACCTGCCCCTGGTTGACGGCGCCGTCGCCGAGATAGGTGAGCGAGACGTTGTCATTGCCGCGGTATTTGTTGGCGAAGGCGAGCCCGGTTCCGATCGGGACCTGGGCGCCGACGATGCCGTGGCCGCCGTAAAAACCCTTCTCGACCGAGAACATGTGCATCGAGCCGCCCTTGCCCTTGGAATAGCCGCCGCGCCGGCCGGTCAACTCCGCCATCACCCCTTTGGGGTCCATGCCGCAGGCCAGCATATGGCCGTGATCGCGGTAGCCGGTGATGACCTCGTCGCCTGGCTTGATCGTCATCTGCATGCCGACGACGACCGCTTCCTGGCCGATATAGAGGTGACAGAATCCACCGATGAGACCCATCCCGTAGAGTTGTCCCGCCTTCTCCTCGAACCGGCGGATGAGCAGCATGGCGCGATAGGCCCGAAGCTCCTGCTCCTGGTTGAAATCCGGCACCTCGGCCGGATGTTCCACGGGTGCTCGACGCACTGCGGCAGGCTGGGCCGCTGGTTTGTTGCTGGCAACGGCCATTGGTCTCCTCGAGGGTGGGCGATAGGGCGACGAGGCGGCGGTTCCCCAATAGCCGAAATCCCGACAGGACGAAAGCGTAAGGGGCTCAGCCGGGCGCGTCCATTTGCGCCAGCAGATAGGCAGGCGGGAGGACTTTCGCAAACCGGCGGCTAGTGTCCCGATTCCGAAGTTCGCACACCCTTGCGGCGATCCCTGATGCGAACTTCGGAATCAAAGGGACACTAGCAACTTTATGATTCTAGAGCCCCTTTTGAACCCGAAGTTCGCAACCGTTTTTGCAGCACGATGTGTGCGAACTTCGGGTTCGGGGCACTAGCGCGGCGCAGCTTCAGGGTTGCTTGAGGCGCAGGGTCAATTCCCGCGGGTCGGCATAATTGAGCAACACCCGCGCGCGCTCGTCGAGCATGTCGGGATCGATGCTGCGCGGCCGCAACAGTGCGACCCGTCGCTCCCAGGTGGCGCGCTCGGCTTTGAGGCTCGCGAGCTCGTCGCTAAGCTCTGCGATCTGCTGGTCGAGATCCTGGCGCGCCCGAAGCCCGTGGTTGCCGGAATAGGCATTGACGCCGAAATAGCCGATGACCAGCGCCGCGATGGTGTAGAGCGCGAGCGCGTTGAGAACGGCGCGGAGTCGCTTACGGGTCACCATCCCCCCAGCATGCCGCAGCGCCGTTAAGAGGCCTTTAATGCCTCAACGCAACTGCGCCGCGCGCCGAGTCGGTCAAACCATTGGTGGCTTAGTTGCCCCCGAGCCTCGTCCCGTAGCGGATCTCGTTGGTCAGGAAATTACCGATGCGCTTGCCGCGGTTGCGCAGGAACCGTAACGGCCCCGCATCGACGAAATAGGTCAGCAGGATCGAATCGCGCGTCTTGACCTCGGGACCGACCGTGTCGGCGGAATGCCACGTGTCCTCGCCGACGGCGAAGGCGTAGCCGGTGTTGGGCAAGAACTTCATCTGCGCGCGTTTCGGCAGGCTGCCGTCGGGCAAGCGCTCGTGAAAGATCGTGCCAATGTGCGACGTGGTGTCGTCGCGCGGCAGGTAGAGTTGGACGGTGATCCCCTTCCAGCGCGTGTCGGGATGAGGCGGGATCTTGTAGCCAGGTATGTCGCGCGTGAGGATCGGGATCGGATACATGCCGACCTTGGCGAAGTCCTCGCCGAAGCGCTGCCGCAGCCCGGGTGCGAGCTGCCGCACGAACGCCTGCTTGACCTCATGCGAGCACAGCGCGCGCCCTACCACATCCCAGACCGCACGCTTCTCCGGCGGCAATTTGCGAACGTATTCCGGGAACAGGTCGATCTTCACGCGGGTGGGCGCGCCATGCGTGAGGTCGCGGTCCTTGCTGCGTCCCGACATCGGCCGATAGTCGGACGCAAGCGGCATGGCCGCCAGCATGGCGGCGTAGATCCGCTCGGGAAACACCCGCTCGAATACGAGGTGATGGAACGGCGTGTCTCCCGCACGCGCCGCCTCGATCGCGCTCGCCACGAACCGGCTGACGTCTTCGACAGCGCGTCGGTGCTGGGTCTGATTCAAGAGCAGCGACTGATCCATGATCCCATCCCGGCAAATTCGCCGCGTGTTAAATCCATATTACGGCGCCAGGCCGATACCGCAATCCGCACCCACGCGGGCTCAGCCATAGGCTGCTATTCGCCATCAGCGCATCGCTTTGAGCGCGGCCATGCCGGCATATTTGGCTTGGTTGCCCAATTCCTCCTCGATGCGCAGGAGTTGATTATACTTGGCGGTGCGATCGGAACGAGCGAGCGAGCCGGTCTTGATCTGCCCGCAGTTTGTGGCGACGGCGAGGTCGGCGATGGTGGCATCTTCGGTCTCGCCCGAGCGGTGCGACATCACCGCGGTGTAGCCCGCTTTGTGCGCCATCTCGACCGCGGCCAGCGCCTCGCTGAGCGTACCGATCTGGTTGACCTTGACCAGAATCGAATTGGCCAGGCCGTGCTTGATGCCCTCCGCAAGCCGCACAACATTGGTCACGAATAGGTCGTCGCCGACGAGTTGGCACTTGCTCCCGATCTCGTCGGTGAGGAGCTTCCAACCCTCCATGTCGTCCTCGGCCATGCCGTCCTCGATCGACACGATCGGGTAACGCGAGACGAGATCGGCGAGATATTTCACCTGCTCCGCGCGCGACCGCGTCTTGCCCTCGCCTTCGTAACGGTAAGCGCCCTCCTTGAAGAATTCGCTGGCGGCGGGATCGAGGGCGAGCACGACGTCTTTGCCGGGCGCGAAGCCAGCCTTCTCGATCGCCTTCATAACGAAATCGAGCGCGGCATCGGCGGACGGCAGATTGGGAGCAAAGCCGCCCTCGTCGCCGACATTGGTGTTGTGCCCGGCGGCCTTGAGGGCGGCGCGCAGGGTGTGGAAAATCTCCGAGCCCGCGCGCAGCCCTTCGGCGAACGAGGCCGCGCCCACGGGCATGATCATGAATTCCTGGAAATCGATCGGGTTGTCGGCGTGCACGCCGCCGTTGAGGATGTTCATCATCGGCACCGGCAGCAGGCGCGCCGAGGTTCCCCCAACATAGCGATAGAGCGGAGCATCGTGTGCGGCCGCGGCCGCCTTGGCCACTGCGAGCGACACGCCGAGAATGGCATTGGCGCCGAGCCGGCTCTTGTTCGGCGTGCCGTCGAGCGCGATCAGCGTCTCGTCGATCTTGACTTGGGCTTCGGCATCCATGCCGCCGATGGCATCGAAGATCTCGCCATTGACCGCATCGACCGCCTTGCGTACGCCTTTGCCGAGATAGCGCTTGTCGCCGTCGCGCAACTCGACCGCCTCGTGCGCCCCGGTCGAGGCACCGGACGGAACCGCGGCGCGCCCCCGGCTGCCCTCCTCCAGCACGACATCGACTTCGACCGTCGGATTGCCCCTGCTGTCGAGGATTTCGCGGCCAATGATGTCGGTGATGGCAGTCATGGAACCCCCGGTCTGGCAGCTGTCGGGGCGCTTCTACAGGATGGAGAATGCCCTTGTCATGCCCCGCAAAAGCGGGGCATCCAGTCGGTGACGCATGCGCGGATGACAACCATGGCGAAGAAAGCGGCTCCGGGACTTCGGCACCTCGGCAAGCTCAGCCGCTCGCCGGCCTCGCCGAGCGAGGCGGTGCTGGACCGCGTCGCCAACCCACATCCCGATACGAGCTACCTCGCCCGCTTTACCGCGCCCGAGTTCACCACGCTCTGCCCGGTCACCGGCCAGCCCGATTTCGCCCTTCTCGTCATCGACTACGTGCCGGGAAAGTGGCTGGTCGAATCGAAGTCGCTGAAGCTCTATCTCGGCAGCTTCCGCAACGTCGGCAACTTCCACGAGGAGTGCACCGTCGCCATCGGCAAGCGGCTCGTGGCACTGCTGCGGCCGAAGTTCCTGCGCATCGCCGGCTATTGGTATCCGCGCGGCGGCATGCCGATCGATGTGTTCTGGCAAACGGGCCGGCTGCCGGCAAACGTGTGGTTGCCCGATCCGGGAGTGGCGCCCTATCGCGGCCGCGGGTGATGGGCCGCGCTGGCGACGATCGCAAGCAGCGCGCCGACCTCCCGGCCTGGATCGACGGCGCGCATCACGCCGCCCATCACGGCGATACCCGCCGGGCCCGCTGCGAGCACCTCCGCCGCCCGCGTCACGTTGAGCCCGCCGATGGCGAGGATGGGAACTGGCGCCGCGCGCGCAATCTCGGATAGCCCTTTGCGGCCGATCTCAGGGCCGTAGCCCGGCTTGCTCGGGGTCTCGAACGCGGGCCCTGCCACGGCGTAATCGATGATGTTGGGATCGATCGTCTCGGCCTCGGTGACCGTGTGGAGCGAGACGCCGACGAGCTTCTCGGGACCGAGCGTGGCACGGGCGGCAGCCGGATCGCTGCCCGCCGGCAGGTGAACGCCGTCGGCGCCACATGCTTTCGCCAGGGTGGCATCGCCGTGGAGCGTCAGACGCGCGCCGTATCGCCGCGCGATCGGCAGCAGCGCCAAGGCGAGCGCGATCTGGTCCTCTTCGGGCAGATCCTTTTCCCGCACGCTCACCCAACGACAGCCGGCGGCAAGCGCCGCCCGCACCACGTCGGCGAGCGGCATTCGTGCTTGACGTCGATCGGTGACGAGCAACAGCGGGGGATCGGGCAGCTTCATGGGTGCGTGTCCCCGATCGGCGCCGATGGCGACAGCGCGATCGTCAGGTGCCGACCAGTCCGAATTGCGGGCTCGAAGGCTCGGCGTGGGCGAGCTTGGGGATGCGCCCGGCGAGCCGCGCCAAGCGCCCCGCTTCGACCGCCGCGCGCATGCTCTTGGCCATAGCGACGGGATCGCGCGCCTTGGACACCGCGGTATTGAGCAGCACCGCGGAGCAACCGAGCTCGAGCGCCAGCGCCGCGTCCGATGCGGTGCCGATGCCGGCATCGAGCACGACCGGCACAGACGAGCGCGCGCAAATCAATTCAATGAGATGCGGATTGCTGATGCCGAGCCCCGAGCCGATTGGCGAGCCGAGCGGCATCACCGCCGACGCGCCGGCATCCGCGAGCTTGCGGCAAACTACTGGATCCTCGGTGCAGTACGGCAGAACGATGAATCCCTTGGACACCAGCGTCTCGGTGGCGCGCACGAGTTCCTCGGTGTCGGGATAGAGCAGTTCGCGATCGCCGATGACTTCGAGCTTGATCCAATTGGTGTCCAAGGCCTCGCGCGCGAGCTCGGCGGTGAGCACCGCGTCCTTTGCGGTCTGGCAGCCCGCGGTGTTGGGCAGGAAGTGGATGTGCTTGGGAATGAGATCGACCAGACTTTCCTCCTCGCCGGCGAGGCTGATGCGGCGGATCGAGGCGGTGACCATCGCGGTCCCGCTCGCGGCGATGGCGTCGAGCATGAGCTTGCGGTTGGGATAGCCGGCGGTGCCGAGAAACAGCCGCGAGGAAAAATCGCGGCCAGCGATGATCAAGGGATCGGACATTTTGAAATAGCTCCTCAACCGCCCTGGCGGGCGCGAACGATCTCGACGCTGTCGCCGGGCCGCAGCGGCGTATGCGGCCAGGACGCACGCGGGACGATGGCGCCATTCACTGCCACGGCAATCCCACGCTGGGCGGTGTCGACCGCCTTCTCTTCCAGCAACGATGCCACCGTCGCGACGACGAGCGGCTCGTCCTGGCCGTTGACTCGGATCTTCGCTTCGGCGGCAATCTGTGCCATCGCATTCTCCTTCATTCCGCGGCAGCACGCCGCGAATCGAATCGCTCGATGCCGAATGGGCGGATCACCGCCTCGGCCGCGCCATCGAGGACGAGCCGCGCAATGGCGTCGGCGGTGATGGGCGTGAGCAGAATGCCATTGCGGTGATGACCGGTGGCATAGATCAGCCCTTCGAGCGGTCCGGCGCCGAGGATCGGCGCGTCGTCGCGGCTGCCCGGGCGATGGCCCACCCACATCTCGTCGATCGGCAGCTCCTCGACCGCGGGCACCGCCCTCCAGGCGGCTTCGAGCAAGGTCAGCAGGCCCCCCGCGGTCAGCGCGGTGTCATAGCCTTTTTCTTCCACGGTTGCGCCGATGATCAGCCGGCCATCCCGCCGCGGCACCAGATAGGCGCCCGGCGCCCAGACCACGTGGTTGAGCAGCGGAGCCGCCGCGTCCATGCGCAGCGCGAGCATTTGCCCCTTGATCGGCCGCACCGGCGGTCGCAAGTCCGCCGGCACGCCGGCGATGCTGCGCGACCACGCGCCGGCGGCAAGCACCACCACATCGGCCGCGGTCTTCGTCCCGTCGGCGAGAACGACGCCATCGACACGCCCGGCATGAGACGAGATGGCGCTCACCGGGCGATGCTCGTGGATCGCCGCGCCGGCGGATTCAGCGGCGATCCGCAGCCCAGCGGAAAGCTTGCGATTGTCCACCTGGGTGTCTTCAGGGCTGAACACCGCACCGGCGAGCTTACCGGCGAGGTGCGGCTCGCGCCGGCGCGTCTCGGCGGCTGAAATCCACTGCAGCGGCAACCCGAGCTGCTGCTGGAAGACGAGCTGGTGATTGAGCCGCGCCTGATCGTCCGCGGTCAAAGCGAGAACCAGCGTTCCCTCGGAGCGCAGCCCCACGTCCACACCGGAGGCCTGCTCCAGCTCGGCGGCGAAAGCGGGCCAACGCGCCTGGCTTTCGCGGCCGAGCGTCACCAGGGCGTCCTCGCCGGGCTCAGCCTCTGCGCAGGCGGCCAGCATGCCAGCGGCGGCGTGGCTTGCGCCAGCGCCAGCCGCGCCTTTGTCGAATACCATGACCGCGGCGCCGCGCGCCGCCAACCGCCAGGCGATGCCGAGCCCGATGACGCCGGCGCCGATGATGGCGACCGTGGGACTCTTGCTGTTGCGCGCTAGGTGACCCGGCAAGCGGCGGCTCCCTTCGCTGGTATGACCCAGACAGGTTCCATGGGTGTGATCTCAGCCGCGTCGCCGCGGCACCCCAGGCCGTCGGAACTATGATGGGCATTCCTGCGCCGTTGCACAAGACGCCTCGCCGCCGGCGCTCCAGCGACCCAGGCAATCAATACATGCCGCGGTGGCGCAGAAGCCGCGAGCAAGCCAGCCCCACGGTCATGACTACGGCGGCGCCGAGGAAGATGGTCGGCTCCGCTTCGCCATGGGCAAAGCCATAGCCGTAGACCACCGGACCGACGGCCTGGCCGAGATAGAAGAAGGAGGAGTGCAACGATGCGGCGGCGCCGCGCGCGGTTTGCGACAGGTCCGTTACATGCACCTGAATAGAGCCATGCAGGAGATAAAAGCCAAACCCGAACAGGCCATAGATGGCGACCTGCCACATCCATGGAAAATGCAACGCGATGAGGACGAGACCGGCCGCGGCCAGGGTGCCGCCGGCGAGCATCAACAGCCGTTCGCGCACGCGCACGATCAGCACCGGCAGTACGAGCGAATAAAACACCCCGCCAACCGCGAAAGCGGCGATCAAGAGTCCCGCGACCGATGCGCGCGTCTCGCCGATCGCAAGCAAGAGGAGCGCCACATAGGGAAACAGTCCGTGGATGAAGACCGCTTCGAAGAACACCGACGTGAAGCACACCTTGGCGCGCGGGTCGGCGAAGATGCCGCGGAAATTGGCGATGACCGCCGCGCGGTGGAACCGCGCCGGCGGCGGCGTGACGACGCCACGGAAGGCGACGAACGCCACGATGGTGACCATCAGTCCGAACAGCCCGAGAATGGCGAACACGCCGCGCCAGCCGAACAGGTCTCCGATGACGCCCGCAAGCGACGCACCGATGACGTTGCCGGTGAGCGCAACCCCAAGCAGGCGCCCGATCGCCACCTGGCGCTGGTCGACCGGCACGAGATCGCCGATCAGCGCCATCGCGACGGGGAAAACGCCTCCCGCCACCAGCCCGGCCGCGATGCGCATCGCGACCAGCAGGGAGAAGCTCGTCGCCACGGCGCAGACGAGAGCCGAAACCGCGACCACGAGCAGGCAAAGGTTCATCACCCGGGTCTTGCCGAAGAAGTCGCCGGTGACGCCAAGCACGGGCTGCACCAGCGCGTAGGGAAAGGTGAAGGCGCTCGAGAGCAGCGCGGCGGTATTCACGTCGATCGCGAGATCGGCCGCGATCATCGGGATCACCGGCTCGACGGCGCGCGTGAACAAGGTCTGCGCGAACACCACAAGGGCGACGATTTTCAGGACGGGCGGGATGGCGAACTCGCTTTATTCTCAGTTTGTTAGTTCTGATTCTTCGCGAGCTTATCGAACTCGACCAGGCGGCGTAGAAGCGGCTCCATCGCTTTGAGCGGCACCATGTTGGGGCCGTCCGAAGGTGCTCGGTCGGGGTCCTGGTGGGTCTCGATGAACACGCCGGCGACCCCGACCGCAACGGCCGCGCGTGCGAGCACCGGCACGAACTCCCGCTCGCCACCAGAGGAAGCACCCTGCCCGCCCGGCTGCTGCACGGAATGAGTGGCATCGAAGACGACCGGCGCGCCGGTGGTTCGGGCGAGGATCGGCAGCGCGCGCATGTCGGAGACGAGCGTGTTGTAGCCGAAGGACGCGCCACGCTCGGTCACCAGCACATTGCGATTGCCGGCGGAGGTGGCCTTGGCGACCACGTTCGCCATGTCCCAAGGCGCCAGGAATTGCCCCTTCTTGATGTTGATCGCGCGGCCGGTAGCAGCGGCGGCAAGGATGAGGTCGGTCTGCCGGCAGAGGAAGGCGGGAATTTGCAGCACGTCCGCGACCTCGGCGACGGGCGCGCATTGCTGCGTCTCATGTACGTCGGTGAGGATGGGCAGGCCGAGCCGCTCGCGGATCTCGGCGAAGATTGGAAGCGCGGCGTCGAGCCCGATGCCGCGATTGCTCTTGGCGCTGGTGCGGTTGGCCTTGTCGAAGGAGGTCTTGTAGACGAGAGCGATTCCAATTCGGCCGGCAATCTCCTTGAGCGCGGATGCCATCTCTAAGGCGTGGTCCCGGCTCTCGAGCGCGCACGGTCCCGCGATCAGCGCAAGCGGCAGCACATTGCCGAAGCGCGC
>JBKPUA010000224.1:0-4909 GCA_046735815.1 Pseudomonadota bacterium
GCCGGAGTTGCCAGCGCGCTCTGCGCTTATTGCCTAGGCCAGCTCGGCCAGCCGTCAGCTCCGCCGCCTGCGCCGCCGATCGTGCAGGTCTTGCCCGCCAGCCCTGCGAGCGAGGACGCGTTGCGGATGGCCCGCGACGACCACGCGCTCCTTGCCGCGCTCGTGCGCAAGGAAACCGAGAGCCAGAGCAAGGCCGAAGGCGCAGCGGAAACGCCCGCGCCCACCGCCGTGACGAAACCGGCAAAGTCGGCGCAGGCGGAGCCGGCACGTCGCAGTCCGAAGCCGCCCCAGGCGGCGCAAGTCGAGACCCAGCCGCGCGCGGCCGAGCCGTTACCGATCCAGCCCCCCATCGCGGCGGCCGTTTCTGCGCCGAAGCCGGCAACGCCGGCGTCCGAAGCGCTGCCCGCGCGTGACGGATTTGCCGCGGCGAACACCGGCGAGGAGGACAGGCCGCTGCTCGTCCGGCTCAGGCAAATTCCGTCCTGGTTCCTGCCGGACAACGACCGGGTCTTCGGCGAGGTGCCGCGGCCGCCCATGCCGATCGGCGAACTCTTGAGCCTGCCGCTCAAAGCCACCGCAGTGATCCGGTGATTGTCGGCCTGGGGACTAAGCGGCTGATCCTGTACGTCGGGTTTGGGTAGCAGGGGGACGCGAAGTTCCCCTGCTGCGGTTTCTTCCGTGGTTCCCGCGATTTGTCGCCTCGAGGCCCGAGTTCTGCCTCAGTTTCGTTCATCAATAACGCGGGGTTAACAAGGGGACCTTAGCGAAACACGCCGGCGCACATTGCGGGGAAGGGACGCAGGATCGGGGCGTAGTTGGCGCATGCGGGGGGCATGCCGTGACTCGTTTCCCAGCACCTAGAGGCTTGACTGCGCTGGGTCCCCGCGGCCTGGCGCTCTACGCGCTCGAACTCGCGATCGTCGGGGTGGCGTATTTCGTCCTGGCGAGCGGGAGCTCCATGCTCGCCGCCATCCATGGCAGCGCCGTTGCGCTCTCCGTTCCTGCCGGTTTCGCCGTGGCCGCCGTCGTGCTGCGCGGCGTGCGCGTCTGGCCGGCGATCTTCGCGGCGGCGCTCGCTGCCGGGCCACCGACTGATATCGCCGAAGCTTCGTCCGCCGATTCCATCTTGATCTCCTCGGCGCTCGCCGTCGGCAACACGCTGGAGGCGGTGGTCGGCGGCTATCTCGTCAGCATCTGGTCGTTCGGCCGCAAGACCTTCGATACGTTGGTCGGGACCATGAAGTTCGCGCTGATCGGCATCGGGCCGAGCGCCATGATCGCCGCGGCGGTTGGGGTCGGCAGCCTTTATCTAGCCGGGTCCGTCGACGCCGAGAGCGCGGCCGCGCTGGCGATCCGCTGGTGGCTGCGCGATGCCGCCGGCATCGTGGTCGTCGCGCCGGCGCTGATTCTGTGGGCGATGACCAACGTCCGCACGCTCAATCTCGACAGCGTGCTGGCGGCGGCGATCGCGTTCGTGGCCGCGATCCTCGTGGGCCTTGTCGCCTTCAGTCCGGTGGTGGAGCAGACAGCGAACCGCAGCGCGCTCGCCTTCCTCGCGGTCCTGCCGCTCATCTGGGCCGCGCTGCGGTGCGGCCAGCGCGACACCGCGACCGCATCGCTCATCCTCTCGTGTTTTGCCGCCTGGGGCGCCTTGGCCGGCGGCGGCCCATTCGCAGCGGCAAACCCTGCCGATTCCTTCTTCCCGTTGATCGTGTTCATGATCGCCGTCTCGGTGGCGAGCCTCGCCCTGAGCGCCGAGGTGGCGCAGCAACTCCGCCAGGAATCGAAATTGCGCCAGCACGAGAACGTGCTGCGCGCGATGTTCAGCCGCGCCGGCGTCGGCGTCGCGCAGATGGATACCGCCGGCCGTTTCAACCTCGTCAACAATCGATTCTGCGAGATCCTCGGCCGCTCGGCGCCGGAGCTGCTGCAGATGCGCATCTACGATCTGGCCGATGCCGGCGACTTGCCGCACCTGCGCGATCTGCTCGACCGCGCGCTCGATAGCGGCGAGGGATTCGTCGTCGAGACCAGGAGCGTGTTGCCCGACGGCGCGCGGCTCTGGCTGCGCAACAATGTTTCCGTCATCCGCGACCGCAAGGGCGGCGTGCGCCATCTCGTGGTGGTCGCCGAGGACGTCACCGCTCGACGCCGCGCTGAGGAAGCGCTGCGGCGGGCGCATGATAACCTGGAGAAGACGCTCGGAGAGCGTACCGCGACGCTCGAGCACGCCACCGAGGTGCTTCACAACGAGATCGAGCAGAGAAAGCGCGTCGAGGCGGCGCTCAAGCACGACATCGCCGAGCGCCGCAAGGCGCAAGAGGCGCTGATGGAAAGCGAGTGGCGCTTTCGCACGGTCATCCAGGGCGTCACCGACTACGCCATCTACATGCTCGACCGCGACGGCTACATCACCAACTGGAACGTGGGCGCGCAGCGCATCCATCAATACACGGCGGCGGAGATCGTCGGCCAGCACTTCAATCGATTCTATTCCGAGGAGGAGCAGCAACGCGGCGAGCCCTCGCGCGCGCTGCAACTCGCCGCCTACGAGGGCAAATGCGCCGTGGAAGGCTGGCGCGTGCGCCGCGACAAGAGCTTGTTCTGGGCGAGCGCGGTCATCGAGGCGGTGCGCGACGAGGTGGGCACCCTCGTCGGCTTCGTCAAGATCACCCGCGACATCACCGAGCGGCGGGAGGCGCAGGCCTCGCTCGAGCGCGCCCAGGAGCAGCTCGCCCAGTCGCAGAAGATGGAGGCGCTCGGCCAGTTGACCGGCAGCATCGCCCACGACTTCAACAATCTGCTGATGATCGTCAGCGGTCACGCCCAGCTGCTGCGCCGGCGGCTGAGCGAGCCCAAGCATCTGCAGGCGATCGACGCGATTCATTCCGCCGCCAATCGCGGCGAGAGCCTCACCCGCCAGCTGCTGGCGTTCTCGCGTCGCCAGCCGCTCAATCCCGTCATCACCGATCTCAAGCAGCGCGTCGAGGCGGTGCACGAGATGCTGGTGGGCTCGCTGCGCGGCAACGTTCAGCTCAAGTGCGACATCCCGGCAGATGTCTGGCCGGTCGAGGTCGACATAGCCGAGCTCGAGCTGGCGCTGGTCAACATCGCGGTTAACGCCCGCGACGCCATGCCGGGCGGCGGCTCGATCACACTGTCAGCACGAAATGTCACGCTGAAAAAGAGCGACGGGGTCGATCAGCTCGAGGGCGATTTCGTCGCGCTGGCGCTGACCGATACCGGGGTCGGGATCGCGCCCGACGTGCTGCCGCGGATTTTCGAGCCGTTCTTCACGACCAAGGCGCTCGGCAAGGGCACCGGCCTCGGCCTGGCGCAGGTCTATGGCTTTTCCCACCAGTCGGGCGGCACCGTGATCGCAACCAGCACGGTGGGCAGCGGCACCACTATCACCATCTACCTGCCACGGCGGCAGGCGGCGCTGGTCGAGACGGTGGAGGCACCGCCCACCCAGCCGATCGTCCCGGGGCAGGGGACCGTGCTCGTGGTCGAGGACAACGCCGAAGTCGGCGACGTCACGGCGTCGCTGGTCGAGCAGCTCGGCTACCGCACCATGCGCGCGGAAAGCGCCACCGATGCGCTCAACCTGCTGCAACAGGGCGAGAAGATCGATCTCGTGCTGAGCGACGTCGTCATGCCCGGGGGCATGAACGGCATCGCGCTGGCGCAGGAGATCCGCAACCACTATCCGCGCATCCCGGTCCTCTTGACCAGCGGCTACAGCGACGTAGTGCAGACGGCCGAATCACAATTCGCAATTCTGCGCAAGCCGTTCCAGCTCACCGCGCTGGAGAAGTCGGTCCGTGAGGCGCTGGAGCGGGGTACGGCGCGGGAGAGCGCCGATCGCGTGCTGAAATTTGCCCGCTGGCGCGGCGCGGGTGCGCGGGAATGAGCCTGACTTCGTTCAAAGCCGCGTCCCGGACCGCCCTATTCGCGGATTCCGCGACTTGTGGGCCGGGAATGGGGAGAGGCGGCGCAAGACCGTTGACCGCCTTTGCCTTCTAGGGCTATTGATTACGCTTGTAAAAAAGGCATAGCTGCTTGCCTTTGACTGCACGGACGGGGTTGAATGTCGACTCGGGGGGACGTTGTCGCAGTCACCTGCCTCGCGCTTGAGGCCCGCATCGCGCTCGGGCCCGGCGTGTCGGTGATTTGCAATCATGCTTCGCAACTTGTTGACACCCTCGACCGCGCCGCCAGGCGCGGCGCGTCGGGCATCATCAGCTTCGGGATCGCCGGCGGGTTGGCGCCCCATCTGGTCGCCGGCGACTGGGTGGTCGGCTCCAGTGTGAGGACCGACCGGGAGCATTTTCCGACCGATCGCGGCTGGGCGCGGGCGCTGGTCGAGGCGCTTCCGGGCGCCGTCCACGCCGACATCATCGGGGCCGATGCGACGGTGGCGGATCCGGCCGAGAAGCGCCGGCTGCACGCCCGCACCGGCGCCGTAGCGGTCGATACCGAATCACATATTGCTGCGCGCATCGCCGCGGCATATCGGATTCCTTTCGCCGCCTGCCGTGCAGTCATCGACCCGGTGCACAGCGAGTTGCCGCCGGCCGCGGTGATCGGGTTGCGCCACGACGGCACGCCGGATGTGTTCGCCGTATTGCGCTCGGTGGTGCGCCAGCCGCGCCAGATCCCGGCGCTTGCGCGCACCGCGCTCGAGGCGCGCACCGCTGGAGCGGCCTTGCGCCGGGGCCGCCGGCTGCTCGGTGTCGGTCTCGGATTTCCCTACTTCAGCGAGCTTACGATCGAAGCTCCGATCGCAGTCGAGGCGGGCTGATCCGCTCATCTCGCGACGAGCGCCACGGCTAGCCGCGCCCGCGGCCGGCGATTCGCGCCTGAGGAAACAAGACTCGTCACGCAGCCGGTGGCATGCCGCCGGGCC
>JBKPUA010000225.1:0-8870 GCA_046735815.1 Pseudomonadota bacterium
GTTCTTCCCTCGCCCACCTTGGCGAGAAATGTTTTGGGATCAAACGAGGCCTTAACTCTCTTCCTCACGAAGGCTCCCTTTGTTCTTTCTCGCAAGGGCTGCCTTTTCCCCCGGCGAAGGCAGGGCGAGGCAGGAGGATTATAGCGATTCCACTGCGCAGAGGAAGAACCGAACCGGCTTGTCCGTATCGTTGGTGAGCGCGGTTTCCTTTTTACCGTCCCGCAACACTGGGCCATGCCAACACACGTGTCGCACGCGAAAATAGCAGCAACCTCTAACGCGTGCTGCTGCGCCACCTCGCAATCGGAAATCATCGCGGGTGCAGCGGCGAAGTCAGCGGAGACGCCCCGTTTCGGTGAGGGGGTGGCTTCGCAAAACGTGAATCGCTGGATGCGGCGCGGAAGCTGCGACAAAGACACCCGGGTAGGCAACGACGAAGCCGCCGTTGACCACCCTAGCCATCAAATTACCTCTTCCGTCTTGTCATCGGTCTCGCCGTAGCGGCGCAAGGTGGCGGGGCGCGTGCCGGCGTAGAGCTTCTCCAATCCCGGCGCGATCTTGGCGTTCTCGCGCTCGAACAGGCTGTTGCCGGCGAGATCGCTCTCCACCAGGAACGGCCCGAATTTTTCCACGTCGAGCACCCACACCGCCTGCGCCAGCCCGAGCTCCTCGAGCCAGTAGACGCCGGCGACGCGCCTTATGCCGCGGCCGAGCAGCGCGCCGGTGCCGTAGCCCACCGTGGTGAGGTAGATCGCCTCGTTGGGAACGAAGGATTGGCGATAGACCTCCGAGGTCATGCCGCCCTTGCCGATGATGATGTTGCAGCCGGAAAGCTTGAACCAGCCGTCGAGCCACTTTGCGAAACGGAACGAGGCAGTGGCGGTGACGGCGCCCACCGTGTGGCTGCCGTCGGGATTGACGGCGGCGGCCGGCGAGCAATGGAAATTCGCAAGCCCGAGCGCGTCGCGCGACGCCGGCATGCCGGCGCCGTCCTCGATCGCACGCTTGTAGACGCCTTCGCGCGCGGTGAACACGCGACCGCTGAGATAGGCGACCGAGCCGATCTCCAACCCGCTCAGATCCTGGGTGGACGCCGGAAGCTTAAGCTCGACGGTCTTGAGTGAGGCCATGCCCTACTCCGCAGCTTCCGCCGCCGTCCGCTCCCACTCGACCGTCTCGCGGCGCATGTAATCGGTGAACCACATCGGGTCGGTGCGGAACTGGGCGCGGCCGTCGGCCGAAATGCGCGCGCAGGCGCGGCGCGAGGACAGGCAGAACATGTGCACCGACATCGGCATGCCGCCGGTGTGGCAATAGGCCACCTCGATGTGGCAATCGACCACCATCGACGTGCCCATGAACCCCATCGCGCCCATGCCGATGCTGTTGCCGAGCGCCTTGAGCTCCTCCTCGAGCGCGGCGACCTTCGGATCGGGATGGCGCGAGCCGACCACACGCAGGCACGACGCCTGCTTGCCGATCACCATCGAGGCGTCCTTCGAGCCGCCCAGTCCGACGCCGACGATGGCGGGCTGGCAGGCAAGCCCGCGCTTACCGAAGCCGATCAGCGTGTCGAGGTAGAAGCGCTTGATGCCCTCGATGCCGTCGCCGGGAAACAGCATGCGGTAGTCGGAGCCGAACAGGCCGCCCTTGTGCACGGTGGTGAGCTCGAGCCAGTCGGCATCGGGATGAAAGGCATATTCGATCTCCGGTGCGCCGATGCCCACATTGTTGTTGTGGTCGGTGCGCCAAAGCGGATGCACGCGATTAGGCCTGAGCGGCACGCCGGTGGTGGCACGCGCGGTCGCGCGCCGCAGCGCCGCCTCGAGCGCGACCGGCCCGCCTTCGATCACCGCCTCGTTGCCGAGCTTGACGTACCAGCGCGGCAACCCGGTATCGCCGCACATGGCGCGGCGGTCTTCCTTCGCCGCCTCGTAATTCTCCAGCATGGCCTTGATGACGAAGGCGGAGAGATCGCCCTTTTCCGTGTCGGCGCATTTGCGCAACCCCGCAAGGTAATCGTCGGGGATTTCGATCGCCGCCTTGGCCATCAGCTCTTCGGCGGTGCGCTGGATGATCGACAGCGGGATCATGCTCGCCTCGCTTATTCGGCCGCGACCTGGTTCGAAAGCAGCGTCTCGCCGGGCCGCACATGGGTGAACTCGACCGGCTGCTCGCTGATCTCGACGCCGCTCTGGGTCTGCCGCGCGACCGTGAACAACGACGTCGCGAGGTCGCCCGGTTCCGGAAAATCCGACCGGAAGTGCGCGCCGCGCGAATTCTCGCGCTTACGGGCGGCGAGCGCAATGACCCGGCTCACTTCGACAAGCGAGCGCAGATTGAGCCAATCGTGCCAGGTCAGGTTGAAGGCGCGGTCGCCGTCGGCCACGCCGGTGGCCAACCGCTCGGCCTCGATGGCATCGAGCGTGGCGAGGCCGCGATCGAGACCGGCCGCGTCGCGCACCACGCCAACCTCGTCCCACATGGTATCGAGCAGCCGCTCGCGCAGGCGGTTCAAGTCTCCTCCCTTGCGCCCGAAGGGCGCGAGCGCGCGGCCGATCTCGGCCTCCAGCATCGCCTCGTCAGGTGGCCGGTGGCCGCCATTGGCGGCGATCCAGCGCGGCATCACGTCGCCGGCGATGCCGCCGAACACGGTCGAGTTGGCGACGCCGTTGCCGCCCAACCGGTTGGCGCCGTGCATTCCGCTCGCGTCCTCGCCGGCGACGAACAGCCCCGGCCACTCGGTCGCGGTATCCGCACGGCAGATCACGCCGCCCATGAAGTAGTGCGCGGTCGGCACCACCTCGACCAGGCCGCCGGCGAGGTCGAAACCACAGTCGCGGCAGCGGTCCACCATGCCCTTGAATTCCTTCGCCACCTTCGCCGGTCCGAGGTGGCCCATCTTGATGTAGACGCCGCCGTGCGGCGTGGTGCGGCCGGCCTTCATCTCGGCATAGATCGCACGGCTGACCACGTCGCGCGTGGCGCGCTCGAGCTTGTCGTCGTAGTCACTCATAAAGCGGTGCATGGCGCCGTTGAGCAGGTGGCCGCCGGCGCCGCGTAGCCCCTCCTCCAGCACGGTGCCGGTCATGCGCGTGTCCGGCCCGGCGAGCAGTCCGGTGGGATGGAACTGCACCATCTCCATATCTCGCAAGGGCAGGCCCAAGCCCAGCGCCATCGCCAGCCCGTCCATGCTCTTGTCGCCGGAGGGCGTGTGGTAGCGGTACATGGTCGGCCCGGCGCCGGTCGCCAGCAGCACCGCCTGCGCCGCGACGAAGCGAAACGCGCCGGTGCGGATGTCGATCATCAGCACGCCCGCGAGCGCGCCGTCGGTCGCGGGAACGAGCGCGACCGCGCGATGCTCCTCCAGTCGGCGGATCGGACGCGCCCACACCTGCTCCATCAGCCGGTTGATGATCTCGATGCCGGTGAGGTCGCCCTTGTGCACCGTGCGGTCGAAAGTCTGGCCGGCGAAGGCCTTGCCGTGCAGCGTGCCGTCGGGATTGCGATCGAAGAAGCAGCCGATCTCGTTCTCGAGCTCGCGCACCCGCTCGACCGCCGTGCTGACCAGGGTCCAGGCCAGCTCCTGGTGCGGCAGCCATTTGCCGCCCTCGATGGTGTCCATGAAATGGCGCTCGACCGAGTCGCCGGGATTGAGCGCGACGTTATAGCCGCCCTGCACCATGCGCGTGCAGCCGCACTTGCCGAGCAGGCCCTTGCTGGCCACGGTGATGTCGAGATCGGGATTGGCCTTGTGCGCATGGAGCGCCGCGAACAGCCCGGCGCCGCCGGAGCCGAGGATGAGAATGTCGGTCGTGAGGCGCTCGAGGGTCATGGCCTCATCATAACATCGGGGCCTACACTCCGGGTTTCACTTCTGCAAGTCTCCGTTCGGCAGAGATCGCGCCGGAATCTTCGCGCACCCCGGCGGCTGAACGGGGCTTGCTGGCAAGCACGATGTTGTAGCCGTTGCCGAACACGAAGACCTTGGAGGTGCGCCAGATGATGCGCTCCAGCTCCACCATGGTCCGCATCCGCAGCCGGAACTTCCACAGCAGCAGGTGTTGAAAGAAGTTGTACGTCAGGCCCCACGCCCAAAATGGCAATCGTCGGTATCGGATCGGATCGAAACCGAGCCGGCGCAATTTGAAGACAAGCAGATTGGCTCCGAGGAAATTGTAGCGCCAATTCTCGAAGAATGCGGTGACGCTGCGATAGTCATGCTCTCGACGACACGCATCCAGGGCACCCGGCGAGCGAATAAGGAGCTGCCCTCCGGGCTTGAGCGAACGCCAGCAACGGGTCAACCAAGCGTCCAGATCCTTGGTGTAGCCGATCGACTCGAACGAATAGATAGCATCGAAGTCCCCCTCCGTGAGGTCCAAGCGGTCGAAATCCGAAAGCACGACTCGGACGCGGCCGTTGAACTTCTTGAATTTTCGCCGGCAGATATCGGCCTGCGCGGCGGAATTGGTCACGCACAGGATTTCGACATTGCATCGAGTGGCAAAATAGTCGGCGGCGGCCCCCGACCCGCAGCCGAGGTCCAGGAACCGCATGCCGTGCTTCGGCTTGAGCAGCGCATAGTCGGATTCATATGGGTGCCCGAAGATCGTGCGTGGAAAGACGCAGGTGCTGTAATTGTCGTTCTCACTGCGATACGTGCCGAACACGTCGTCGTACGTGCGGTTCTCGTCGTCGTGCTTGAGAAAATCGACGAGCTTGGGCGCCCACTCGACAAGTTGCCGTTGCTCGAACTCGTTCAGCACATGACCGATATCTCGTGCGTCCTTTGGATGCGTGGCCAAGAGATAGAGGATGTAGTGAAACAAATTGTACGCGGCAAAGAGCCCGATAATGATTGCCGCGATTGTGAGGAACGTCGAAACAAAATCCACGAAGGGGCCCTTCCTTTGGTGATCTGCTTTCACACGACGGGAGACTGAGACAGCGCTGTTGCGATCGTCAGAGCATGCGCACCAGCAGGATGAACGCGACGACGACTGATAACCCGGCCGCGACGGTTGCGAGTTGTTTCTGTCCGTCACGCCACGGGAGGTTTTCGATCACCAGCAGCCGCAAGCCGCCCAGCATGTGCACCAGCAGCAAGAACACGAGGCCGCTTTCGGCGAGTTTCACCAGCGGCTGGTCGCTCCAGCGCAGGAAGCTCTCGAGCCGCGCCTCGCCTTCGATGGCGAGACCCAGCGTCACGAAATGCAGCGGCAGGAAAACCGCAAGTGCCACGCCGGACAGCCGGTGCACCAGTGCCGCCGCCCAGAGCAAGCTGTGGCGATGGCTCAAATGCCGCGCCGTCATGACAGCACCACCGCCGCCACCGCCCGCAGGCCGAGGAGGAGCAGCAAGATTCCGAAAGGTACCGCCAACAGGCCAGCGATTCGATCGTTGAGCGGCGACCACTCGGCCAAGACGTTGCGCACGCCGATCGCGGCGTGGATGGCGACGGCGACGACGAAGGCGCCGTAGAGCGACGCCCATACAATGCTGCCGCGCGTGCGCGCCAGGATGTCGGCGGCCGTCATGCCCTGCCGTGTCGCGTAGAAGATGACCGCGACGTGGAGCAGCACCAGCGGCACCATGAGCGCCGCAGTCGCGCGCTGCCAGATATAAAGACGCACGTTCATGCCTTGATCTCGCCCCTGAGATAGGCGGCCATGGCGCGGCGCTTGAGGCCGGCGATGGAGGCGGTCGGATTGAGCGCCTGCGGGCAGTGCTCCTGGCAGGACTGGTGCGAGTGGCAGGCGTGGCAGCCGCCGTCCGCGGCGACGGCCGCAAGGCGCGCCGCATTGCCGGCATCGCGGGCGTCGTTCACCAGCGTCCAGGCGCGGTTGAGCGCCGCTGGCCCGAGATAGTCGGAATTCCAGCGGACGGTGTCGCAGGCGGCGTAGCAGATGCCGCAATTGATGCATTCGATCGCGGCATCGACGGCTATGCGGGCCGGGCCGTCGGGCCTGATCGGTTCGATCGTATCGTCGCGCGTCCTCGACGGCACGAACGCGCCTCTCGCCCGCTGCCACTTCTCGAAGAACTCCCGCATGTCGGTCGCCAGGTCCTTGATGACCGGCAGGTTCTCGAGCGGGCCGATTTCGAGACGGCCGCCCTTGGCCACGCGCGACACGTGGGTGCGGCAGGTCCAGCGCGGCCGGCCGTTCACGGTCATCGCGCACGAGCCGCACACGCCGACCCGGCAGGCAAAGCGATACGACAATGTCGGGTCGAGATGGCGCTGCACGAAGGTCACGACATCGAGCACGGTCTGATTTTCGCGCAGCGGCACATTGTAGGTCTGGTAGCGGCCCTGCCGCGCGCCGCGCCAGAGCGACACTGTCAATTCCGATGGCGTGTCGGACATGCGTCCTTGGCCCGCTCTCGATGTGCCCGTCCCCGCCCCCGACTCCAACCTCAAGTCTAGCAAGCGCAGCCCCTCGTCAAGAGCCGGCTAGTGGTCCGATTCCGAAGTTCGCATCATTTGTGCGGCACCCTCGTTTGCGAACTTCGGAATCGAGGACCACTAGCAACTCTATGATTCTAGTGCCCCTTTGAACCCGAAGTTCGCGGTCGAATTCGCAGCACGATATGCGCGAACTTCGGGTTCGGGGCACTAGCGCGGACTTGGGCGATCGGAAACCCGTTGGTGTGCCCCTCTGCCTCTCCCCAGGCGCGGCCGACTGAGGTACCCTGCCCGCCGGTTGCCGCATCAGGCGGGGACGTGCCGAAGTCCCCCTTTTTATCGCCGCGTGCAACGAAAATGCCGTCGGCAGGCGGACAACACTCGAAAAATCAAGCGTCCCGTTCCCGGTGCGATCAGCACCTGCCTCCCAACGCCGCTCCTCTTGGGCGGATTGCGAGCGATCCAGAGGGGACTCGTCATGACGCTGCTTCGCCGTAGATTCGTGTGTCTTGCCGCGGCCGCCATGGTGGAACTTTCCGCCGCGCCGTTCGCGTGGGCGCAAGATTATCCGACGCGCGCGGTCACCATCGTGGTGCCGTTCACGCCGGCCGGGAGCACCGACATCATCGCGCGCATGCTCGCCCAGAAGCTGGAGCAGCGGCTGGGCAAGAGTTTCGTGGTCGAGAACCGGCCCGGCGCAGGCACGATCATTGCGGCAAGCGCCGTCGCCAAGGCCGCCCCCGACGGCTACGTGCTGCTGATGGCGCCGAGCTCCACCATGGCGACGAATGTCACGCTCTATAGGAAGCTGCCCTACGATCCGACGATCGATTTCGTTCCGCTCGCGGGCCTTGCTCGCGTGCCGTTCATCCTGATCGTGAACCCGTCGCTGCCGGTCCATTCCCTGCGCGAGTTGATCAAATACGCCAAGGAGCGGCCCGGACAGCTCTCGTTCGCGTCGGTCGGGCCCGGCGTCCCCCATCATCTCTATGCCGAGCTGCTGATGGCGACCGCTGGCATCGCCATGACCCACGTTCCCTACAAGGGCAGCGCACCCGCTCTGAACGATGTCGTCGCCGGCCACATTCCACTGATGTTCTGCGACATCCCGCCCGCGATGGGAATGCTGCAAGCGGGCAAGGTGCGGCCGCTCGGCGTCACGACCTTCAGCCGCGTCCCGGCGCTGCAGGAGGTTCCGACCATCGCCGAAGCCGGCCTACCGGAATTCGGAGCCCTGCCCGGCTGGCACATGCTGGTCGCCCCCGGCAAAACGCCGCGCGACATCGTTGAAAAGTTGCACACCGAGCTGACCGGAATTCTCGCGCTGCCGGAGGTCAAGGGCGAGATCGCGAGGCTCGGCATGCTCCCCTTCGACAATCCACCGGTCGAGGGGCTTCAGACCTTCGTCAAGTCGGAGATCGTGCGCTGGGGCAAGGCCGTGCAACAGGCCGGCATCGCCGGCTCGGAATAGTTCGCCAACTCCCGACGACATCTTCCGCTCGTCATGCGCGGGCTTGACCCGCGCATCCATCCGCTTTCATAAGAAGTCCTGTCGCAACAACCATCGAACAACACCAACAACGGCGGGAGGAGCACGATGCGACGGGCGGATGCGCGTCTGTTCGGCCTCATCGCGGCTTCGCTCGCCATAACGATCGGCGCGCCCGCGCTGGCGCAGGAGCACTACCCGGCGCGGCCGATCCGCCTGGTCATCCCGTCAGTGCCGGCCGGCGTGCACGATGTCATCGGTCGCGTCTGGGCGGAGAAGGTCAAGTCGCAACTCGGCACCATTGTCATCGATAACCGCGGCGGCGGCGGCGGCCTCATCGGCGCCAACGACATCGCCCACGCGCCGCCCGACGGCTACAACATCCTGCTCGGCAGCACGACCACCCACGTCCTGATCACGCCGGTGATGGCCAACCCGCCCTACGATCCGGTCAAGGATTTCTCCGCCATCGCCGTCTTCGCCCTGAGCTCCACCTCGATCGTGATCAATCCGGCACTACCGGTGCGCATGCTCAAGGAGCTGATCGACTACGCCAAGGCCAATCCGGGCAAGCTGTCCTATGGATCGGCCGGCAACGGTTCGATCACCAACCTTGCCGGCGAGCTGTTCAAGCAGCGCGCCGGCGGTCTCGATATCGTGCACGTGCCGTACAAAGGCATCGGCCAGGCGGTCGGCGATCTCATCGGCGGGCAAATTCCCATGCTCTCCGCCAACGCCACCGCGCAGATTCTCGATCTCCATCGTGCCGGCAAGCTGCGCATCCTGTCGGTGAACTCGCAAACGCGCGTCAGGAGCGCACCGGACATTCCGACCTCGATCGAAGCGGGATTGCCCGGCATGCTGGCGCAGACGACCTTCGGCGTGTTCGCTCCCGCCGGCACGCCGCGGCCGTTGCTCGAGCGCATCAACGCGGTCACGCAGCAGGCGATGACCGACGAGTCCTTCCAGAAC
>JBKPUA010000226.1:0-14811 GCA_046735815.1 Pseudomonadota bacterium
GTGAGCGCTAGAGGCCGCGCCATTCGAGCTAATCTTTCTTGTATTCGATCATCGCGCTGCGGCGTATCTCTTGCAGATACTGCTTGGACTTTTCCTCGAAGCGCTGGGCCATCACGCTCTCACGCGCCTGGCGTTTGCCCGGGGTATTGTCGGATGCCGACTCCTTCCTGGCGCAGATCGCGTACATCTCGACGCCGTATTTGGTGACTTCGGGCGGGGTCAGGCGGCCGACCTCGATGCCCTCGAGCAGCTTGCGCAGCTCCGCTGGAAGGTCGGCCGAGCTGCGCACGACCTGCTCGCGAATGGCAACGTCCTTGAGCGCGCGCGCAAAGTTCAGCCCGTCGTCGCACCCTTGGAAGCGGGCGCGCAGGGATTCCGCTTCGCGCTTGCGCCCTTCGACGAAGGTTTCCGGCGATCCGGACGGCACCAGGAATAGGATCGGACGCAACGCATAGTCGTAGCCGACGCCATCTTCGGGCTTCGATTCCATCGCAGTGAGGAGGTCTTTTTCGCCGACCTGCAGGCTACTCTGGTAGCGGCCGCGCACGAGCTGCGGCCAAACGAGGTCGGCCTTGATGCGGGCCTTGAGCGTGGCGATGTTGACGCCCGACTTCGCCAGCTGCTGGGTCAACTGGTCCGGCGTGAACCGCATCCGGCCCGCCATCGAGGCAAAGGCGTTATCAACCTCGGAATTGGAGACGTCGAGGCCCCACCGCTTGCCCTCACGCACCTTGAGCTTCTCGTTGATGAGGTCGTCGATGACCTCTTGGCGAACGGGTGTCTTGTGCGTCGACAGTTGCACGAGCTTGCTGCGCTGCTCGATGTCGAGCGCCGTGATCGGCTCGCCGTTGACCATGACGACTATCTGCTGGGCGCAGGCGCTGTTTGCCGCCACCGCGACGCCGAGCGCGACCAGGGCGGCAGCCAAGATCTTAGGGAATGTCGTGGAACCGTCTAACATCGTCACACCGTCCGCTTCCTTCGGCAATGAAGTCGAACCTCGTGTCTTGCTGGCGCCCCAACCCGGCGCACGCGTTAGTGCGTGCCGCCGAATGCCCCACCTCCGAGCCCTGTGCCTCCCGCACCGCTGTTGGTCGTTCCGCCAAGCGTGCGCAAGGTCACCTGCGCCATATAGCTGTGGTTCACCGAAACGCTGCCGCTGTACGCATAGCTTGTAATGTAGTTGAAGGCCAAGATGAGGCAGTCGTCGATGTATCCGACGCCGATCTGGGTCTGCGAGACCTGGTTGGCGTGGAGATCGTAACCCGCGCCACCAAGCAGCACCCAGTTGGGAGTCAACTTCACCCGCGCGGTACCGAGGATGCCCTCGCGGCGGTTCAGGAAGCCGATCAACGGCTGGGCCGCGTAGTTGCCGTACATGAGGGTCGTGGTCCAGCGTCCGAAGGCGGCGACGGCTTCAAGCTCGGTGCGCTGCAACGTGAAGTCCTGCTCGGAGAGGCGGAAGCGCGAGGTGAACATCAGCGTCGAATTCGGCTGATACGACGCGCGCGCCACGTAGTCCGATGCCGCGGTATCGAGGCCGCTGTTGAGGCCGGTATTGCTCGTGCCGCCGAGCGCAAACGAGTTCTGCCCGAACAGCTGGTAGGACTGTCCGAACAAAACGTTCACGTTGCCGCCGCGGTTGAACTGGGCAGTGTATTGGACGCCCACGTTGGCGCGGCCGCCGCCCTCCGCGCGATCCCAGCCGGAGAACTTGTTCACCTTGAACAAGTTCGAATCATCAAAGATCAGGCTCTGCGCATCCTCGTTCGGAAACGCGCCGACGCCTGTCTCGTTCGGCCGCACAATGAGCTGCGCGATCGGCTCGACCGTCTGCGTGCCCCAGGACTGCACGTTGATGAGCGGGTAGCGGTATTCGACGCCCGCGACCGGCATCACACGCCCGATGTCGGTCTGGCCGGTCCTGATATAATTCGACACGCCCGTCTGATCGGCGATGGTCATGTCGGCGAAATCGCCGCGCACGCTGACGAAGGGGGTGAACATCTGCCCATATTGGTCGATGACCGTGCGTTTCCAATTCCACTCGGTGGAGGCGCGCGTGTAATTGCCCGGGACGCCGCGCAGCAGACAATTGCTCGCATTCACGCGCGCGGGGTCGGCGCTGGTGAGCGCGCACAGGCCGGTGTTGAGTGCATTCTGTGTGATCGGGTCGAAATTGGCGTTTTCGCGGCTGAGGCTGATCAGATTGTTGTGGAAGCTCAGCTCGCCGCCGAAGATCGGGTTCTTGAAGACGTAATCGTGATCGATCACCGGATGCACGACGGGGAGTTGAGTCTGGTCGTCGGCCGCGGAGTATCCGTAGAAGTACATCGCGCGCGCTTCGAAATAGCTGCGGTCGCCGCGCCCCGCGAGATAGATTTGCGAGAGCGCGTAGTCGGGGGTGACGAAGCCCATCAAACTGGTGATCGACGTGCTCCTGATCAGCCCGTAATCCTGCAGATAGGTCTTGTCCGAGAGCAGCGTCCCGTCCCAGCCCCAGACCCATTTGTCCGACAGATTGAACTGGCCCCATGATTGCACGCTGCCGCGCCAGTCGAGGTAGCCTGGCGTCTTGACGCCGTCCTGGATGAAGACGTCCTTGTCGGCCTGGAAAAGTCCGGTGGCGCGAATCGTGTAGGAGCCGGTGAGCAGCCGCTGGCGCCACTCGCCCTGCAGCAGCGGCCCCTGCTTGCTCGTAATCATGGGCGCGAAGGTGAAGTCGTAGTCGGGGGCGAGCGCAAAGTAGTACGGCACCGTCGCGCTCACCCCATAGACCGTGCCCGAGCCGAAAGTCGGGGTCAGCACGCCGGTCTTGCGCTTCACGGTCGGATCCGGCGCCGACATGTACGGCATATAGGCCATCGGGACGCCGAGGAATTCGAGGCGCGCGTCCTCGAAGTACAGCATCTTCTCGTTCTGATCGTGAATGATCCGCGCCGCCTTCACCTGCCATTGCGGCGGCTTGGTCGGATTGTCCTGGCATGGCTGGCAGGCGGTATAGACGCCGTTGTGGAAGACGGTGTAGTTGCCCTCGGTTCGCTCGGCGCGCGTCGCCGCAAAGCGGGTCTGCTCGGGCGCGTCGAGGCGCAGCGAATCGACGAAACCGTCGCGGTAGTCGTCGCTGAGATCCATGATCTCGCCGTGGGTGACGGTGCCGTCTTCTTGGGTGAGCGTCACGTTGCCTTCGGCATGCAGGCGTTTGGTCTTCTGGTCATAGATCACCCGATCGGCTTCCAGCGTCGAGTTGCCGTAATAGAGCTGGACGTTGCCGACGGCGGAGACGCGCTCGTTGCTGTAGTCGTAGTTGATCTCCTCGGCGCGAACCAGCATCTGGTCATCGGAGCGTGCGGGTCTGGGCGGCGGCTTGGGCACCGGCGGGAAGGTCACCATCATCTGGGCGCGCGCGGGCGGTGCCCCGGTCGGGCCCGCGAGGAGCGCGACGGCGGCCGCAAGAACGAGCAACGCGCCGCACCAGGTGCCGCGGCGCGAAGATCGAGGACGGGTGCTCGGCCGCGCCATCACCCGTCCTCCTGATAGAGGAGCGCAATCAGCCCGGTCACGGCGCCGACCGCGGGCGGCAATCCCGCCGCGCCCAACGGGGCCATCAGTCCGGCCTTGCTCAAGTCGCCGGTGATTTTCGCCATGACGTAGAGCACGAAACCCGCGCCGATACCGCCCAGCACGATTTTCTGTACGCCGCCGAAGCGGAAGAGGCGCAGGCTCACCGAGGCGGCCAGCAGCACCATGGCGATGAGATAGAACGGCTGCGCCAGCAGTTGATAATACTGCAGCCGATAGCCGACGGCGGCGAGGCCCGCCTTCTCCGCAGAGTCGATATAGGAGGACAGTTGCCAGAACGGCACGGTCTCCGGCGTCGCAAAGCTTTCCCCGACCTGCTCAGGGGTGAGGCTGGTCCTCAGCCGATAGGCCTCGCGCTCCGTCGGCGCGACGCCGCTGGCATAAAAGCGGACCTCCTCAAGCCGCCAATAACCCTGCTCCAACGTCGCGCTCTTGGCTTCGATGCGATCACGGAACTGGCCGGAGGGGTCGAGCCGGAAAACGCTCACGCCGCCCAACTCGATGCCCTGCTGGCGGCTCGACTTGGCGTTGATGACGGCTTGGCCTTCCTCGGTGCGCTGGCGGATCCAGAAGCTGCTGCCGCCGCTGCGATAGCTTTGGTCGCGACCGGACAGATCGTTTTCGAGTCGGGTCGATAGTTCGCGCAGGCTCGCCGAGATCGGATTGTAGATCGTCGTCAACGCGACCCCGATCAAGGCGGCAATCATGATGGCCGGCGCGATGAACTGCCAAGCCGAAATTCCGGCCGCTCGCGCGACCGCGAGCTCCAGCCGCCGCGACAGGTTCAAGTAGCAGAACATCGCCCCAACGAGCACGGCGAACGGCATCACGCGCTCGGTGATGAAGGGCACGCGAAACAGCGTGATCTGCGCGATCAGGAGAGCCGAGACGTCCTTGATGTCCGCGGATCGCCGCATCAGCTCGAGAAAGTCGATCATCGCGGTCAGCACCAGCGTGCCCGCGAACACCGCCAGCACCGCGGACAGGAAGCGCCATCCGAAATATCGCGACAGCGTCCCCGTGATCATGACGCATGCCCCATCAGCGCGTTGGTGCGCTGGGTGATGCGCTCGATCAGCGCGGTGATCGAATTGGTGAGGAAGGCCGGCGGCTCGATGATGATTCCGCGCGAGATGGCGAGGTAGCCCAGCACGAATGCCGCAATGAGGGCGAGATACGGAAGCACCAGGACGATCGGCGTGTGCACACCGGCGATCATCCCAACGAAGCCCAAGCCGCGCAGTGCCGCCACCACGCTGATCGCACCCATCAACGACATGGTTCGACCCTGTCGCGTGGTGCGCGGTGCGCCGAGATAGGCGTAGGTCATGACGACGAAGGCGAGCGGGTAGAGCGGTGCCGTGACCCGATCGTGAAATTCGGCGCGGATCTGATCCGGCTCATCGGCAAACAAGGTGTTGGTCAGGGTCGGATCATAAAGCTCCCATAGATAGCGTTCCCGCACCGAATATTTCAGAACCTGATTGCTGCCGTTCGCAAACCCGGACAAGTCGAACCCGTAGCTGTTGAACAGCACGATGGTGGGATCGCGCTGTCCGATCTCGTGCCGTTGCACGGTCCCGTTCTGCAGCACGAGGAACAAGCCGCGTTCGTTCTTTACGATATCGCCGTTCTCGGCGAGGATGCTGGCCCGCTCCTTCGGGTTGCGCTGGTCGTCGATGAAGATGCCTAGCAATTGCCCGTTCGGCCGCCGCTCGCGAATGTGGAGCGTGAGATTGGCTTCGAGCTTGCTGAAGCGGCCGGGCTGCACGATGTTGGAGACGAGATCGGCGCGAACCTCGGTCGCCCAGCGCCGCAACTCGCGTAGCCCCCACGGCGAGACGTAGATGCTGATCGCGGCCACCAGCAGCGAGACCACGATCCCGACGGCGAGAAAGGGGCGGAAGAGGACCCACGGCGGCATGCCGGCCGCGTTCATCACAATGAGCTCGGAGTCGTTGCCGAGCTTGTTGAGCACGTGGGCGACCGCGATCATCAGCGCGATCGGCGCGATGATCAGGACCAGGAGGGGGATGATTAGGCCGGTGATGCCGATGAAGACGAAGATACTCTGGCCCTGATTGGTCATCAGGTCGATGTCGCGCAACGCCTGGGTGATCCACATCAGCGCGGTCACGCTGGCGCAAATCACCAGGAACGCACCGAAGGTGGTGCGGAAAATATACCGGCCGATGGACCCCATCCGACTTACGCGTCCCCGCTCGCGGCAATCCCTGGTGCGCCGGGCCCCATGCCCCCAGCGGCATCCCAACGGTAAAAGCGATCTCCTTTGTAGCCTGTATGTGATCGAGCAACAAAGTGGCTGGGCCAAGGCAAAGCCTTTGAGCATGCACAATAAAACGTTAATCTCGGGCGCGTTGCTCGGCGGCCACAGGGACTTGCGGGCATGCCCCCGTGCCGCGCTCCGGGCGGACGCACGGGAGGGGCTTTGCACGGCACGGCAAGCCGGGTCATATCTGTCGCCCCGCTGCGCGTCTTCAGCGCGCTTCCAGGCTCAGGTGGAAACCCCTCGGCGGTACTGAGGGCGCGCCGCTCTTGCGATTCGGCACGCGGTCGGACCGGCCTCCGCCTCGGCGAAAATTCAATTGAAAGGACGAACCGTCATGTCCGGCGCCCTGAAGCTCGAATTTGCCCCGCTTACCGCGCCTCCCAAGGGCGTTCTCATCTTGTTCTGCGAAGAGGGCCTCAAATTCAGCTCCGCTGCGCGCCGGATCATCGAGCCGACCGGGGATCTGATCACACGGGCGGCGGCGGCCGACAGGTTCAAGGGTAAGAACGCAGCGGCGCTCGACATCGTCGCGCCGGCAGGTCTCGACGTGCCGCGCCTGATCGTCATCGGGGTCGGGAAGGCACGCGGCCTCAAGGGGCAGGATTTCGTCAAGCTCGGCGGCATTGCCATGGGCAAGGTGCCGGCGGCGGGAGAAGCGACCATCGTTGCCGATCTGCCGGGCGGCGCCATCAAGCCCGATCGGCTCGCCGACCTCGCGCTTGGCGTGCAACTGCGCGCCTATGCCTTCGATCACTACAAGACCAAACGCAAGGAAGGCGAGGAGAAGCCGGGCCAGATCACTGTCACCGTGGCAGTGGCGTCGGCCGGCGCGGTCGAGAAGGCGTTCGCGCCGCTGGCCGCCGTGGCGGGCGGCGTCGCAATTGCGCGCGACCTCGTGAACGAGCCGGCGAACGTGCTCTATCCGGAGGAATTCGCCCGCCGCGCCGGCAGCCTCAAGAAGGTCGGCGTGGCGATCGACGTGCTCGACGTCAAGGACATGAAGAAGCTCGGGATGAACGCGCTGCTCGGCGTAGGTCAGGGCTCGGAGCGGGAGAGCCGTACCGTGATCATGCGCTGGAACGGCGGCAAGCGCGGCGTGGCGCCAATTGCCTTCATCGGCAAAGGCGTCTGCTTCGATACCGGCGGCGTCTCGATCAAGCCCGCCGGCGGGATGGAGGACATGAAGGGGGACATGGCGGGGGCGGCCTGCGTGGTCGGCCTCATGCATGCGCTCGCGAGCCGCAAAGCGAAGGTCAATGCGGTGGGCGCGATCGGGATCGTGGAGAACATGCTCGACGGCAAGGCGCAGCGGCCGGGCGACATCGTCACCTCGATGTCGGGACAGACCATCGAGATCATCAATACCGACGCCGAGGGCCGGCTCGTGCTCTCCGACGTGCTGCACTACGTGAACAAGCAGTTCAAGCCGAAATTCATGATCGATCTCGCCACCTTGACCGGTGCCATCATCGTGGCGCTCGGGCAGGAATATGCCGGCCTGTTCGCCAATGACGAGAGGCTTGCCGAGCGGCTGGTGAAGGTCGGCAACGAGGTCGGGGAACGCGTGTGGCGAATGCCGTTGGGACCGGAATACGACAAGATGATCGATTCGAAATTCGCGGACATGAAGAACACCGGCGGCCGCCATGCCGGCTCCATCACCGCGGCGCAGTTCCTGCAGCGCTTCGTTGACAAGACGCCGTGGGCGCATCTCGACATCGCCGGGACCGGCATGGGATCGCCGCAGACCGACATCAACCGCAGTTGGGGCTCGGGCTTCGGCGTGCGGCTGTTGGACCGGCTGGTGGCGGAGTATTACGAGAGGTGAAGCCGGAGCAGCCAAATCGGACCTGCGTGCGTCCGCGATGACCGAAATTTTATTCTACCATCTGCAGCGCCAGCCGCTGGAGCGCGTGCTTCCCACTTTGATCGAAAAGTCGCTCGAGCGCGGCTGGCGCGTCGTCGTGCAGGCGGCAGAGGAGCGCATCGAGGCGCTCGATGCCCATCTGTGGACTTTCCGCGACGACAGCTTTCTCCCGCACGGCACCTGGCGTGAGGCCACCGTGTCCGAGCAGCCGGTGGTGCTCACGGTCCGCGACGACAATCCCAATGGCGCGGCCGTGCGGTTTCTCATCGACGGCGCGCCGGTGCCGGCGGATGCCACAGCCTATCAGCGTATCGTGCTCCTCTTCGACGGCGAGGATCCCGACGCGGTTGCCGCGGCGCGCGCGCGCTGGAGCGAGGGCAAGGCACAAGGCTTTGAAGTCACCTATTGGCAGACCGACGAGCAGGGGCGCTGGCAGCGCATGGGCTGACCGGTCCGCCGCCGCGCGACTCGAGCGGGCGCAACGAAGAAGCCCCGGGCGTTGGCCCGGGGCTTGTGCATCGTTGAAGCTTGCGTTGCTCAGTAGGCCGGAGCGGGGCCCGCCCACAGGAAGCCGTAGCCCTGGGTCTTGATGGTGAGCCGCGCGCGCACGAGATCGCCCTTGGTGCTCAGGTCGTAGGGTCCTGAAGCGCAGAAACAGGCCTGCTTGTTGTCGATGTCGTAGTGTTGATATTCGACACCGAGCAACACGTCGACCAGCGAGCCCTTGTGGACCATGTAGTCGAAGCCGCCGCCGGCATACCAGCCCCATTTATCGCGCGTCTGGCCGTTGTCGATCGTGGTGCCGCACAAGCCGGTAACGTTCGAGCAGCTTTGCCCCTTCAACGTAGCGGAAGCGCCGCCGCCGGTGACGAAGACCAGCCAGCGATCCCACGCATAGCCGAGGCGCGGACCCACCGTGAACAGGTTGGTCATCTTTTCCTCGTGCGTGAGGTTGGCGACGAAGGGCGGCGTCGGCAGGACGCCGGTGTAGCTGCGGCATTCGTCGAAGCAGGCGCTCAGCGCCGCTTCCACGCCCAGCACCCAAGCGCCCCACTGCCACTGCGCGCCGGCGTGGAAGCCGAAGATGCCATCGCTGTCGCTGGTGGTGTGATTGAAGGCCGGGCCAATGAACGGAGGAGCGCCCGTATACGAGCGCGTGTGGTCGTACCACACTCCGCCGACGTTGCCGCCGATATAGGCACCCGACCAATCATAATACGCGACCGGCGGCGGCGGAGGCGCCACCCGCATGTCTGCCGCCATTGCAGGCCCAGCGAGCATCGCCGCAAGCCCCACACTTCCGAGTAAGAGCTTTTTCATTTGAACCCCCCGTTAAGGATCTCAGTTGTGTGTTTTTAACAGGTTCCAAGTGCGTTGGCTGTGATATTTGCGCAACGTCGAGAGGGATTCAGTGTTTTGACCACAGAGACAGTGCCGATCGAGCGGCCTGAGGCGCGTGGGCATCGCTTGATCGGCATTGCAGGCGCAGAGCGCGATTGGCTTTTTGACTGGTAGCGCACCCAACGGACGCGCCTGGTCGTGGGAATCGCCGGCTGAAGATATCGAACCCGCCCGCTCACGCGCGCTCGGCTCCAAATGTATTTTTGGGCTGCGCCGCAGCTTCGATGCCGAATCGACCGAGCGGGCGCTTGATGCGATTCGCTGTCGGCGCTCCAGGCGCAACGAAGAAGCCCCGGGCGTTGGCCCGGGGCTTGTGCATCGTTAAGACTTGCGCTGCTCAGTAGGCCGGAGCGGGGCCTGCCCACAGGAAGCCGTAGCCCTGGGTCTTGATGGTGAGCCGCGCGCGCACCAGGTCGCCCGTGGTGCTCAGATCGTAGGGTCCTGCGCTCGCCACGCCGCAGTCAAGCGCGCCGCAGAAGGCGTTCTTGTTGCCGACGTCGTAGTGTTGATATTCGACGCCGAGGATCACATCGACCAGCGAGCCCTTGTGGACCATGTAGTCGAAGCCGCCGCCGGCATACCAGCCCCACTTGTCGCGCGTGGCGCCGTTGGAGCTCGTCACGCCGCACAGGCCGGTGACGTTCGAGCAGCTCTGTCCCTTCAGCGTGGCCGAAGCCCCGCCGCCGGTGACGAAGACCATCCAGCGATCCCAGGCGTAACCGAGCCGCGGACCGACCGTGAACAGGTTGGTCATCTTGTGCTCGTGCGTGAGGTTGGCGGTGAACGGCGGTGTGGGCAGCACGCCGGTGTAGCTGCGGCATTCATCGAAGCAGGCGCTCAGCGCCGCTTCCACGCCCAGCACCCAGGCGCCCCACTGCCACTGCGCGCCAGCGTGGAAGCCGAAGATGCCATCGCTGTCGTGGGTGGTCTGGTTGAAGGCGGGACCAACGAACGGGGGAGCTCCCGTATACGTGCGCGTCTGGTCGTACCACACGCCGCCGACGTTGCCGCCGATATAGGCACCGGACCAATCATAATACGCCACGGGCGGCGGCAGAGGCGCCACCCGCATGTCTGCTGCCATTGCAGGCCCAGCGAGCATCGCCGCAAGCCCCACACTTCCGAGTAAGAACTTTTTCATCGCTAGGCCCCCCAAGGTTCCCCGTTAGACCAGTTGGAGTCGTCTCGACTGGTAAAGTCACCTTAGCGCGTCTCGCAGCAAATGGCTGTGATATTTGCGCAACGGTGAAAGGGATTCGGCGCGGAATTTGGGCACAAGGCAGGCCCGATGGCATCGACCTTTGCCGCATCATGTGCCGGTCCGCGACCGTCGCAGCCAGCGCAAAAAGTATTGGAATTTCAACTGGCCGGCCGCGAAAGCGTCAAGGGAACCAGCCAAGCCAATGTCGCTGCTTCTGGTCTATCTCGCGCTGATCATCACCGGCGATGTGATCGCCTATTTGATCGGGCTTGTGATCGAGCGCAGCGTGCCGGCCGCAAGCTTGCCGGCCTTCTTGGCAATGTTTTTCCTGGTCCTGTGGGTCGCTGGGTGCTTGCTGTGCGTCTGAGGCACCGTAGGCGGCGCTGCGATAGCGCCGTCGTCGCCGCCGGCGCGAGCGGCGAAACCCGCCGTGCCTCGATTCGCCCCCGCCGCGCGGTTCCTCCCGGCTACCCACAGGGTGCCCCAAGATCGCCACGCTCAAGGGCAAAAACCCCTATTGATCAAAGTCATGCTGCTGGCGCAAAATCCCCGCGGGCCCAGCCGGGCCGGTGGTGGCAGTTCGGGGCATGGGCGATGCAACGAGCGAACCGAATGGTCTTGCACGCATTGGCGATGGCGGCGCTCGTGCTGGCGCTCGGCGGCTGCTCGTCGGATCTCAGCCTAAACAACCTGACACTCGCCCCGAAGCCCGAAACCCTGATGCGCAAGCCGGACTGGGCGACGTTTTCGGCTGGAAAGAACGATCTTGGGCAGCGGCCGGTGACCGCCGCGGATCTCATCAATCGAGACGGACAATGCCCCGCCGCTTCGGAGCAAGCCGGGACCTCGGCCGATTCGACAGCGGGCGGTGGTGGCGCACCCGCGGCCGGCGGCATCGCCTTGCAGATGACGGAATGCGAGGTCGTGCGGCGGGCGGGTCCGGTTGAAAAGTTCGACCTCAGCGCTAACGAGCGCGGCGAGCGCACGGCGGTCTTCACCTATGTCCAGGGCCCGTCGCCGGGCGTTTATCGCTTTGCGGCCGGCCGCCTCGTCTCGGTCGAGCGCCCGCCCGGTCCGCCGCCGGCACCCGCCAAGTCCCAGAAGCCGACCGCGAAAAAACCCGCCGGCACTTAGGTGTCAGTAATCAGAGGTCAGTAGTCGCAAGTCAGCGGACCCTCTGATTACTGACTTCTGGTCACTGATTCCTGGTGCGCGCTCGCTTCGAGCCATTGCTCCTCCGCGCTCGCGAGCGCGCCGGCAGCATCGGCGCGCGCCTTGGCGAGCGCTGCGGCCCTGGCCGGATCGCGTGCGAACAGCCCCGAGCCCGCAAGCATCGCGTCGATGCGCGCAATCTCCGCATTGAGGCGGGCGATGGTGGCTTCCGCCTCGACGATGCGTCGGCGCAATGGCGCGAGCTCGGCGCGTTTCTCGGCGGCTGCGCGCCTCATGTCGGCGCGCGAAGCGCGCGCCGGATCGCGCTGATCGCGACCCGTATTCTTGCCGCGTCCGTCGCGTTCCGTCAGCACGAGCTCGCGATAATCGTCGAGATCGCCATCGAATGGCACCGCTTGTCCGTTGGCGACCAGGATCAGGCGTTCGGCGCAAGCCTCGATCAGGTAGCGATCGTGGGACACCAGGATCACCGCGCCGGGATAAGAATTGAGCGCCGCGATCAGCGCGGAGCGGGCGTCGATATCGAGATGATTGGTCGGTTCGTCGAGCACGAGGAGGTGCGGTCCTGCCGAGCTGGCAAGACCGAGCAGCAGCCGCGCCTTCTCCCCGCCCGAGAGCTGGCCGGCGGGCGTGTCGGCGAGCGCTTGCGGAAAACCCATGGCGCCGGCACGCGCGCGCAGGCGCGCCTCCGGCGCATCGGGCAGGCGCCGGCGCAGATGCGCATAGGCGCTGTCGTCGGCGCTCAATTCATCGAGCTGATGCTGGGCGAAATAGCCCACCTCGAGCCGTTGCGGCTTCGTCATCTGCCCCGACATGGGTGCAAGCCGGCCGGCGAAGAGCTTCAGCAAAGTCGACTTGCCATTGCCGTTGGCGCCGATGAGCGCGATGCGGTCGTCATCGTCGATGCGCAGCGACAGGCGACGCAGCACCGGGCGGCCCGGCTCGTAGCCGACGGCGACGTCATCAAGCGCGATGATGGGTGGCGCCAGCGGTTTGGCCGGCGGCGCAATCTCGATGGCGCGGACCTCCTCGGTGATCACGGCCGCGACCGGCTCGAGCTTGGCCAACAGCTTGATGCGAGACTGCGCCTGGCGCGCCTTGGTGGCCTTTGCGCGGAAGCGCTCGACGAAGGCTTGCAACCGCTTGCGCTCGGCCTCCACCTTCTTGGCGAGCTTGAGATCGAGCGCCTGACGCTCGCGCCGCTGCCGCTCGAACGCGCTGTAGCCGCCACGATAGAGCGCGAGCTTGCCAGCCTCGAGGTGGAGGATCCAATCGACGGCGTTGTCGAGCAGATCGCGGTCGTGGCTGATGACGATGACCGTGCGCGGGTAGCGCGCGATGTGCTCTTTGAGCCACAACGTCGCTTCGAGATCGAGATAGTTGGTCGGCTCGTCGAGCAGCAGCAGGTCGGGCTCGGCAAACAGCGTGGCGGCGAGCGCGACCCGCATGCGCCAGCCGCCGGAGAACTCGGCGCAGGGGCGCTGCTGCTCCGCCTCGGAAAAGCCCAGGCCGGCGAGGATGGCAGCGGCGCGCGCCGGCGCCGAATGAGCGCCGATATCGGCGAGCCGGCACTGGATCTCGGCGATGCGCGCGCCCTCGCGCTCCCGCTCCGCCGCGGCCAGCAGTTGCGTGCGCTCGGTATCGGCCGCGAGCACGGTTGCGAGCAGGCTCTGCGCGCCATCGGGCGCCTCCTGCGCCAGCCGGCCGATGCGGCTGCGCGGCGGCACGCGCGCCTCTCCCTGTTCGGGCGTGATCTCGCCGGAGACGATGCGGAACAGCGTGGTCTTGCCGCTGCCGTTGCGGCCCACGAGACCTACGCGCGCGCTGGCCGGCACCACAATCGATGCGTGATCGAGCAGGGTGCGCCCGCCGATCCGATAGGTGACGTCGCTGATGTCGAGCATGCCGGCGCTATAACCGGCGAGCCGCGCCGCCGGCAAGTGTGGTAGTTGCGCGCCGCTATGGACGGCGTCAATCTCGCAGTGGGCGCGGCCGAGAGGATGGAGGTTTCGATGTGCGTTCCCGGATGTCAGGAAGCGGTGCGGCAGGCATTGTCGCGCCGCGGCTTCTTCAAGGGGGCGGCGGCCGCAGGTTTCGCCGCCGCCGCGATTGCGCCGGATATGGCTGACGCCGCGCCGCGGCGCAGGTTCAGCACCACGGTCGATTTGACCCACACCATGTCGGCCGACTTTCCGACCTTCTTCGGCGTGCCGGGAATCGAGATGGAGAAGAAATTCGATTTCAAGAAGGACGGGTTCAATCTGTATTGGTGGCGCATCATCGAGCACGCCGGCACGCATCTCGATGCACCCATCCACTTCTCGGAATCCGGTCCGACCGCCGACAAGATTCCGGCGGACACCCTCGTCGTTCCGCTCGCAGTGATCGATGTGGCCGCCAAGGCGGCGCAGAATCCCGACTACCTGCTCACGCGCGAAGACCTCGTCGCCTGGGAGAAGCAGCACCGTCGGCTGCCCGACAATTGCTGCGTGGCGATGCAGTCGGGCTGGGCGCAACACGTGGCAGACGCGGCCAAGTTCACTGGCAAGGACAGCTCAGGCGTGTTCCACTTCCCCGGCTTCAGTCCGGAGGCGGCCGAATGGCTGATGAAGGAGCGTAAGATTCTCGGCCTGGCGGTCGATACGCTCTCGCTCGATCATGGTCCCTCGAAGGATTTCAAGGTTCACTATGCGTGGCTGCCGTCTGGCCGTTGGGGGCTGGAGAACGTCGCCAATCTGGACAAGGTGCCGGCATCCGGCGCGACGCTGGTGGTGGGACTGGCGAAGGTGAAGGGCGCGACTGGAGGACCTGTACGCCTCATCGCGCTGGTCTGACGGATCAGCTCAAGATACCAGCAAATTTACAAGGCGTGGCGGTCGCCAACCGGGGCGCTCGTGTGCGCGCATGCCTTGCCGCGTTCCCTGACGGCCGCTATAAGCCGCGGCGATCGGGCTCTCACCGTCCTCCCTTTCCGAAGCAGGTCCAATGGCGATCGAGCGTACCTTTTCGATCATCAAACCCGATGCTGCCGCTCGCAACCTGACCGGCGCGATCAATGCCTTGATCGAGCAGGCGGGTCTGCGCATCGTCGCGCAAAAGCGCGTGCGCATCAGCCGCGAGCAGGCCGAGACCTTCTACGCGGTCCATCGCGACCGGCCGTTCTTTGGCGAGCTGGTGGAGTTCATGATTTCCGGACCGGTGGTCGTGCAGGTGCTCGAAGGCGAGAACGCGATCGCGAAATATCGCGAGATCATGGGTGCAACCGATCCCGCCAAGGCGGCGCCCGGTACGATCCGC
>JBKPUA010000227.1:0-3556 GCA_046735815.1 Pseudomonadota bacterium
GGCATGCAGATCACCGTGCAGATGGCCTTCCGGCGCAATGGCGAGCTGTTCGGGAAGCCGCGGATCACGTTCGAGACCGCCGGTGCCACCGACGACGAGCGGCTCGCTTATCGCATTGCGGTGGCGCAGATGCTCGAGCGCTGCGCCTCGCTGCCGTTCACCGATGCGCTCGGGAACGCGGTGGCGGGACGGCCGTTCACCATGCGCTTCATCGACGACCGCAAACTCAAACAGGCGGAGAACGCCCCATGACCGACGCCGACAACACCCTCACCCTCGAGACCACCAAGGGCAATGTAGTGATCCGCATGCGGCCCGACCTCGCCCCCGGCCATGTGGCGCGCATCAAGGAGCTGGTGCGCGAGGGCTTCTACGATGGCATCGCCTTCCACCGCGTCATCGACGGCTTCATGGCGCAGACCGGCTGCCCGCTCGGCACCGGCACCGGCGGCTCCGGCAAGAAGCTCAAGGCGGAGTTCAATAGCGAGCCCCATCGCCGCGGCACGGTCTCCATGGCGCGGGCGCAGAATCCGGATTCGGGCGACAGTCAGTTCTTCATCTGCTTCGCTGACGCGCCGTTCCTCAACGGCAAATACACCGTTTGGGGCGAGGTGACTGATGGCATGGCCAACGTCGACAAGATCAAGCGCGGCGAGCCCGTGGCCGATCCCGACCGCATCGTCTCGGCCAAGATGAGCGCTTAGCTCGTTCCACGTGTCCCGGGCGCAGCGCCGCACCGCATCCGGGACACGCATCTCAAGAAGCAGTCCCATTACGATTCGGCACTTCCAACGAAGCTGACCTCAAGCGATCTTCTTCAGATGCGGCTGCGGCGCAGGCTCGGCGTCGCCGACCCAGGCGTCCTTGGCGAACCATTCGTGCACGGTGCGGCAGATCGGACAGTGTACACGCCCGAAGAATACCGGCGTGGCGTTGAAGCTCTTGCGATCGGTGACGATGCCCGTCCGGATGCTCGATCCCGTCTTCGGGCACCTGACCATGACCGGACCCATCGGCCTCTCCCTGTTTTTCGTTGGTTGTGCACTCCATAGCGCGCACGTGTGAACGTCGTTTGACGGCAGGGCATGGAAATCGCTGACGCCGGCTGGAAATTCACAGGCCGCGTCGTCGGCGCGCTTTACGCGACCTTTATCGAACAAAATCTGCACCGCGGCCGGAACAAGCCGGGATGGGGCGCGTTACTCCCGACTTGGGATGAGATAGGGGAGATTGATGGCTCGACCTCACCTTCATGACGATGCGCGGGTGACGGCGCTTGTCGTCGGCGCATCGCGCACACGCTATCTGGTGATGCGTCAGGAAGACGCCTGGTTCATCACCTTCAATGGTGAGGAATTCGGACCGTATCAGAGCGAGCGCGAAGCGATGCTGTTCGCCATCGACGCGGCGCATAAGCTCGGGGAGAACGGCGAGGAGACCCAGGTCTTGCGGGTGGACGAAAACGGCGACGCCTCGCCGGCGTGGACCTACGGCCTCGACCCCTATCCGCCCACCCCATAGGTCGATCTCACAAGTACTCGTGTCTCGGTTCTATGCTCCCGAGCGGTTGCGGGCGATATCCGCGCCGCTATGAAGGGGCATGCGCACCGACCTGTTCGATTTCGAGCTGCCGCCCGATCGCATTGCGCTGCGCCCGGTGACGCCGCGTGACGCGGCGCGGCTCCTGGTCGTGCATCCCGGCCAGCAGCCGCAGTTCAAGGATCGTAGTGTCCAAAACCTTCCCGATTTGCTGCGGCCCGGCGATGCCCTGGTGGTCAATGACACCAAGGTGATCCCGGCACGCCTGCGCGGCCGGCGGCTTGGTCGCGGCGCCGAGCCGGTGATCGAGGCGACGCTGCACCAACGCCTCGACGGCGCGCGTTGGCGCGCCTTCGTCAAGCCGGCAAAGCGGCTGGCGCCCGGCGACGTCGTGCGCTTCGGCGACGAGGGCAAGGTCTGTTTCCTCGGCCAGCTCGACGCCACCGTCGAAGCGAAAGGCGAGGGCGGTGAAGTGACCCTGGCCTTCGCCTTCCACGGACCCGTGCTCGACCAAGCGGTGGACGAACGCGGCGCGATGCCACTGCCGCCCTACATCGCCGCGCGGCGCGAGCCCGACGAGCGCGATCGGATCGACTACCAGACCATGTTCGCGCAACTGGAAGGATCGGTGGCGGCGCCCACCGCGGGGCTGCATTTCACCGACGCGCTGATTTCGCGCCTCGCTGCGCGGGGAATCGCCGTGCACAAGGTGACGCTGCACGTGGGGGCAGGGACCTTCCTGCCGGTCAAGGCCGCCGATACCGCGGCCCACCACATGCACGCCGAGCGCGGCAGCGTGAGCGCGGACACGGCCGCCACGCTCACCGCGACGCGCCGCGCGGGCGGGCGTATCGTCGCCGTGGGCTCGACCTCGCTGCGGCTCATCGAGAGCGCGAGCGGCGATGACGGCACGGTGCGCGTGTTCGACGGCGAGACTGCGTTGTTCATCACGCCGGGTTATCGCTTCCGCGCCGTCGACGTGATGATGACCAATTTCCACCTGCCGCGCTCGACGCTGTTCATGCTGGTGGCGGCGTTTTCCGGCCTCGAGGTGATGAAAGCCGCCTACGCCCGTGCCATCGCCGCCGGTTATCGCTTCTATTCCTATGGCGACGCCTGCCTGCTGTTCCGGCCCTGAGTCGAGCGGCAAGCGCCCCGGCTTGTCATTTCGTTTTGCCCCGGCTAGACATGAATACCAATGTCGAGAATATCGATTCTGATATCTGAAGCATGATAACTGGAGCCCAAATGCGGGCGGCGCGGGCGCTGTTGGGGATCGATCAACGCGACCTCGCCGAGCGCTCCAGTCTTTCGCTGCCGACCATTCAGCGGATGGAGGCGAGCGATGGTGTCATCCGGGGCAACGTCGATTCGTTGATGAAGCTCGTCCACGCGCTGGCAGCGGCGGGCATCGAGCTGATCGGTGAAGGGGCCGTGAGCCAGGGCGGGGGCCGTGGCGTGCGGTTGAAGAAGTGAGGACGCCGGCCTTGCCCTGCGACAGTCCATGCGCTGGCACGCCTCGGCACCGAGGTAGGCGCTGATGGTGCTCCTGGCGCTTGCCTGCGCCGCCGTGCTGATTGCGACGGCTGCGCTTGCCCTCGTGGTCCCCGATGCCGCGCGCGCCCGCATGCTGGTCTACGGCACCTGTCTCGCCGCCTCGTCGGCGCTGTTTGTCATCGCGCTCTTTGCGCTGTTGGGCGGCGTCGAGCTTCCCACCATCGCCACGCTGCCGCTCGGCATCCCGTGGCTCGGCGCGCATTTCCGCCTCGATGCGCTCGCGGCCTTCTTCCTTGCGGTGGTGAACCTCGGCGCCGCCGTCGCAAGCTTGTTCGCGCTCGGCTATGGCCGGCACGAGCACGACCCGCGTCGCGTCCTCCCGTTCTACCCGGCCTTTCTCGCTGGGATGAGCGTGGTGGTACTGGCGGACGACGCCTTTACCTTCCTGGTGTCCTGGGAGTTCATGTCGTTGTCGTCGTGGGCGTTGGTCATGGCCCATCATCGCGTCGGCGACAACATC
>JBKPUA010000228.1:0-7856 GCA_046735815.1 Pseudomonadota bacterium
CCTCGGCTATGCCCCGCCCGAGCGCTTCGCGCTCAAGGAGCACCTGGGCAAGGAGGGCATATCGACCGAGGACATGATCGAGGCGGGGCTGCTGGTCGCCGCCGCCGAGATCCCGGTACCCTACGACCGGTTTCGTGACCGCGTCATGTTTCCGATCACCGATCCGCGCGGCCGCGTGATCGCCTTCGGCGGACGCGCGCTCGAGAAGGACGCGCCGGCGAAATATCTCAACTCGCCGGAGACGCCGCTCTTCCACAAGGGCGGCACGCTTTACAACATCGCCGGCGCGCGCGTCGCCGCGCACAAGGGCGCGGCCCTCATCGTGGTCGAAGGCTATGTCGACGTCATCGCCATGGTGCACGCCGGCTTCGAGGCGACGGTGGCGCCGCTCGGCACCGCGCTCACGGCAGATCAGCTCGCCCTGCTCTGGAAGATGACGGACGAGCCGACGCTCTGCTTCGACGGCGACGACGCCGGCCGCCGCGCTGCCTACCGCGCTGTCGATTTGGCTTTGCCGCTGCTCAAGCCCGGCAAGAGCCTGAAATTTGCCAGCCTGCCGGACGGACAGGACCCCGACGACCTCGTGCGTGCGGGCGGGCGCGAGGCGGTGAGCGAGGTCATCGGGAGCGCGCGGCCGCTCGCGCAGATGCTGTGGATGCGGGAGACCGAAGCCGGTGCTTTCGACACCCCCGAGCGGCGGGCGGCGTTCGAGGCGCGCATCGCGCAAGTCACCACGGCGATCGGCGACGACACCGTGCGCCGACACTATCGTCGCGAATTCGAGGATCGCGTGCGGCGCCTGTTCGACGGCGACCGGCGGCCGAAGGCGCGGCCGCCGCGCGGCGGCGCCAATCGAGCGAATAGCGAGTGGCGAATAGCGAATAGGGGAGGAAAGGCTGCTCGCGGCTCCTCTTCTAGTACTCGCTATTCGCCATTCGCTATTCGCCCGCTTTCGGCCGACGAGCCCTACGTCGTCGCGAGCGCGCAGCTCGTGGCGAGCCCGGTGCATCGCGGATACCGCGCCGCCATTCCGCGGCGCGAGGCGCTCATCCTCCAAGCCGTCATCAACCATCCCTGGCTCCTGCACGAGCACCTCGAGGGGCTCGCCGGAGTAGAGTTCCGCCACGCGGACACCGCGAGAGTGAAGAGCGAGCTGATCGACATCTTTGCCCACGGCGGAGCGCCAGATGGCGAGGCCATGGCCGCCGAATTGCAGCGCCGGGGATTGGCCGAGGTCGCCGCGCGCATTCATAAAACCATCACCACGTCATCGGTCTGGGGTGCTCAACCGGATGCGGCGCCCGAGGACGTTCTGACCACGTGGAAGCAGCTTGTCGCCTTGCATCGACAGTGGCATTCCCTAACTAAGGAACTCAGAGACGCCGAGCAGGCATTGGGACAGGACCCAACCGAGGCCAACTATTCCTGGTTGCAGGACGTGAAGGCTCGATTGTCGGTCCTGGACGGCACCGAGGCCCTGATCGAGGGCTTTGGGACATCGTCCGGCCGGCCCGTGCGGTCTCTGTGATGCAGGACGATGGGACGCCAAAGGGCGCCCGGTCTTCCGGAACCGGGAACAGGTCCGTTTGGTTTCTCGCTTCGTGGAGGCTCAATCGGGGCTTAAACTTGCCCCGCCAACAACTTCGGCGGCCCGAACCACGGCGCCACAAAGGATTGCAGGCATGTCCGGTGCTGCCGTTTCTGACATTCGATTCTCCCCGCATAGGGTAGGGATGGCGTGATGGCCGACGCCCTGGTATGGGGCGGGCGTCCCGGAGGAGAGGCGTATGGCGAGCAAGGTCAAGGCAGCGCAAAAGGAAAAAGAAAAGGACGAGGCACCCGAGAAAGAGGTTGCCGAGACGCCCGACACCCCGCTGCCGCTGCTCGATCTCTCCGATGCAGCCGTCAAGAAGCTCATCCGCACGGCCAAGAAGCGCGGCTACGTCACCCACGACGAGATCAACTCGGTATTGCCCTCGGAGGAGGTCAATTCCGAGCAGATTGAGGACGTTCTCGCCATGTTCAGCGAGATGGGCGTCAACGTGGTCGAGACCGAGGAGGCGGGCGAGGACGGCGAGGAGACGCGCGAGGAGGCGGAGGAGGAGCCCGAGAGCGAGGGCGGCGAGCTGATCGAGGTCCAGCAGAAGGTCCCGGCCAAATCCGAGGCCAAGGAGCCGGCCGAGCGCACCGACGACCCCGTGCGCATGTACCTGCGCGAGATGGGCTCCGTGGAGCTCCTTTCGCGCGAGGGTGAGATCGCGATCGCCAAGCGCATCGAGGCCGGCCGCGAGGCGATGATCGCCGGGCTGTGCGAGAGCCCGCTGACTTTCCAAGCCATCATCATCTGGCGCGACGAGCTCAACGAGGGCAAGGTCTTCCTGCGCGACATCATCGACCTCGAAGCCACCTATGCCGGCCCCGACGCCAAGGCCATGCCAGCGCCGGCCATCGCAGGCGACGGCCAGCCCGGCGTGGCGACGCCAGCGGGCGTCCCGCTGGTGCAGACGCCGGCGCCGCCGGCCGCGCCCGCCGCCGCCACCCCCTTCAAGCCGGCGTCCGAGCGCGGCAACGGCGACAACGGTGAGGACGGCGAGGGCGCCGAGCCGCCCACCGGCGAGGCCGATTTCGACGACGACGATATGGAGAATTCGCTTTCGCTCGCCGCCATCGAAGCCGAGCTCAAGCCCAAGGTGGTCGCCACCTTCGACAACATCGCCGACGCCTACAAGCGGTTGCGTCGCCTGCAGGACCAGGACATCGAGTTCAAGCTCAAGAACACCACGCTCTCGCCCGCGCAGGAGCGCCGCTACAAAAAGCTCAAGGACGACATCATTGCCGAGGTGAAGTCGCTGCGCCTCAATCAGGCGCGCATCGACGCGCTGGTCGAGCAGCTCTACGACATCAACAAGCGTCTCGTCGGGCACGAGGGCCGCCTGATGCGGCTGTCCGAGAGCCACGGCGTCACGCGCGAGGATTTTCTCAAGAACTATCAGGACTCCGAGCTCGACCCGCGTTGGCTCAACCGCGTGTCGAAGCTTTCCGCCAAGGGCTGGAAGAGCCTCATCGCCCGCGACAAGGACAAGGTCAAACACCTACGCCAGGAGATCCAGACGCTCGCCGGCGAGACCGGGCTCGAGATCGGCGAGTTCCGCCGCATCGTGCACATGGTGCAGAAGGGTGAGCGCGAGGCGCGCCAGGCCAAGAAGGAGATGGTGGAGGCGAACCTGCGCCTGGTCATCTCGATCGCCAAGAAATATACCAACCGCGGCCTGCAGTTCCTCGACCTGATCCAGGAAGGCAATATCGGGCTGATGAAGGCGGTCGACAAATTCGAGTACCGCCGCGGCTACAAGTTCTCCACCTACGCCACCTGGTGGATCCGCCAGGCGATCACCCGCTCGATCGCCGACCAGGCGCGCACGATCCGCATTCCCGTGCACATGATCGAGACCATCAACAAGATCGTGCGCACCTCGCGCCAGATGCTCAACGAGATCGGCCGCGAGCCCACGCCCGAGGAGCTCGCCGAGAAGCTGGGCATGCCGCTCGAGAAGGTGCGCAAGGTGCTCAAGATCGCCAAGGAGCCGTTGTCGCTGGAGACGCCGATCGGCGACGAGGAGGATTCCCACCTCGGCGACTTCATCGAGGACAAGAACGCGATTCTGCCGATCGACGCCGCCATCCAGTCGAACCTGCGCGAGACCACCACCCGCGTGCTGGCGTCACTGACGCCACGCGAGGAGCGCGTGCTGCGCATGCGCTTCGGCATCGGCATGAACACCGACCACACGCTCGAGGAGGTCGGCCAGCAGTTTTCCGTGACTCGCGAGCGCATCCGCCAGATCGAGGCCAAGGCGCTGCGCAAGCTCAAGCACCCGAGCCGCAGCCGCAAGCTGCGCAGCTTCTTGGACAACTAAGGCTGCTTTGACGCAGCCCTGACGGTCGATCCGTTCCGCTGAGCCAGCCCTCCAAAAAAATTTCGCCCGGCCGGAGCCGGGCGAAACCGTCGTTAGCCGGAGCGGCGAGGACGCGTCAGACGCAGACTCGCTTGCCGTAGAGCGCCTGCAGCTTCGCGAAGGCCTCCGGATATGAGCCGGCGAACGCGACCGGCGTCCATCCCGGCCCCCACGGGCCGTTGATGTCGTTGCGCCAGATCTTGCAGTCGCCATAGGCCCAGCGGATGACAACCCACGGGGGCTGCACCACCGCATTCGCAGCAGGTATCACGGCAAGGGCCAGCAGCAGCGTGCCCAAGGCGAGAGCTAACCGGTTCATCGAGAATCTCCGTGGAATCACAGTCTGTTAGTCGGGGGATGAGAGTTCCGCGACGGCGGCGAGTATAATTCGGGCGCGTGAGAATGCTAGTGCCCCCGAACCCGAAGTTCGCACACATCGTGCTGCAAGGGTGCTTCCGAACTTCGGAATCGGGACACCAGCGCGATGCGGTCAGCACCGAAAGAAAACGTTGAAGAAATACCGCTGGTTCGCTGCCTGCGAAACGACGCCGCCCTCGCCCCAGACGCCCGACGTGTTGTAGCCGATGCTCTTTGCCTGTTGTACCGCGAGGTCGGCCGTTGACTGGGAGGCATACGGCCCCATTTTCAGCTCACAACTGTCGGCCCGCGCGGGACCGCTGTGAGTCACCAATAGCGCCGCAAGGGCTGCTGTTCCCACGCATGCAAGGCACTGTCTCGCGGTCATGACCCGGCTCCCGTCGCTCCGTTGGAGCGCACGCCGCGAGGATACGAATGCCGGCGGGTCCTGGTGTGAGCCCGTTCACATTGCTCGTCCTAAATTCGCCACTCGCAGGCCGCGGTCGGGTCAGCCCGCTAAAGTGCGCGCGACCTGCGGCTGGTTTACCCGCCCTTAACCTTGTTCCAGGACGATGATCGGGCAGGCATTCTTCTGCGGCGCTCATCTGGATCAAGACATGAAGGCCACCGAACCCGAAGTGTCTATGCAAGCCGTGGCGGCGGTCGCGGCGGTCGTGGAGGAGGTTCGCGATCTGCTCTCGGCGGATGCCGCAGCGGCGCCGGAGCCGTCGGAGGAGGAGCCGCTCGACTTCGGCAGCACCAAGCTTACGGCGATGATTCAGAAAATGTCATCGACGCCGGTCGAGGAGCTCGACAGGCTGATCGGCCAGCTGCAAGAGGCGAGGGACTATCTGCAATCCGAGTGCGAGCGCATCGAGCGTGAGACGACTGGCTATGTCGAGCTCAGCCAGACCGCGCTCGAGTCTGTAAAGATCATTGCGGAAACCGTGGGCGAATGGCGCAAGGCCGGCCACCCCGTGCGTGCCGCCGCTGCGGAATGATCGAACGCTTCCTGACCTGGTGAGGGGGGACGCACGCGTGGGCTGATCCGGCGCCGCGCACCGATCAGTTCTGCGTCGAGATCAAGCCCCTGCTGGTCGCGACGATCCAACGGCTACCCCAGCGCACAATGGAATCGACCCGGCCGACCCCGGGCACCGTGTCTCCGGCTTTTGCCCGCCAGACCCCCTCCGGCCCCTGCAAGACCGCGGTGCCGCCGACAACCTCGCGCACCACCCAACCCTCGATCGTGGTCGGCCTGGTCTCCGGCACTGGTGCCGTGGGGCGGGTCTCCGTCACTGGTGCGGTGAGCCGGGTGTCCGTCACTGGTGCGGTAGGCCGGGACGATGCCTTCACTCGCTCCTTTGCGCCGGCCGGTGCCGGCGAGGACGCATTCGCCGGTGCCGGCAAGAGGTCTCTGCTCGTGGCCGCGTTGGCTTGTTGCACACTGCCGCGCGACGGGTCGTGCCCGCGCGCAGCCGTGGTTGGCGGGGTTGCGGCGATCTTGCCGGTAGTGCCTGCGCTCGGCATCAAGTCGCGGTCCGATTTGAGAGCCGCGCAATCGGCGTTCTTGCCGGGCTCGGAGGCGCAGTCCGCAACATTCGTCTGCTTGATCGACGTTGCGGCCGGAGCATCGCCGAGGAGACGATACGACGCCCATCCGCCTGCCCATCCCAGCCCCAGCACGACGAGAATAGCGCCTGCGACCACCGCGGGCCGGAATCGCCGGGATTCGGGAAATGGGTTGGACATCCCGGGCGCGTCATCGGCTCTGATGTCGTGATCCCATGTCGGCGCGGCCGCCGGCGGCCGTGCGCCAATCCGATCGATCAGCAGAAACTTGGCTTGCGCTCCTTCACCCGATGGCGGCTGTTCCTGCGGTTTGTCGATCGAAGGTCCGGTGTGCCCCAGCCTGCCGATGGCAGCTTGCACAGCCTTGAACGCGTTGTTGGTGGCTTGCTCCGCCGACCACAGATCGAGTTGGCGCGGAGCTGCGCCGATCTTGTCTTCCGGGCTCAGGCTGATCGATGCGGCCGCTCCACGAGGCCGCTGCCGCTCGCCGTCCATGCTCTGACCCCCCTGATCCGCCCGCCGCGGAACCAGGCGCATGATCGAGCCCAGAGCTAAAGGGAATCTTAACGAACGAGCCGGCGACGTCGGGCGCTACCGCTCTTTTTTCACTTGAACCTATGTTCACGGTATGTTCTATTGTTAGGTGCGCGGGTGAAGCGAGCTGGGAGTGGAGTGGATCAAGTGCGGTCCCTGTTCGGGTTGGCGTGTGCCGTCGTGACGTTTTGCGGCGCGGTTTACGCAGAGACGCTCACGCCACGGGCATTCACCGACGAATTTGTTCGTGCCGTGGCGGCGGCCTTGCCGACATCGACGGTGACCTCCAAGCGCGAGCTCGAACTGACGATCAACGATCCGAGCGGCGTGGAGCGCACGATCGTGCTCCACAACGCGTACCGCGAATATTCGCTTGATCCCGAGCGGCTGCCCAAGATTGTCGGCACCTTTGCGACGACGCTCTCACAGCCGCGGACGACAGAAACCAAGGTCGACCGCTCGCGCATCGTTCCGGTCGTAAAGGATCGGCAATGGTTGGATGAGCTGCACAATTCGCTCAGGCTGAAAGGCGTTAAACAGGAGCATCTCGCGGAGAGACTCAACAACGAATTGGTCATCGTCTATGCCGAGGACGATCCTCACCGCATGCGCTATCTGACGATCGAAGACGGCGCCGGCATCGGCCGCGCGGAGCTGAGAGCACTTGCCGTCGCGAATTTGAAGCGCCTTCTGCCGAAGATCGAAATGAGCACTGACGGTGATGTCTCGCTCATCTCCGTGGGCGGCGATTACGAGGCAAGCCTGTTGCTGATCGACGAAATATGGTCAGGCGGGCAGATCAAGGTGAATGGCGACATCGTCGTGGCGATACCGGCGCGAGACGTTCTGCTGGCCACCGGCTCGCGCAGCAGGGCTGGCTTGAAGAGGGTGCGCGAGCTCGCGGCGAAATTCGCCGCCGAAGCACCGTATCGCTTGACCGAGGCGCTGTTCGTCTACCGGAACGGGCAGTTTGCCAGGTTCGGCAGGAATTGACGTGCTCGCGTCCGACAACGCCATTCTGGCGAACCAAAATGCGGTCCGACACGAAGCGTTCATTCCGCCGGCCGGAACCCGAAGATCTGCTCGAAGCGCTTGGCGTAAGCCGGCCACACCTGCGGATTGACGATGCGGGGCGGGCGCTTGCCGTCGAGCGTCATGATCAGCTGCTCGGCGGCGATCCGGCCCATATTGGCGCGCGCCTCGCGGGTGACGCCGGCGGTGTGCGGACTCGCGATCACGTTGTCGAATTGCAGCAGCGGATGATCGGACGGCGGCGGCTCCTTGTCCCACACGTCAATGCCCGCGCCGGCGATGCGTTTGGCGCGCAGCGCCTCGGCGAGCGCGCGCTCGTCGTGGATCGAGCCGCGCGCGGTGGTGACGAAATAGGCGTGCGGCTGCATCAGCGCGAATTCCTTGGCGCCGATCATGCCGCGCGTT
>JBKPUA010000229.1:0-5461 GCA_046735815.1 Pseudomonadota bacterium
CTGGGTCAAGCCCGAGCCGCGGCTGCGCGCCGGCATCGTGGTGCCGCAGGAGGACGCCGCGTTTGCCGTGAGCGAGATCGAGCGGCGCGCGAGCGATCCCGCCTTCGCGCAGATCCTGATTTCGCCGCGCGCGAGCGATCCACTCGGCCATCGCCGCTATTGGCCGATCTACGCCGCGGCCGAAGCCTGCCGGCGTCCGATTGCACTCCATGTGCAGGGCTTTTCCGGCGGCCATGCCTCGACCGGCTCGGGCTGGCCGACCTATTACATGCAGGAGCATTACGCCACCACCACCGGTATGCAGAACACCGTCACCAGCCTGGTGTTCGAAGGCGCGTTCGAGCGCTTCCCCAATCTCAAGGTCGTGCTGATCGAGGGTGGCTTCGCCTGGGTACCGGCACTGTGCTGGCGCATGGACAAGCATTGGGAGCGCATGCGCAAAGAGGTGCCGCACGTGAAGCGTCCGCCCTCGGAGTATGTGCGCGAGCACTGCTGGTTCACCACCCAGCCGATCGAGGAGCCGGACGATCCCGCCCACCTCGCCGAAGTGATGGATTGGATCGGCTGGGACCGGTTGATGTTCTCCACCGACTACCCGCACTGGGACTTCGACCATCCGCAGCAGGTGTTCAAGTTCAAGCTGACCGACGAGCAAAAGGCCAAGGTCTTCCGCGACAATGCCAAGACGCTGTACGGGTTGGCGTGAAGGCGGCGGGCGCGGTGTCGTCGTAACGCAAATCGTCGATCGTCATGACCCGCCAGGTCGTTGCCAAAGCGAGCGAGGTGACGCCGGGCGCGGCGAAGATCGTCAGCGTAAAGGGTCGCGAGATCGGCATCTTCAATCTCGGCGGCCAATATTTCGCGCTCGCCAATCGCTGTCCGCACGCGGGCGGGCCGCTCTGTCAGGGCCGCATCGTCGCGCTCGTGCAGTCGCAAGGGCCAGGGCACTACGCCTTGGCGCGGCACAACGAATTCTTGCGCTGCCCGTGGCACGGCTGGGAGTTCGACATCCGCACCGGCCAATCCTGGTGCGATCCCAACACCACCCGCGCTCGCCAGTTTCGCGTCACGGTCGAGCCGGGCGCGAGCCTGGTGAAAGGCCCCTACGTCGCCGAAACCTTCGCCGTGTCGGTAGAGGAGGATTATCTCGTCATCGATTTGGCGATCAGTCCGCCGAACGCTTGATCGGCGCGTCGGCGAAGACTCGGTACTGCTGCACCCGCGGCTTGTTCTTGTCTGCCTCGTTGACGTACTGGATCGAGCTTTTGCCAAGGAGCGCACGCGGCAGGATCATCACTCGGATGAAGCGGCTCGGCCGATCGGCCGCGGCCTGCGCGAATACCGGATCGGGTCCGCTCTCGTACCAGGCGCCTCCCGGCCCGTAGGAAGTCGAGCGCCCGTGGGTGTCGATGCGGATGCCGCCTTCGAGCAGGCAGCGGATGCCCGGTCCCTGGTGGCGGTGGAGATAAGCGCAGCCGCCAGGCGGGAAACCGACGCTGTCACCGCGCAACAGCAGATCGCCGGCGGGAAGGGTGTCGAGCCGCGCCGCCAGCTTCAGATGCGAGCTCACGCCCGTCGCCGCGCGCTCGACCGCATCGTCCATGAGCTCGAACCGCCAGCAGGTTGTACCCGCAGCGCCAGCGGTGAGCGTCACCGCCCCTTCGCCCTGCCAGGCCTCGCCGTCGGTAACCGTGTGCTCCGCGATAGTAGCGCTGCCGTGCACAAGGAAGATCATGCGGGGGAGCGCCGGCAGCGTGAGGATAGCGCCGTCCGCTAGAACGTCTTCATAAAGCGCAAGTGTGGGAGCCATGGTGCGGACTAGGTCTCCGCCGAGACGAGCTGGACGGCGGCACGGATGAGCTCGGGCAGGTTCTTGGCGTTGAGCTTCTGCTTGAGTTGGGAGCAGGCATTGACCACGGTCTTGTAGCTCACGTTGAGCTCCTCGGCGATGCGGCCATAAGGCTTGCCCTGCGCCAGCAGCGTGAGCGTCTGCAATTCGCGTGGGGTGAGCTCGGCGAGCGGATTGGGGCGCACGCCGGTACGCACCAGCGCCACCTGCATGGCGAGATCGTTGCTGAGATAGGGCGTGCCGGCGCGCACCCGGTCGAACGCCTTCATCAGCTCGTCGGAGGAGGTGTCCTTGAGCACGTAGCCGGTGGCGCCGGCTTCGAGCGCGCGCGCGGCAATGATCGGATCGCTGTGCATGCTGAACACGAGGATGCGCGTGCGCGGATCGTGCGAGCGCATGCGCCGGATCACGTCCAGGCCGCCGAGCCCGCTCCCTTGCATGGCAAGATCGACGATCACCACGTCAGGATGATGACGCCGGTAGAGGCGATAGCCGGAGGCCGCATCGCGCGCCTCGAGCACGGTCGCAACCCCCGCATCCTCCAGCATACGGCGGCAGCCCTGCAGCACGATCGGATGATCGTCGATGATCAGAACGCTGGTCATGTCCTTCCGTCGCGCAGCGGGATGACGATGCGTATGCAGGTGCCTCGTCCGCGCGCGCTCTCCACCTTATAGGTGCCGCCCAGCGCTTGCACCCGTTCTTGCATACCGCGAATGCCGAAACCCGGAACCGCGGTGGGATCGATGCCGCGGCCATCGTCGCGGATAGTCAGGGCGAGCGCCGGGCAGCCGCTCCCATCGGTGTCGGCGCCTTCGGCAAGCTCGACACCGATCTGGCTCGCCTGCGCGTGACGGATGGCGTTGGTGAGGCTTTCCTGCACGCAGCGATAGACCGTGAGGTCGATCGAGTCGCCGTAGCCGCGCGCGAGCTTGTGGGCAGAAAATGTAAATGCGATCTCCGGCTGCTGGCGCGCTCGCTCGCGCACGAGCTCGCCGAGGATATCTTCCAGCGGCACATGCCCGAGCGCCATCGGGCGCAGGCGGTTGAGCATGCTGCGATTGATGCTCTGCAGGTGTTCGATGATCGCCAGCATGTCGCGCGTGCGCTCGGTGAGCTTGCGCGCGCGCTCTTCCGACAACTCCTTGGCCGCGCTCGCGATCGAGGACGCGTTGGCCTTGAGCCCGAACAAACTCGGGCCGACCTCGTCGTGCAGCTCCAGCGCAGTGCGACGGCGCTCGTCGTCCTGCGCGGTGATCAGGCGATGATTGAGCCGCTCGTTCTCGGCCCGCGCCGCCTCGAGCGCCTGCGCCAACGCGTTGAAGCGGTCGGCGATGGCGGCGAGCTCCTGGGCGTGCGGTCGTGGCAGCCGCACTTTGTAATTGCGCTGCTCAAGATCGGCGAGCCCGCGTGTGACGGCGGTGAGCGGGCCAAGCACCTGCCCGAACAGAAAGTAGAGAATGCCAATGACGGCGATGTTCACCGCGAGCCCCACGGCGGCGAGCGCGATGGTGTTGCCCCACACCTCCGCGATCTCGTCGCGCGGCTCCGCCACGATCTCGACGGAGCCGATGCGCGCCCCATTGACGACGACCGGCACAGTGCGGCTGGCAACCGGCGCGGCAATCAAGGCGGCAAACCATGCCGGCGCGCGCGTGTCCCGCCCTGCCTCGGCGACGCCGGCCTGCGTTGACACCGACAGCGGGGCGCCGCCCGCGTCCTTCACAACGATCCGCACGTGGCGCACGAGTCGCAACGGCGAGGTCAGGTCGGAGAGGAATTTCTCCGCCGGCACCTCCTGCTGCATCAGCGCCACCGCCTCGCTCACCAGGAGCTGCGCCAGCTCCATCGAGGCGGCGATCTCGACTCGGGTCGAGCGGCGCGCCTGCAGGATCGTCACCGCCCCCGCCACCAATCCCGCCATTACGTCGATCAGCAGGAAAGCGATGAGGAGCTGCGCCCGGACCGAACGGCCATACCACAGCGCATGCGCCAGCCGGCGCGTCGGCGCCAGCGGCCGCAGCAACGGCATCCGGCGTTCGGATTTGGCGCCATGGACTTGAGCGCTGTCGACTTGGGCGCTGATGCACGTCCTCCCGGTCGTAGCAGCGTTGCGTGTTGGGCCCTGGGACGGAGCCGTCGGCAATGGTAATTTAGCTCTGGCCCCGGCGCCACACGTCGCCAGCGGGGGAAGCCGACGCAGGCCAACTGCGCGGCACAAGGGAGGCACGCATGGGTGGGAAAGCTGCATTTGTCGGCTTGGCGGTCGCTCTCGTCCTCGGCTTAGGAGGCCAAACCCGCGCCGAGACCTTTGTCGAGCAGAATGCCGAGTTTCGCATGCAGCTCGACTTCGTGGTGCCAGACGCGGCGCTGCGCAAGTTTCTGCCGGCGGGTTGGGAGCCCAACATCGCGACCCAGGGCCCGGCCAAGGACTGCAATCTGCGCCTGATCTTCATCGACCGCGTCGACATCACCGGCGCCGACGGCGCCCCGGTGGGATCGAGCCGGCTGGTCTACCTGGCGGTCCCGGTGAAGCAGAGCGGCAGCACCAATGTGGGCCAGATGATCATCGCCGGGCTCACCACCGATCCTAAGGATACGCCCGGCCCATTCGGCAATTACGAGCTCGCCACCAGCCATCGCATGGAGCGTTCGGTCACCACCGGCAGCGGCAAGGACACCATGATGGAGGAGCATTGGGAATTCGCCGCCGCCTCCGGCGAGCGGCTCGAGGTGCACCTCAAATACGAGCGCGCGCCCGCCCGCAAAGGCGCAAACGAGGTCAAGTTCTTCTCGCCCTCGAACCCGAGCGCCTACCAGACATTCAAGATCGAGCAGGGCATCGACATCATGCGCAACGCCACGGTCAACGTGCGCGATCGGGTTAAGGAATTTTCGTACAAGGCGGGCGGCGGCCGCGTCGGACCGTTGTTCGACGGCAGCGAGCGTGTCGTGAGCATCGATTCCTTCCATTGGTACAACCGCGGAGTCTATCTGCCGTGACGCCGCGCACCCTGCGCAACTTTGGTTGAACAAGACAAAACCAAGAAACGAATCGAGGAGGAAAGCCATGAACAAAAGCATTCGCACACTGCTGCTCGCCGGCGTCGCTGCCATCGTCGCCACGCCAGCATTCGCCGGCGAGGTAACGGCGGATCGGCTCGTCAATGCCGACAAGGAGCCAGGCAACTGGCTGATGAACCACCGCACCTACGACGCGCAGCGCTATTCGCCGCTCGAGAAGATCAACAAGGCGAACATCAAGGATCTCAAGCTCGTCTATGCGCTGGCCATCGGCGGCACTGCCGCCAACGAGAACCTGCAGTCGACGCCGCTCGCCGAGGACGGGTTCCTCTACATCGTCGACCAATGGGGCGTGGTCTACAAGGTTGACGTCCGCTCGGGTGACCTCGCGCGCATCGTCTGGCGCATGGATCCCGGCCAGGAGAAGCTGCCGTTGTCCAACCGCGGCGCCGCCTTATGGGGCAATCTCGTCATCTCCACCGCCAACTATCCGGCGCGCGTGATCGCGACCGACAAGGACAACGGCAAGGTGGTGTGGGAAACCAACCTGCACGACCAGCCTGACGTGCAGCTCACCGCGGCGCCGCT
>JBKPUA010000230.1:0-15867 GCA_046735815.1 Pseudomonadota bacterium
CAGCGCCGCACGCGCAGGCTGCGCCTCCCGCAGCCGCTGCCCCAACGCCGCAACCGTCGGCGCCTCGAACAGCACCCGGATCGCCAGCTCAACATCCAGTGTCGCGCGGATGCGGCTGATCAGCCGCGTCGCCAGCAGCGAATGGCCCCCGAGCGCAAAGAAGTTGTCGTCGATCCCAACACGCTCAACTCCCAGCACCTCCGCAAACAGCGCGCACAGAACCTCCTCCTGCACCGTGCGCGGATCACGACCCGATACCGACCCCGTCACCTCAGGCGCAGGCAATGCGCGGCGGTCGAGCTTGCCGTTCGGCGTCAGCGGCAGACGATCCAGCACCACAAACGCTGACGGAACCATGTGCTCCGGCAGGCTGCGCCCCACATGCGCGCGCAGCTCCAAGGCATCAGCAACCTGATCAGGGGCCGCCACCACATAGCCAACCAGCCGCTGGCCGCTGCCGCCCTCCGCGCGCGCAATCACCGCCGCCTGCGCCACGCTCGCGTGCCGCACCAGCACCGCCTCGATCTCGCCAGGCTCGATGCGGAAGCCGCGCACCTTCACCTGCGCGTCCGCCCGCCCCAGAAACTCCAGCACCCCGTCCGCACGCCAGCGCGCCAGGTCGCCGGTGCGGTACATCCGGCTCCCCGCCGGTCCGAACGGATCGGCCACGAACCGCTCCGCCGTCAGCCCCGCACGCCCCAGATAGCCCCGCGCCAGCCCCGCACCCGCAATGTAGAGCTCCCCACACACCCCAACAGCAACAGGCTCCACCCCGCCGTCCAACACATACACGCGCGTGTTCGATATCGGTCGACCGATCGGAACGGAGTCATGAACATCGCTTCGTCCGGCCACAGTGAAACAGGCGCTGAACGTCGTTGACTCGGTCGGGCCATAGCCATTGATCAACCGGCCGCGGCCGTTCTGCGCTTCGGCGACCTTGCGCACGTGCAAAGCAGAGAGAACATCACCGCCGGCCAGCAGCTGGCGCACGCCCGCAATCGCTGCAACGTCCTCATCGACCACCTGATGGAAGAGCGCGGCAGTCAGCCACAAAACACTGACGCCGTTCGCGGCAATCGTCCGCCGCAACTCGGCAATATCCGGAACGCCTTCCGGATAGACGACCAGCTCGGCTCCGTTGAGCAACGCACCCCAAATCTCGAAGGTCGAGGCATCAAACGAAAGTGGTGCCAGATGCAGAAAGACGTCTTCGGGTCCCAAGTCGACATAGCTGGGGTTCGTCACGAGTCTGACCACGCTGTGGTGAGCGATCACGACTCCTTTGGGTATGCCCGTGGATCCTGAGGTATAGATGACGTAGGCGGCGTTCTGCGGCACAACCCCGCTCGCCGGCGCGCTGGCGGGGCAGCGTGCGATGGTGGATGCGTCCTCATCGCCATCGAGGCAGACGATGCGCGCATCGCATGCCGGCAAATGCCCGCGCAAGGCGGCCTGCGTCACCAGCACCCGTGCCCCGGCATCAGAGAGCATGAACGCCAGCCGCTCACGCGGATAGGCGGGGTCGAGCGGAAGATACGCACCTCCCGCCTTCAGTATCCCCAAGAGCCCCACCAGCATCGCCAGCGAGCGCTCGACGCACAGCCCCACCACAACCTCGGGCCCAACCCCCAGCGACCGCAGATGATGCGCCAGACGGTTGGCGCGCGCGTCGAGCTCGCGATAGCTCAGCTGCTCGTCCTCGAATATCGCCGCCACCGCATCGGGAGTTTTTGCCACCTGCGCCGCAAACAGCTCAGGCAAGGTGGCCGATGGCAGCGCGCGCGCAGTTGCGTTCCACTCCGCCAGGATGGTGTGGCGCTCGGCAGTGGTGAGAATATCGAGGCGTGCGATCAGCTGGTTCGAACCCTCGATTCCTTCCAAGATTCTCAGAAAGCGCTGCTGAAGATCGACAAGCCTTTCCCTGCTGTACGAACCGGGATTGCCATCGAAATCGATCCGAATGTCACGGCTATGCAACCGGTCATAGATGGCGATCGACAGATCTTCGACAGGCCCAGCCGACAGATTGTGGGCGGCGACCATATGTCCGTCGAAGCGCAGGTCGTAGTCGAACGGCATGAAATTGAGCGTCGGACCGAATGCTCTCGTGTCCGCCGTGCGCCCGATGTCGCGCCGCAGATTCGCGATGTTGTAGCGCTGGTGTCGAATGACCTGGCGCATTTGTCGGGCGGCTTCGCCGGCCAACTGAGCAATGGTCATGCTCGGATGCACCGTCAGTCGTACCGGTAACACATTCGACGTCATGCCGGGCGTGTGTCGTCCCGCTGGTGTCATGCGCGCTGTCAGTGGGATGTCGAGCATGACGTCGCGTGCGCCGGCCATACGGTGCACGAAGACCGCGGCGGCCGCAGTGATGAGTTGCGGCAGGCTCACGCCGACCTGACGTGCGATCGACCGCAGATGCTCAACGCGCGAAAGCGGCAGCGCGCCGATATGACGGATGAAGCCACGGGATGTTGGGCGTCCGCTGCCCAGAGTTTTCGGGTCCTGCGGATCGGCTAGGTAATCGGTCCAAAATTGACGGTCCTGTCCAAACCGCGCGGATGACCGATATTCGGCGTCGTCTTCGAGAAGGACAGCCAAAGGTCCAAAGTTGCGAGGCTCGGCAGCCAGTCCTGTCGCGAAGGCTGAATAGACATGCGCCACCCGTCGCGCGATGAGTGCGAGGCCAAACCCGTCCATCACGATGTGATGGTAACGCGAGTACCAAAAGAAACGGTCCGGGGCCGCCTTAAGCAAAGCATAGGCGAAGAGCGGTCCGTCGATGAGGTCGACTGGCTTCGCCAGATCCGACTTCATCCATCGTTCGGCCGCCGCCTGCGGATCGGGCGCGTCGCTGACATCGACGTATGACAGGGACCAGTCTGGCGCGGACCCAACGACCTGCCGCGGGCCATCCGCGCCATGCACAAAGCGCACGCAGAGGGCTTCAGTCTCGTCGACGACTTGACGCACCGCCAGCTCAAACAGAGCCGCGTCGATGAAGCCGCCGATGTCCAGATACTCAGCAATATTGTATGCCGGGTTCGACAGATCGATGCTCTGAGCGAACCAAATTCCAAGCTGGGCATCCGATAAGCGTAGAAGTCTATTCTGCGGTGCTTCTCCGCCTCGTAACTGTCCTGGTCTCGAGGCGGGCGACCACGAATACCAGTTCTTGCGTGCCATTCGCGGAGGCGTCCTGCCCTGCCAATAATGAGCCCATTTCGCGGCCGAATTTATCGCGGATGCACAATCGTCTCGTCAAGCGAGAACGGGCGGCGATGCGGTCACAAGCTCGTCCGGATGCATCGTGGTGCGGCCGCAGAAGGCCGATAAGGAATTCGTGGGCTATCACGCGTGCTCGTGGCTTTGGGCCATCAGCAGAAGTTATCCCGATCCATAACAAGCCGCGGCGATGAGACCATGGATTGCGGCAGGTAGGCAGTTCTCGCAGAAAACGATAAGATTGATTCTGATGGATTCGTCGCTCTTGGCACACGGGCGAGGAGGCAGACAGTGACGAGCTCTATCATCACAGTAGCGACCATGAAAGGTGGCAGCGGCAAGAGCACGGTCGCCAGTTGCCTAGCGGTGCACTGGCATCTCCAGGGTCGCCGTCCCACCATCATCGACGCCGACCCTCAGCGGTCGATTGCGCGCCTGGCGGGGCGCGAGCGGGCGCTCGGCGGAGTCCCCGTCGTCGAAGACGCGAGCGAGGAGGCGTGGAAGACGGCGCGTCGCCTGGCCCTGGCAGGCGGTCCCGTCATTATCGATACCCCGGGCTTCCGCTCCGAGGCGACGCTGGCCTCACTTGCCGCGACCGATCTTCTGCTGGTCCCGGTCAAGCCTTCGCCGTTTGACATCGATCGCATGCTCGATACGCTCAACGCGCTGACCAACGGGGTCAGCGGCTGGCGACCCGCCTTCCGCTGCCTGCTAACGCAGACGACGCGTGATTCCGTCATCGCCAAGCATATCCGTGCCGAGCTGGCGCAAGCAGGCTTTCCATTGCTCGAGAGCGAGATGATCAATCGCGTCGCCTATGCCGAGGCTGCGCTCTGGGGTGCCACGCCGAGCCTCCTCGACAGGTCGGGGCCCGCTGCGCGCGACATCGCTGCCATCGCGGACGAAATCGATGGTATCCTCGGCATCAAAAGGGCGGCCTGAGCGTGAGCCGGAAAACCTTACCCAAGGCCATTCAGCCGGCGACGGGCGACACCCATGACGCTTCCGCTGTTCGCGGCGCCAGGCAACGACAAGAGACCCCCGCAAGCTCGCTCGAATCGAACAAAGGATCGGCCAATCAACGTTTGCCCCCGGAGCCAAGCGATGTGAAGCCCGACAGCGAGGCGGAGTCCGCGTCGCAAGCCGGCGGGTCGCCTGCCGATGCCCCCACCAGCGAAGCGGCCATCGCTGGCGAAACGGATGGGGATCGACGGCGATCTCTGGCCAAAGCAATCGTGGAGCGCCATGCCGCTTATGCCGCCGTCGGCGGGATCATTCCGGTGCCGATCGCAAACGTGGCGAGCATCACCGCCGTGATCGTGCGCATGGTGAAGGTGTTGAGCGGTCTCTACGGCGTACCGTTCCAGCGCGACCGTGCCCGCGCCATGGTCATCGGGCTCATGGGGGGAACGGTGCCCACCGGGCTGGCGGCGGTCACAACATCGACGCTCGTCACTCTGATCCCAGCGAGCGGCCTCATAGGCCTCGCGGTTTCCTCGGTGACGGCAATCGCCTGCACGCGGAGTATCGGGCGCATCTTCATCGAGCACTTCGAGAGTGGCGCGACCTTGCACGATCTGCCCCCGCTCGAAAAGAGTTGAGCGACAGCGCCTCGGCCTTCAAGAGCCCGCCGGCTTCGGTTGTGCGCCGAGCACCGCGTCCCGAACGCGGTGGTAGCCGCCCTCGGGGAAAAGCCCCAGATGCCGCTTGTGAAAAGCGGTGAGCGTCGAGCGGTGGCCGATCGACACGATTGTCGCGCGCGGAAGACGCTCTTGCAGCAGCCGGTACAGCTTGGCCTCCGACGCCTCATCCAAGGAGGCGGTGGCCTCGTCTAGGAAGAGGTAGTCCGGCGACTGTAGGATGGCGCGCGCGATACCCAGCCGCTGCTGCTCGCCGAGCGACAGCATTCGGTTCCAGTGCGCCTCTTCCGAAAGTCGCCGCGCCAGCGCGGGCAATCCTACGGCTTCGAGGACCTCGGTGAGGCGCTCCGACGTGAATGCTCCTTCCTCCGAAGGATAGCTCACGGCCGCTTCGAGGCTGGCAACCGGGAAGTAAGGCCGCTGCGGCAGCATCATGAGCTTGGCCCCGCGTGGCACAGCAACGGTTCCTGTGCCAAACGGCCAGACTCCGGCGATCGCACGGAACAGGGTCGATTTGCCGCAGCCAGAAGGCCCGGTCACCAAGGCGCGCTCACCCGCCTCGATAAAGAGATCCGCACTGGCAATAAGCGGCGCGCCATTCGGCAGCTGCACCGAAAGTCCTTCAATCGTGAGGCCGGTCTTCGGCGCCGAGGGGAGGCTTTCGGAAGATGGCGGAACGGATGTGGTGGTCACTGGTGCGGTGTTGGCTTCAGCCGCGGCGCGCGCCGCTGCAATGGAGCGGTCGAACCCGTCGAGGCGGGCGATTACTGCGCGCCATTCGGCCAAGTCACGGTATACGGCGATGAAGAACGACAACGCCGTCTCGACGCTGCCGAACGCCCCGGCGGTCTGCACTAGGCCGCCGAGTTGGATGGTGCCGGCGAAGTAGGCCGGGCTGACAACGATGAAGGGGACTACCAGCGCGAAGCGCGTGTAACCGGTGGTGAAGAAGGTGAGCCGCTTCTGGCGCGACATGATGCGGTGCCAATTGGCGACGACATGCCCGAAGCGCGTGAGCAAACGGTCGGATTCGGCCGCCTCGCCGCCAAGTAGCGCAATCTGCTCCGAATTTTCTCGCACTCGCACAAGGTTGAAGCGGAAATCGGCCTCGTAGCGCTGCTGGTTGAAATTGAGCTGGACCAAGGGCCAGCCGATCAAATGCGTGAGCGATGTGCCGAGGATTGCATAGATCAGTGCCGCCCACACCAGATAGCCGGGGATCACCACCCAGGCACCAAACAGGTCGAGCGGGGCCGCCGCCGAGAGCGTCCACAGGATGGTGATAAAGGAGGCCAGCGTCACGAACGCACCGAGCATTCCGACGCCGATGGTAATTGTGCGCTCGATGAATAGTCTTATGTCGTCGGCAATGCGCTGATCGGGATTATCGGCGGCGTCGCCGAGGAGCTGCATGCGATAGTGGTTGGCTCCTTCCAGCCAATGGGAGAGGTAGACCTTCGTCATCCAGCGCCGCCAACGGATCTGCAGCCACTGATTGAGATAAAGCTGATAGACCTGGAGCACCGTCGCGGCCGCCGCTAAACCGCAATAAAACAAAAGCTGATAGATGAAGACGTCCCAGTTGCGTTCCTGCAACGCATTATAAAACGTATTGTACCATTGGTTGAGCAGGACCGCGATGCCGACCAAGCTGAGCTCAGTGGCAATGAGAGCCGCGAGCAAGACGCGACCAGCCCAGCGGTCCTCGGAGCGAAAATAAGGTACGGCAAGCCGATAGATGGTGGATACGGACGAAACGAAGCCGCTCACGGGAACCTCCGATGGTTTGCGCCGACGTACCGACCCGTTCGTCGACGCAGGCAATGCGATGTTCGGCGCCGTTAGCCTTGCTTGGCGGCCGGGGGCTCTCGGCCTTGCGACCAGGCGTCTTGCTCGCCGGCGCTCGCCTGCGCCGACCCTGGCAACTCACTCGTCTGCTCGGCGCGCCCACGACGGCGCCAATGCGGTGGACGGGATTCGAACGCCCCGTCACGCAATCGACACGCTTTGCGCTCGGCGGAAGCAGCAACAACGCTCACCACCGACCCCGGCTCCCTATTCCATCCCTCGAAATGCCTGGTGCAGGCGCAGGTAAGTTTAGTGTCTCGTATTGTTGTCCCAATCCACCACGTTGCCTTCGGGCTCGATCGCGGTGGGAGACGAATTTTCCTCTGCGTGCGGGCTTCCTGACGACTGCTTCATGGCCTCGATCAAGCTCCTCGGGCGCATGTCCGTCCAATGTTGGTTGATGAACTCGAGGCACGCGGCGCGAGTGTCCGACGCATGGATTATGGTCCAGCCGGCGGGAACCTCGATGAAGCTTGGCCAGAGAGAATGTTGCCCCTCTTCGTTGACGAGAACATGATAGACGCCGTTTTCGTCTTCGAACGGATTAGTCACGTCGCTCTCCTATCCGGCCCTGCTGGGGTTCCTCGTCGATCGCCGTCACGCGATCGACTCTGCGGCCGGCGGACCCATGCCAGACCGATCCTGTCGATTTCCCCGGCGCTGCGTAATGGCCAGCATTCTTTCGGCAACGGTCCGTCAAATCGTCATGGTGGTGGCGCGCTTTGTCAAGTGGAGTGAAGGGGATACTTGCTCCGTGCAGATATAAACGCCTAGCACGGGGTATATGCGTGTGTTAATCTTTGTGTGGCGCACCGACGCGCGCATTGGTCAGCGCCATCGAGCCGACGCTATCGATGGCGGGCACCAGGGGTGACGAGAAAGGATCCGCACATGGCAGAAGAAACGACTGGGCCTGACACAGCCGAAAAAAAGGATCCGGGGAATGGCGCCACGGCCTCCGTCACCGCTCCCATGACGGAAGAGGAACGCGACGAAGCCGCGTCAAAGCTGGTGGACCGCTTCTCGCTGTGGTCGGGAGCGGCCGGACTGATTCCAGTGCCGCTTGTCGATATCGTCGCAGTGGGCGGCGTCCAGCTCGAGATGTTGCGACGCCTTTCGGAGATTTACAGCGTTCCATTTTCCGAGAACCGCGGCAAGTCGCTCATTGCCAGCTTGGCAGGATCGGTCATCCCCGCAAGCACCGCGACCACCACGGTGGTCGGAGTGTCGAGTGCGCTCAAAGCCGTACCAGGGGTTGGAACGGTGATCTCGGCGTTCACGATGCCGGCGTTCTCCGCGTGCGCCACTTACGTCATCGGCAAGGTGTTCATCCAGCATTTTGCCTCGGGCGGGACGCTGCTCGATTTCAATCCCCCCGACTATCGCGAGTTCATCAAGGCCCAGAAGGAAAAATGGGCCTCCCGCTCGGCACCGAGATCTACGGCCGCATCCTCTGCGTCTGGCGCGCAAGATACATCAAACAAGGGCGCGGCGAGCACGTGAACGGTACTGGATTTGGCCCCTAGTCGAGGCTGCCGGCGCCGGTCCGACCAAGCTTGGGAGGCATTGGAGACATGGCGTGATGGTGGCGATCATCCTGGTATTATACGTCGTATTTTGCCTACTCGCGGGGCTTGCCGGCAGCCACCGCCGTATGGGTTTTTTTGGCACGTTCTTGCTATCGCTCGTCTTCACTCCCGTGCTGGTGCTGCTGCTGTTGATATTGACCGGGCCGTCGCGCGCCGAGCGGGATCGCTACCCGCAGAGCAATTGAGCGCGACTGCGGCCGAAGCCGCAGTTGTCCGCATTCGTCGGGGTCGGCATTCTGTGCGGCGTAAACGGGCCGCGTCTCACTGATGTCCTTCTTCCAACTCGTTCACCGCGAAATGCACGGTTCCTTGAACCGGCTGCTCGTCATGTCCGGGCTTGGAGGAGCCAGCAACGCTGCAATTCTGGCCGCGATCAATTCTGGCGCGCAAGCTGCCGGAAACGGCGAGTTGGGCATCTCATCAGCCCTCCTCTTCGTGGTTGCGCTGCTGCTCTTCATCAAGACGCAGCACTACATCTTGATCGCTGCCACCGTTGAAATCGAGGCCATCATCCACCGGGTGCGGGTCAGGCTGATGGATCAAGTGCGGCATTCCGAACTCCTTCCGCTCGACGCCATCGGGCGCGCGCAAATCGTTGCCGCCATCACCAAGGAGACCGGTACGCTCACGCAAGCCGTCAACATGCTGGCATTTGCCGGGCAAGGCGTGGTTCTCGTGTTCTTTGTCGGGATCTATATCGCGTATTTGTCGCTTCTGGCCTTTGTACTCAGCGTCGCAATCGTTTGCGCGGCTGGCGCGATATTTCATTTCAAGAGTCGTCACGTCGCCGAGGGGACACGCGAGGCGGCGGCGTGGGACAATCGCTTGTACGATCGCCTAATGGACCTCCTGGACGGCTTCAAGGAGGTGAGACTGAACCGCGCGCGTAGTGACGATCTGTTCGACAATGTCGTCGAGGTCTCTAGAACCGCCGCCAACATCAAAATACGCAGCCAAAGCGAGTCCTATAAGCAGTTGGTGTTCTCGCAGAGTGCGATGTACCTGCTGCTCGCAGCGGTCGTTTTCGTGGTTCCGGTGTTCAGCGCCACGAAGGGGGGCTCCATCCTGCAGGTGACGACGGCTCTCATGTTCGTGGTCGGCGTGTGCATGGGCATCGTGCAAACGATCCCGGTCCTGCAGGCCGCCAATGCGGCAGCCGACAATATGGAGCAACTGGAGCTCAGGCTGCGGGCGATTGCAGCCACATCCGAGTCGGCCGCCGTCGCGCCGCGCGGGCGTTTCGAGAAGATCGAGGTACGCAACGTCGAATTCAGCTACGTCGATAAGACATCCGAGGCGGTCTTCCGGATAGGGCCGATCAATTTCACGTTACGGTCCGGCGATCTTGTCTTCATCACCGGCGGCAACGGGTCAGGCAAATCGACCTTCCTCAAAGTGTTGTCCGGACTCTACGCGCCTGATTCCGGCGAGATCACCCTCGATGGGGTGCGTGTTGACGCGAGCAATCGTGACGTCTATCGCTCGTTGATTGCCGCGATTTTCGTCGACTATCATCTGTTTCAGCGCCTCTACGGGATTACCGATCCGGACGTGGCCGAGATCGATCGGCTGCTCACGCAGTTCCGGCTGCGCGACAAGACGCATCTGGTCGACCGGGTGTTCACCACCCTCGACCTCTCGGGTGGTCAGCGCAAACGCCTTGCGCTCATCGTCAGCCTCCTGGAGAAGCGTCCGATCCTGCTGCTGGACGAGTGGACCGCGGATCAAGACCCGGATTTTCGACGCAAGTTCTATGATGAGCTGTTGCCGGCGCTGCAGCAGGCGGGCGAGACGGTGGTGGTGATAACCCACGACGACCGCTATCTTGATGAGTTGCACCTGCCGGCTCGCCGGCTTCGGATGGACGAAGGACGCTTTGTCGGGGAGCAAGTGATAGAAAGCGACCGATGAAGGCATACCCCCTGTCTTTCGATGCGACGCCGTCCCCGATGACGCGGGAGTCCGCGTGGCGGCGCATCGTGGATCGCTATCTCCCGAGCGCGGTGATCTATTTGATGGTCGCGACGCTCGTGGCCATCGTGCTCTACCCACATGTGGCAATCACGGTTCCCAGCGGCCATGTCGGGGTCCTGTGGAAGCGCTTCGGCGGCGGCACGGTGCTCGATCCGCGCAAGCTCCGGGATGAGGGTCTCCACCTCATTCTGCCGTGGAACGAACTGTTCATGTATGACCTCAGGCTGCAGTCGATCACCGAGACCTATAACGCGATCTCCAGCGACGGCGTGAGCCTGACTGCGACAATGAACATTCGATTCCGGTTGCAACGCGATGCGACCCCGATTCTGCACGCGGCGATCGGGCCGAATTACGTGGATTTGCTGGCAAAACCCGGAATCGGCAGCCTGACGCGCGAGGTCATGGCACAATATACCGCGGAGCAGGTCTACTCGACGGCGCGCCAGGAAATCCAGGACAAGATCCGCAGCCTCGCCGAAGACAGGCTGAGCGAAAAGATGATGGAGCGGGAAGGCGACGAAGTCCGATATCGCGTCTCGCTGCGGGACACCTTCATCCTCTACGATACGCTCGTGCACGGCATCGAGCTGCCGGCCCTCGTCGTCAATGCGATCAACCGCAAAACCGAGCAATATTACATTGCCGAAGAATACAAGTTCCGGGTCGAGCGCGAGCGGCGGGAATCGGAACGCAAGAAGATCGAAGCGGAAGGGATCCGCGAATTCCAGCGGATCGTCAGCCAAGGTATCTCGGATTCTTATCTACGCTGGCGCGGCATCGAGGCTACGCTTCAGCTTTCGCAATCCACCAATTCCAAGGTGGTGGTCATCGGCAATTCCAAAGACGGATTGCCGATCATCCTCGGCAACGTGGACACGCCGCCAACGGCGACCGCTTCGCCCGCAGACTCGAATCCTTCGGGCAAGGAAACGGCGACGGTGGCGCGACCAACGCTGCCGTTGGAGAAGACGTCCGCGGCGGCCCTCCCGAGGCCGAATGAGAAGATGCAGCCCGCCGCTTCGGAGACGACGGCTGTCGCTCCTGCATCCGAGACGGCTGCTGCCGGACCTGCAGACAAGTCGCGCTCATGGTGGCGGTGGGGCTTGCACAATATCGAAGCTTTCTTTGCCCACTTGGTGCGTCCGGCCGAGCCTTCTGCGAAGCAGACGCCGTAAGTGCCGAGCGTGCAGCAGCCGCGACGCTCGACGCCGCGCATCCGTCGATGCGCGGCGTACGTTTGCCACTGCAACGGCAACCTGCTCAGGTGCCGCGGCCCCAGAGTCCACAGTAGCGTCGCGCGACGAACGGCAAGCCACTATCATAACCCGGCCAGCCTGCGTATTTCGGCAGCTTGAAATCTTTCTCGGCCGGCTCCCAGCATTTGCCGTCTTGCGCCAGCGTCTTCATCTCGCCGGAGGCCTCCTGCATCAACGTCAGGATGTCCTGCGCATCCTTCTTGGTTCCGAGCCGCCCATTGGGCTGACCGGGGTGTCCCGGGATCAGCCTGTCCCAGTCGAGCGCCAACACCTTCTTGATGAACTCCTCCGTCTCGAGCGGATAGATGTCGATGAAGCCGCGGCCCGGAAATGATCCGACCGGGATGGTGTCGACCACGAACACAATCTTTTCCTTGGGCAACCACATCACCAGGTTCGAATCGGAATGATTGAGGCCGAGATATTTCAGCTCGAGGGTGGTGCCGCCGAGCTTGATGGTCCAGCCATCGCCGCTGACCACCTGATCCGGCAGCGGCGTATGCGGATCCTTGAGCACGGCCAAGCGCTCCTTGGCGCGTCGATGCGCAACGATGGTGGCGCCGGCGTCCTTGAACGGCTTACCGCCGGCGATGTGGTCGAAATGATGATGGCTGTAGACAAGATACTTGATGGGCTTGTCGGTAATCTTCTTGATCTCTGCAATGTAATCCTGGCCGCCGGTCGGCCGCCCATAGGCGATCGGGTCCGTCGCAATGACACCGTCCTTGGTGACGATGAACATCGATTGATGATTGCCGTTGCGGAAGATGTAAACGTTGTCGGTACCTTCCACCTTGGTGGTTTCGATTTGCGGCCGCTGCGCCATCGCAGCTGTCGCAAACCCGACCGCGATCAGAGCGATCGTCGTTGCAAGCGGAACCCGCGACATGATCATTCCTCCCTCGCGCTTCCGGGGCCGCACGTACTTGGTCGCGCCGCCCCGCCCCAACCATACTCGAAGCGCAACGGCACGCCACGCGGCTTGTCGCCCTAGACCTCGCCGGCGCGGCAGCTTGGGCCGGGCCACCGCTCTCGCCGTTGTCGAAACCGGTGTGCCGTCACCGTGCGCCGGCAAGGAAAGCCAATACCACCAAGTGGGTAGAGACGGAGAACCGGATGTCGACTACGCGGCCGTTGCGGACAAAGGCTTTGCGTTCGGCGAGGTCGACTTGCACGTCGCCATGGTCCAGGAACGTTTCGTCGAGCGGGTAGACCGCCTTGTACACGGCCTCCTTGGTGGCGAACAGCAGTCGGCCCTGGAAGGGATCATCTGCGATTTTCAAGCGCTCCTGCGGCGTCGCGACCACGTCCAGCAAGTCAGGTGGCAGGCGTTCCGCCGGCTCGATATCGATGCCAAGCGCGCCAATGTCGCGCGCCAGTGCAACGGTTGCGACCGCAGCGCGAGCATCGTGGGCAAGCGAGCCGACCACGCCTGCCGGCCAGACCGGTGCTCCCGAGGCGGCCCTCAATATGGGCCACTGGGGATGACCGAGACGAGCGAGCAGCTCGCGGGCGACGATGCGCGCCGCGCCGCTCGCCTGCCGCACCTTGAGCACGCTCGACGTGAAGGCAGGGGCCTCGTCCGGCAACAAGGCGTATTCATCGCCGGGTGAGATCAGACGATGGGCAATCATAACGCCAGGGAAAGCGAGGGCGTCGCATGCCGCTCGAAGCGAGGGATCAATGGTCATTCGTAGCGGAACCACCACGGAATGGTGGGATAGGAACGCCCGGCGTTGTTGATGGGTCTATGCGCGACGTCGGTGCGCGATGTGCAGCCACTACTACGCTTGCACCGGCGGTCGTGCACGAGCGCGGCGAAAGCTGACCTGCTTGCAGCCTGATCAATTCGGCGCGCAATTTGACACCCCGTACCGCAACTCCTAACATCACCTTGAATCCACACGTGAAAGCCACATGCAAGGACAGCTTTCCCCGCTCTCGACATGGGCCGACGAATATATTTCGTTCGATGCCATATATCCGGAAATGGTTGACGAGAACGGTGTCGCCGTATGGCGGGCCTCGTGGTCGAGACGACGGGAATTTCTACGCGACTGTGCCGACGCAATCCACCCTGCATACCTCCGCGGGCTACAGGCGCTCGATCTCCGACCTGACAGATTTCCGACCCTGCCCGAGCTTAATGACGTGCTCGCCGGCGTGGGATGGCGTGCGGCCTGGGTGCCAGGCTTTATTCCGGCGCGCGAATTTGCGCAGCTGATCCGGGACCGTTGCTTTCCTCTTTCGGCAGGGGTGCGCGCGCTCGAGTTCGTCGATCACGCGCCGATGCCCGACGCGCTGCACGACATCTGGGGCCATCTGCCGTTCCTGTTCGATGAGAGGTACAGCGAATATCTGCTCTCGATCACCGGCGCGATGCTGCGGACAGCGCAGGGCCCTTTGGAAGTTCGCCTGTATGAGGCCAGAAAGGAGTTGGCTCGGCTCGAGGCAGCGCATGCGGCTGCGGCGGAGATCCGCGACGCGCGCCAGCAGCTCGAAGAGCTGGAGGCAATCGAGCGCACGTCGCCGCGGCTCTCGACCCGCCTTTCGCGTCTGTTTCTCTGGTCGGTCGAGTTTGGACTAGTCGGAAAGCCTGAGGATTTCCTGATTATCGGGGCCGCAATCCTGTCCGCGCCCCGCGAGGCCTACGGCGTGTTGAGGAGTCCGCCGCGGATACACAATTTCACGCTCGAGGCGACGGATCATGAGATCCTGTTCACCGAGCCGCAGCAACATCTCTTCGCCGCCCCCGATTTCGATAGCTATCGCGATGTGCTCGACCAATGTCTTTCCACATACGGACGCGACGCGGTTGATCGCGCCGTGTCGTAACAATGACGCCCGACGAGGCTGGGTGGGCAAGCGCCCCATGATGCGATCGGCGCAAGGGGCGGAAAGAGTATCACCGTTCTGTTGGTAGTGCTTTCTCTACACGCCTCCACCGGGCGCGTAGCAGCGGATGTGGAGCGAGCCGTTTTCCCAATATGTCCACACCACCGGTCGCCCAGTCTTGTTGGGCCCCTTGATCACAACTTCGTCAGGCACCGGGTACCAGACCGGGGCGACCGCCGGCCATGTCGTCCAGTAGTGGCCGTCGCGGATGTCCTCCTGCGCCTCGTTGCCGTCCGCCTCCGTGCAGCAGAGACCGCCCGTCTTGGGTGATTTCTGGTCCCGGAACCATTGCCGGATCTCGGGAGAAACGTTGTTGTATTGACCGTTGTCCCGCGCCAGCGCCGGCATGCACAGAACGAGAAGAACAAGAACGATACGAAACATCGCGGTCCTCCTCGCCGCTCCTCAGCCGTGTGCCCCGTGAGCAGTCCTGGTTGGCGTAAAGATCCGATATGCGCAGCAGTCCTTTACCGCGCGCTGCTTAAAGTCGAAGCAAGTTCGCAATGGCGGCGCCAATTTTCGCTAGCTATCGATTTGCGTATCATCCTGGATGTCCTTCTTCGCCGGTGTGTCGCTCATGCACATCTCCTGCAGAGCAACGTCCCGCGAGCTTCAAACGCGACCGGACCGAGTCAGTTCCGCCCGCGGTCGAGTCGAGTGCGCGACTTTGGAACTACGGGTGCGACCATGGCGTTGCGCACGACGCTTCACCTCGAGGTCACTATGCGCCCAAGAGGTGAAATGGCGTCGGTCGCTTGCAGGCGTGGTCGCGGCCTTGCTTTGCGACCTCGGCCGCACCGCATTGTCGGTATATGCGATTACCTGCGCAGCAGATGTGCCGTCACGGATCGACGCCTCTCCCAGCCTTGCCGCTCGAGCTCGGGCCGCTCGCTCTCCCCTTCGGGATAACCCAAGCAGAAGTAACCGACGAGCCGCCACGCAGGGGGCACGTCGAGGATCTCCGCCACCCGTATGGGGTCGAGAATGGACACCCAGCCCATCCCGATGCCCTCGGCGCGCGCCGCAAGCCAAATCATGCAGACGGCCGCAACCACGGAATATTCGACGGTCTCCGGCATCGTCCTCTGGCCCAGGCCGTGCCCAAGCTGACGCGTGCGGTCGGCGAACGCCGCGAGTTGGCAAGGCGCTTCTGCGAGTCCCGCGAGCTTGAGCTGGGCGTAGCGGGCAGCCCGCTCGCCCCGATAGGACTGCAATGCGTCCGCATTGGAGATCCTGAAGTGCTCGAGCACGGCGCGGCGCCGATCGGAGTCATCGACGGTCACGAAGCGCCACGGCTGGCTCAAACCGACCGAGGGCGCAAGGCAGGCCAGCCCGATTAAGCGTTCAATAGTGCCGCTGGGCAGCGGGTCGGGGCGAAACCGACGGACATCGCGGCGCCAGACGAACAAGTCGCGCAGCTGCGCCCGGAAC
>JBKPUA010000231.1:0-2853 GCA_046735815.1 Pseudomonadota bacterium
CGGTCAGGGCATCGCGGATATTGGCGACATAGATTTTGGCATTGGCGACCGATTGCCAGGCGTGCGGGTCCGCCCGCCCATGGTCGTGATCATGATCGCGCTCGCCTACCCGCTCGCGCGGCTTGATGCCCTTGGTCGCGACGATGATTGGGGCCTTGGTGCCGGAGGCTTTGACCAGGCGCTCGAGCCAACCTTCGAAGCCGAGCCCGTTGACGAACACGAGCTTGGCATCGGCCGCCTTCTTGGCGTCGGCCGGCGATGGCGCGTAGACGTGGGCGTTGCCGTTGGGACCAACCAGGGTCGCGACCTCCACCCGATCGCCGCCGACATTCTTTACGAGATCGCCCAGGATCGAGAAGCTGGCCACGACCTTGAGCTTGTCCTTCGGCTGATCCTGCGCGAGCGCCGGGACGGGGGACAACACCGCGGCCAGCACGGTCGCCGCGATCGCCTGTCGTCTCGTTACCATCGCATTCTCCTCTGCACTCATCGTTCACGCTTCGAGATGGCGGCCGGGGAAAGCCTGCCGGACGAAACCTCCGACGCGACCGAACAACAGCGACAGCACATAGAGCGCCCCGGCGACGAGAATGATCGCGGGCCCTGACGCCACGCCGGTATGGAAGGACACGAGCAGACCGGCATAGCCCGAAGCGGCGCCGCACGCGGTCGCGATCAGGATCATCAGCGAGACGTCACGCGCCCAGAAGCGGCCGATCGCCGCCGGCAGCATCATGATCCCAACCGCAAGCAGAGTGCCGAGCGCATGGAACCCGCTCACCAGGTTGACCACTACCAACACCAGGAAGGCGAGGTGCGCCGGTCCGCCGGCGCGGCTCACCGTGCGCATGAAGCCAGGATCGACGCATTCGATGACCAGCGGGCGATAAATCAGGGCCAGCACGATCAAGGTGATGGTGGCATTGGCGGCGATCAGCAGCAGCGTCTGGTCGTCGAGCGCGAGCACGTTGCCGAACAGCACGTGCAGGAGATCGATATTGGTGCCCTTGAGCGAGACGATGGCAACACCGAGCGCGAGCGAGAGCAGATAGAAGGTGGCGAGCGCCGCGTCCTCCTTGAGCTCAGTGGTGCGCGCGACCAACCCCGTGAGCATGGCCACGACGAAGCCGGCGATCAACCCGCCCGCGGTCATGGCGAACAGGTTCAATCCCGACAGCAGGAATCCGACCGCCGCGCCCGGCAGAATGGCATGCGCCATGGCATCACCGACGAGCGACATCCGGCGCAGCATCAGGAATACCCCGATCGGGCCGGCGCCGAGCGCCAGCGCCAGCGCGCCGGCGAGCGCCCGACGCATGAATTCGAACTCGCTGAACGGACCAATGAGGGTGTCGTAGAGCATCAGCGCGCCCCGCTCTCGTCGTGCGGCGCAGCCACGGCATTCGCGAGATTTGTCCCAACCACGCCCTCCTCCGCGCACTCGGCAGCGTATTGATCGAACGCCTCGCACATGCGCCGCGCCATGAGCAGGTTTTCGGGCGTGAGCACGGTCGTGGTACGGCCCCAAGCCACCGGCTCGCGCGCCAGCAGCAAGGTCTCGGGGAAGTTCGCGCGCACGAAATCGATGTCGTGCATCGAGGTAAGCACGGTGCGCTGCTCGCCGTGCCAGCGCCGCACCAGATCGAACAGATCGGCCGAGGTCTTGGCATCGACGGCGTTGAACGGCTCGTCGAGCACGATCACGCGGGCGTCCTGCAGCAGCAGGCGCGCAAACAGCATACGCTGCATCTGGCCGCCTGACAGCGTGGCGATGGCACGGTTCTCGAAGCCAGTGAGGCCGACGGCGGCGATCGCTTCATCGATTGCGGCACGTGCCTTGCGGTCGATGCCGCCGAACAGTCCCGTGCGCCGCCACAGCCCCATCGCCACCATGTCATAGACGTTGATCGGGAACGTGCGGTCGATCTCGGCCGCCTGCGGCAGATAGGCGATGTTCTGCGGGCTCAGCTCGCCGCGCTCGATATGGCCCGCCAACGGCTTGAGCAGGCCGACGATGCCTTTGAACAGCGTCGACTTGCCGGCGCCGTTCGGCCCCACCACCGCCACCAGCGCGCCGGTCTCGACCGCGCCGTCGAGATGATGCACCGCCGGATGGCGATCGTAGCCGAGCGTGAGGTCGCGAAACCGTAGCGCCGCGGTCATCGGCTCAGACTCCCGTCGCCCAGATGACTGCGGCCCAGAGCACCGCAATCAAGGCCGCCGCGATCGCCAGCCGCTCCACAACCGACATGCGCAGGATCGACGGCGAGATCGACGCCGGCGGATGCCCTTGGCCAGGCGGATGATGGTGGTGGTGCTGCTGGGGATGAACGTGCGTGGGCATGCGGAAAGGAGAACCGGGCGAGTGAGGATATTGTTACAATATAACATTGCCAATGGCCAGGCGCCAGCCCGGTAACCGCAGGGCCCAGGCGCGCGGTGGTCGTGGTATTTCTGGGAGGTACCCCGCCACGGAAAAACGAGGCGCCGCTTGCCGCAACGGGACGATCGCGAGCACAGCCCGCAGCCGCAAGGATCGGCCGCCTGCGATATTGCGCGTGGCGACGAATCGATGATCCCCTTCGTCATGGCCACCGAGCGGATCTCCGGATTTGAGGACCTCGTCGGCCGCTGGGACGAAGCCCAACATCGCAGCGCCGTCGCCGACGGCCGCCATGCCTACTTCATCGCCTGGGACCGCACCGAGCCGATCGGCTTCGTCATCTTGCGCGATTGGGCCTCGCCCGAACGAACCACGCTGGTGAAACGGATCGCCGTCTGCCAACCCGGCCGCGGCCACGGCCGCGCGCTCTTGAGCAAGGTCGCCGATGCGGTGTTCGAGCAAACAAGCAC
>JBKPUA010000232.1:0-6304 GCA_046735815.1 Pseudomonadota bacterium
CCTCGGCATAGCTCTTCGCCGCATAGAGACCAAAGTCCAGCATGCCGACGCGCCTGATGACGAAATCGCCCTGCTGCGGACGCGCGCCCCGCACCGCGATATCTGCTTCGCGGCGGGTCAGGTTGACCAAGTCGAGCCGCGTGACGATCTCCAGCGTGATGCCGGGATAGTCCCGGCGAAATTCGCGCAGATACGGCGAGATGCAGAGGATCGCCAGATCCTCTGTGGTCGCCAAGCGCACCCTGCCGGTCGCGCGCAGATCATGCCCGAGCGCCTCCCGCTCGACCGACAACACCGCTTCCTCCACATCCTGAGCCTTGATGCGGATCGCCTCGCCGCACTCCGTCAGCACGTATCCGCCGCTGCCGCGCTCGAACAGTCGTGCGCCGAGCCGCGCCTCCAGCTCCGCGATCCGCCGCCCGACCGTGGCCGGGCTGGTCTTGAGGGCGCGCGCTGCTTCAGTGAGGCTCCCGGATCGCGCCACCGCCAGGAAGTGCTTGAGATCGTCCCATTCCATGAGGATTTCAGAACTGAAAATCGGCCATTCAATCTTGGCTGTCCATGAATCGGAGCGCCACAGCTAAGCTATCGAAAGCTACGTAATCCCGACCCAAGTGGTTTCATCTTTCGTTCGCTCGCCTCGATGCATCCGCGGCGGGCAAGTCCGTCACCGCACATCGCAATTGCAACCGCAGGAGGTTCGTCATGCAGCATCAGGTCCCACCGCAGGCCGCCATTCTGCACGTCATCGCGGGTTATTGGCTCTCGCGGGTGGTCTATCTTGCTGCGCGCCTGAAGCTCGCCGACGCCGTCGGCGAGCGCGCGAGCCTGACCGACCTGGCCCGCGTGACCGGCACGCGACCTGATGCGCTTCGCCGCCTGATGCGCGCGCTCACCTCGCGCGGCTACTTCCACGAAGAAGAGCACGATACGTTTGTGCAGACGGCATTGTCCGAGGCCTTGAGATCGGCGCGCCCGGCCAGCATGCGCGCGATCGCCGAGGCCGAACTCGGGCACGATCACTACGATTCGTGGCGCGCGATCGAGAGCTGCCTCTTTCAATCGGGGACCGCATTCGAGCGCGTCCATGGAATGCCGATCTGGAGCTACTACGCCGCGCACCCTGAGAGCCAGGCGCTGTTTGGCGAAGCCATGACCAACTTCACCGCCATCGCCAATGCGGGCGTGCTCGGGAGTTATCAGTTCAAGCCCTTCAATACCGCGGTCGACGTCGGCGGCGGGCACGGCTCGTTCCTGCGCGCCATCCTTGATCAGCAGCCCGCTGCCCAAGGAACCCTGTTCGACCTTGCGGCCGTCGTTGCGGATGCGAACACGCTCGGTTTCGTCAGCGGCAGCAACGGCCGAATTCAAACCGTCGCAGGCGACTTTTTCCAAGAGGTGCCTGCTGGCGGCGACCTTTATCTGCTCAAATTCATTCTGCACGACTGGGACGACGAGCATTCGACGAAAATCCTGTGCAACATTCGCGCGGCCATCGCACGGCACGGCCGTCTCATTGTCGTCGAGATCGTTCTGCCGGCCAGCAACGAGCCACATATCGGGCCGCTGATCGATCTCAATATGATGGTGATGACCGGCGGTGCCGAACGAACGGAGCAGGAATATCGACGCCTGCTCGCCAATGCCGGATTCCGACTCGATCGGGTGGTCGGGACCAAATCGCCGTTCAGCGTCATCGAGGCGGTTCCGGCCTGAGCCAAGCCCTTCGTGGCAAGTGGCGCGCTGCGACGTCACTCAAGTCAAATCTTGATCACCAAGCCATCCTCCGCCACCAGCACGCCGGCGGCGCGGACCTCGTCGCAGCGGGCGAGCATGGTTGGACTCATGTGCGTCACCATGATCCGTCGCGCGCGCAGATCGGGCAATCTCGCCTTGATCACCTCCCAGGTGAGGTGGCCAGTCATGAGCCCGGAATAGCCGTAGCACTCGACGATGAACAGATCGGCGCCGTCGGCCACCGAGACCAGCGTCTCGACCCACTCGGTATCGCCGGAATAGGCGAACAACGCCTGCCCGTCGGAAATCCGCAGCGCGGTCGACGGAGAGCCTGAATAATGGTCGACCTCCGCGGTGGTGACCGAATGGCCCAGCACGTCGGTTGGCCGGCCGACCTCGATCTCCAGCACGCTCCAGTCGAAGCGCCACTTGTTGGCGGTGGACTTCGGAAAGAAGACCTCCATCAAGGCATCGAGCCGCGCGCGCGTGCCGGGAGGCCCCGCGATCAAAAGCGGCTGCGCGCGGCGGGCGAGGAATTGCGCGTCGAGCAGGAAGAACGGAATTGCCCCGAAATGATCGCCATGGAGATGTGACAGCACGATGCCGTCGATGCGATTGGAATCGACCCCGTGCGCCTTGAGCGCGACCAGCGATGAGGCGCCGCAATCCACCAGCAGCGAGGCCTTGGCGGTTTCGAGCAGAAAGCAGGTATTGAACCGGCCGCCGGAGCCAAATGCGTCACCCGAACCTACGACCGTGAGCTGCATTGGCTACGCCGACGCGCTCGGCCGCGCGGCAACGGCCGCGTGCCAGCGTTTGAGATTGCCGAGCGCGTCCGGCACCGCGAGCTTGGCCGGCTTCATGAAGTCGACGGCGACGAGGCCGGTGATGTCCGCCACCGTGAAGACGTCGCCCGCGATGAATGGGCGATCCTTGAGCTCGGCGTCGAGCAGCGTGATGACCTCCATGATGCGCGGCTTGTTGGCCTCCGCCCAGGCGGGTACCTGCGGCACCTCCATCTCCTTCATCGCGGGATGCGAATTGCGAAAGACGTGGGCGACCGGAAGCAGAAAGTGCAGCTCCAGGCGTCTATTCCACATTTCAACGTTGGCAATTTCCAAGGGGCCGCGCCCGAATAGCGGCGGATCGGGCTGGAGCGCTTCGAAGTAGCGGCAGATCGCGATCGATTCCGTGATCACGGTACCGTCGTCCAGCACCAGCGCGGGCACCCGCTGCAGAGGGTTGATCGCTGCATAGGCCGGCGACTTCTGCTGCATGGCACCGAGATCGACCGGCTCCAGCGGCAGCTTGATTCCTTTCTCGGCCAGAAAGACTCGCGTGCGCCGCGGATTGGGCGCCCGCCCTCCGTCGTACAACTTCATCGGGTCTCCCGTGCTAAAGCATGGCCCGGCCGGTCCATGCCGACGCTTGGTTGCATAGTCCTCCGTCTACACCCCACCACGGCGGTCGGGTCGTGGTCAAGTAACACCGCAGAGCGCCCAAATAAGCCGCGACGTGGCGCCCCCTGAAGCTACGAACATCTGTCGCGGACGGATGCAGTCAGTTGCAGCCGGATGCAACAAAAATTCGGCCGGCCGCCGCACCACCCGGCTGCCGGCCCCCGCGATTGCGTTCCGCGCGCCGAGCCTTATGTTGCCGGCCGCGTCGGCGCGGCGACTCATGACCGAGATCGAGAGCCCTTGCAACAAGGTATGCACGCTCGATGCGAGCTCAGCGCTGTGCATCGGTTGCGGGCGCAGCCTCGCCGAGATTGCGGGTTGGCTGGGATTCTGCGCGGAGGAGCGCGCGCGCATCATGGCGGAGCTGCCCGGACGTCTCGCCGCGCTGGAGCGAATTGACGCCTCCCGCGCCGATCCAGCCTGAAGGATACGCGCGTGCGGCGCCTGCTCTGGATACTGCTCTTGGCGCTCATGATCGCGCTGCTCGTGCTCGTGCTGCAGCGGAACGAAACGGTGCTGGCCGAGCTCGCCCACCTCGACAACTCCTCGCTCGAGACCAAGATCATGGCGCTGGCGCTCGTCGGCATCATCGTGCTGACGCTGTTTCGCCAGCGCTTCTCGCACGCGCTCGAATCGGCGCTTATCTGGGTGGTGGTCGCGCTGCTGTTGATGCTCGGCTACACCTACCGGTTCGAGCTCAACGACGTGGCGCAGCGGGTGTTGGCCGAGCTCATGCCGGGCCGCGCCGCCACCCGCGGGCGCACGGTCGAGATTGCGCGCGGCAGCGGGGGAAGCTTCGCCGTCGCAACGCAAGTCAACGGCGCGCCGGTCGCGATGGTGCTCGACACCGGCGCGAGCTCGGTCGTGCTCACACAGGAGGCAGCCCGCGCCGCGGGGCTGCCGCTCGAGGTGCTCAACTACTCGGTCAATATCGAGACCGCCAATGGCCGCGGGCGCGCCGCGCCGGTCACCCTCGATCGGGTGGCGGTCGGCGGCATTGTCGAGCGCTCGGTGCCGGCGCTCATCGCGCAAGCCGGACAATTGCGGACCAACCTCCTCGGCATGAGCTTCCTCAACCGGCTGGAAAGCTGGGAGGTGCGCGGCGACAAGCTGCTGCTGCGCGGCTATCCCTAAGTGTCATCCGATCAGGCTTGCGACGAAGCGCAGGCACACGAGCAGCAGGAAGCAGCCGAAGGCGACCTCGAGCCGGCGCTTGGAGAGCGCGTGGGTCAGACGCGCTCCGTAAGGCGCGGTGAAGCTCGACACCGGCGCCATCAGTGCGAAACCGATCAGCGACACGAAGCCGAGCGACAGCGGCGGCATGAGCGCCTGCTGCGGCAGGCCGGCGAGGATATAGCCGAGCGTGCCGGCGATAGTGATCGGCACGCCCAGTCCGGCCGAGGTCGCGACCGCCTTGTGCATCGACTTGCCGTGGAGCGTCAGGATCATGTTGGAGATCGAGCCGCCGCTGATGCCCATCAGCGAGGCGGCAAGTCCGACGAAGAAGCCGTAGGCCGTCATTCCGGCACGGCCCGGCAGATCGGCGCCGAGCCGCCAGCTGTCGCGCCCGGCGAGCAGCTTGAACGCAATCACGCTCCCCACCAACACGAAGGCGAGCTTGAGCACCCCGGCCGGCGCAAAGGCGGCGGTCGCCGAGCCGACCGCGACGCCGACGACCGCCGGCAGCGCCCACGCCCGCACCACCCCCATCATCACCGCGCCCTTGTCGCGGTGGGTGCGAAACGAGAGCACGTTGGTCGGCACGATGATGGCGATCGAGGTGCCGACGCAGAGCTGGAAGCGCACCTCGTCGGAGACGCCGAGCGCGCTGAAGACCTCGTACAGCACCGGAACGATGAGCGCGCCGCCGCCGATCCCGAACAGGCCGGCGAGGATGCCGGTGACGAACCCGCCGGCAATGATCAGAGCCGCGAGCAGCAGGAGCTCGCTCACGGGCACGCCCAACACCATGTCCTGCTCCGCAGACGGCGGCCCGGAGGACCGCGGGATCAAGCCGCGGCGGTGTGCGGCATTTGCGTGTCCGTGTCCACAACGAGCGCGAGCGCGGCGCGGAAGGTATCCGCGCTCGCGCCCGGCTTGACCGCTTCGGTCGCGAGATGGCGGCGGAACGCGCGTGCCCCCGGCACGGCGCGGAACAGGCCCAGCACGTGACGGCTGATGGCGTGAAGCCGCGTGCCCCGTGCGAGCTCGCGCTCGATGTAGGGGATCAGCGCCTCGGCCGCCGCCCGCGCCGATGCGAACGGCGCTGGCACGCCGAACAGCATCGGGTCGACCGCCATCAGGCGCCAGGGTTCCTGATAGGCAGCGCGCCCCATCATCACGCCGTCGAGGCGCCCAAGCTGCGCTGCCGCCTGGTCGAGGTTGGCGATGCCGCCGTTGAGCACGATGGGAAGGCCGGGATGGGCGCCCTTGAGCCGATAGACGCGGGCGTAATCGAGCGGTGGCACCTCGCGGTTCTCGCGCGGCGAGAGCCCCGCGAGCCAAGCCTTGCGCGCGTGCACGATGAGCGCAGCGACGCCGGCCGCCTCGACCGCGCCGGTGAGCGCCTCGAGCGCCTCCTCCGGATCCTGGTCGTCGATGCCGATGCGGCACTTGACCGTGATCGGCAGCTTGACCGCGCTCGCCATGGCGGCGACGCAGTCGCCGACCAACGCCGGCTCCGCCATCAGGCAGGCGCCGAAGCGGCCGCCCTGCACGCGCTCCGACGGACAGCCGACATTGAGGTTGACCTCGTCGTAGCCGAGATCGGCGGCGATGCGCGCGCAGGCGGCGAGCGCCTGCGGCTCGCAGCCGCCGAGTTGCAGCGCGACCGGATGCTCGGCGTGATCGAAGGCCAGGAGACGGGCGCGGTCGCCGCGGAGCACCGCGCCGGTGGTGATCATCTCGGCATAGATCAGGGCGCGACGCGTGAGCAGGCGATGGAAGAACCGGCAGTGCCGGTCGGTCCATTCCATCATCGGGGCGATGGCGAATTTTCGCTCGACGTCACGCATCTTGTGTGTCGCCTGCTGGCACCTGCGGCGTTTGACCTGTTGCGCCTCGGTAACGTGGGTTCGTTTCGCCAAAATGGGTAGCCCCGCGCGGAG
>JBKPUA010000233.1:0-4978 GCA_046735815.1 Pseudomonadota bacterium
CTGCTGCAGGCGCTCGGCCTCGAGCTCGACCGCCTTGATCCTGGTGCGAAAGAGCTCCGCGGTCGCAGGCGCGACCAGCGCCGGCGGCGATTTGAGCGCGCGCCGCACGCCGCGCAAGGGAATGACCGTCATGTCGCGCCAAGCGCCGATGCGCTGCTCGAGCTCGGCGACCTCGGCTGCCGACAATGCCCGCTTGCGCGTCGCGTGCCAGAGCAGGAACAACAGGAGATTGACATCGATGCCCGCCTCCTCCTGCAGGCGGATGCAGGCATCGGCCACCGCCGGCTGGCGATAGAAACGCAGCGAGAAACGCCAGAACGGCGATTCCTGCCGCGCTGCTTCGGGCGTGCTCATGCGCGGGCACCAAGCGGCGTGATGGCAAGCGATTTCGCGACTTCGTCGACCTGCGCCAGCACGGTAGCATTGAGCGGCACGCCGTTTTCCTCCCGCTCCTTCCGCCGCGCCACCCTTCCCTGCCCCGGCACGCGCACGGCCTCGACGCCGGGCAGCGGTCGCGAGGAGGCGAGGTCGCGAATGTGGCGATCGACCTCGGCCTTGAACACGTCGGGCGCAATAAAGCGCGCAACGTCGAGCGCGATCACGAACTGTCCCACATTGAGCTCGGCGCTCGGCGGCGCGGCGAAATCCTTGATGTCGCGCCCGAACGCGGCGCGATTGAGCGTCCCCGCCAGCAAGCCGATGACGATCGACAGCCCGCTGCCCTTGTAGCCGCCCATGGGCAGATAGGTGCCCTCGTTAATGCGGCGCGGATCGGTGATGGGCGCGCCGTCGCTGCGGTTCTGCACCCAGCCCTCGGGCATCGGCCGGCCTTCGAGCTCGTGGGTCCTGATCGCGCCGTTGGACGCGAGCGAGGTGGCGATGTCGAGGATCATCGGCGCCTCGTCGCCCGCGGGGATCGCCACCGCGATGGGGTTGGTGCCAAGGAGCGCCTCGGTGCCGCCCCAGGGCGCCATGTGGTTGACGCTCGAGGCGGCGCCGTAGATGCCGATCATCCCCTGCTGCAGCGGGATCGTGGCGTAGATCGCGCCGGCGCCGGCGTGATTGGAGCGGCGCGCACCCACCCAGCCGACGCCGCTTTCGCGCGCGAGCTCGACCGCGAGGTTGGCCGCGTGGGTCATCACCACGTGGCCCATGCCGTGGTCGCCGTCGATGAGCGCGGTCGCTGCCGAGCGCTCGAGCACCGTGACCTTCGCGCGCGGATTCATCACGCCGCGCTTGAGCTGGCGCACATAGCCTGGAAGGCGAAAGACGCCGTGGGCGTCCGCGCCGGTGAGATCGGCTTCCAGCATCGCCTCCGCCACGATCGCGGCGTCGGCCTCGGGAAGGCCGCAGGCGCGCAGCGCATCGACGAGGAACGCGCGCAAGGTGGCGGCGGGAACGCGGCGGGTGTTGTCGGTTTCGGTCTTGGTCAGCAAGCGCAACACCTTCCCGATAATAGAGAATGTCCTTGTTATTGCGACGTGTAATCAGCCGACGCGACGTCGATCACGGGAAACCCTTCCTTCCGTGCCGCGGTGCCGAGTCGCTCATCGAGCGTGACCAACTCCAAAGACTGGGGTCGCCGCTCCGCAGCCAGGAATGCTGCCGCGAGCTGGAGCGCGTCCGCGGCCCGTAGCGGGTGCACACGAAGAAACCGTCCTGCCGCCTCTCGAACGGCATCGCTCGGATCGACTTCATGCCAGCTGTCTGACAGCTCCCGCATGCGCTTGAGCGCGCGCGTGACGGCAGGGGCAGCAAGCGCGCCCTCGCGTTCGAGCCGAGCCAGGGCGGAGACACACTCGATCTCGGACCCCCACCACACAAGCATGGCCGAGTCCTTTTCGGCCAGCGCCTGCAGGCGCCGGGTCGATGCCTCGGCGACCAGCAGCGGCACGATCGCGGAGGCATCCCAGAACCTCATCGACCCGTTCGCCGCTCCTCTATCAGGACATCGACGGCTGAGGCCCGACCCTTCGGACGAGGCGGCTGATCCCTGAAGAGCGCCCGCGCTGGAGGCACACGCGCCGGTCGCACGATGCCCTCGCGGATAAGCCGCGACAATCGACCCTCGTGATCGGGCACACCACCGCTCGTCACGGGCTCAAGGCGGGCGACGGGACGTCCGCGGTCGACGATCAGCACCGGCGAGCCGCTCTTAAGGCCGTCGATGAGAGCACTCAGGTTGTTCTTAGCTTCGGTTATGCTGGCTTTCTTCATATAGCTATTTTAGCTCGAACAACTTAGCCATTCAAGCATCACAGGACGAATTGCGATCTGCTTTCTCCGAGCGGGCGCTATGAGCCTTGCTTTGTCTCGAGCACTCGCTCGCATCAACACTCCGCCACTGCGATCTCGAGCAGGAAATCATCGACGCATTCGTGGCCGTCGCGGGTGACGATGAAAGTGTGGCCGAGGAAGATGCCGAACAGGCCGTCGGCGGTGATCGGGTTGGGCTCGGCCATGATGATCATGCCGGGCTTGAGCACCTGGTCGGCCTCGTCGGCCTCGGTGCGCTCGGCGAAGACGTGCGGCTTGTCGGTCACGATGTCGATGCCGTGCACCTGGGTGGGGCGCGACTGCACGCCGTGCTCGCGGAAGAAGCGGCTGGCGAGCCGCATGTTGTCGGTGGCGTTGCCGGGCTTGATCTCGGCGACGATCTTCTCGTAGCCGGGCAATGTGATCTCATCCCAGAACTTGCGCACCATCTCGGTCGGCGGCCCGAGCGTGATGGGCGAGCCGATCTGCGCCGAGAGGCCGTTATAGCCGGCGGCGAGCTCCATGTTGATGATGTCGCCCTTTTGCAGCTTGCGGTGCGACGGGCGCGGATTGCCGAACACCATCGACGGGTTGTCCATCGGCGTCGAGCCGATGATCAGAAAGTCGATGTCGCCGCCGCCGTCGAGGATGGCGGCGCCGGCGGCGGCGCGCAGCTCGTATTCCGGCACGCCCGGCTTGGCGCGCGCGATCATCGCCTCCATCGCGCGCTGGCAAAGGACGCCCGCCTTGCGCACGCAGCGCAGCTCCTCCTCGCTGTGCACCACCACCAGCTCATGCAAAAAGCCCTTGGTGAAGACGAGCTCGGCGTCCGGCAGCGACTGCCGCAACACGTTGTACTGATTGACCGGCAGATAGTCGACATGGCGGGCGTCAACCTCAACGAGGCCGATGCGGCCGCGCTCGAGCTTGAGCTCCTTGAGGCGCTCGACCATGACCTCGGCATATTTGCCGTTGCGGCTGTGGCGCACGTCGGTGAGCGCATTGGCGCATTCGCGCCGGCAGGCTTCCGCGTGGGTGCCGCCCATGGAGAAGATCAAGGTCGGCTCGCCGTCGAGTGGCACCAGCACGTAGGACGCGATGGCGTGCCACTCCCAATGGCCGGTGAGCCATTGCATGCCGCCGCCGAAGCTCCAGTGGCTCGGTCCGCCAGGCACAATCACGCAGTCGAGCTTGTGCTCCCGCATCTTGTCGCGCAGCGCCGCGTAGCGGCGCTGGTATTCCGCTTTGGAGAAATGGTCGTAGACCGCGTCGCGGTAATAGGGCGTGTCGTGCATATTGGAGAACGGCGCATTCTGGTCGAGGCGCGTGCGCACCTCCTCCCAGCTGCGATGACTGGCGGGACGCGGCGTTTGGATGTTCATGACGGTGTCCTTGGTTTCGCCCTGCGTTAGTCCTTGCAATTGCCGAGGGTGACGGCGCCGCCGGCGGCCTCGACCGCCTCCTTGGCGAGCGCGAAATTGGCGACCTGCTCCGGCGACGGCTTTTTCTCTTTGTCGATGTCGCCGTTGTCGGCGCTGTTGTCGATCGACCACGCCGTGCGCTTGGGATCCAAGCCGCCGTTGACCGACCAGACGCAATTCTTGGTCAGCACGTCGATGGCGTATTCGACCGCGTCCTTCGGCTTGTCGGTCGCCTTCTCGATGATCGGCACCACCTTGGCCTTGTCGGTGTACATCGTGCGATTGGCCTCGATCATCGCGGCGGCGGTGTCGCGCAACAGCGCGCGGTCGCGCGCGATCCAGTCGAGCGAGGCGCCGTAGGCGTTAAACATGTAGTCCGGCATCAGCTCGGCGAGCTGGACCAGCAGATTGAGCGCAGGCTTCTGCTTCTTGGCGAGGTAGACGTCCTCGGGATGGAGTGCCACGCCGTCGATCTGGCCGGTGAGCAGACCCGGCAGGCGGCCGGCCGTCGCCGAGGAGATGAACTGGGCGTCGTCGACGCCAAGTCCCGCGGTCTTGAGCACCTCGCGCCCCATGCGCCAGTTGAAGCTGCCGACGCCGCCGCCGGTGGCGCTGAGCTTTTTCCCCTTAAGGTCGGCCGCGGTCTTCACGTCGGGCGATACCATGTAGGCTTGCGGCATGCGCGGCGCCAAGCCCCAGAACTGCTGCACCTTCAGGCCGCGGCCGATGGCGACATCGCTCACGCTGACGATGGCGGAGCCCTGCACGGCGGCCGCGTTCGAGGTCGCCGACTGCCCGCCTTCGAACTGGATGATGTTGGGCTCGATGCAACGCTTGGCGAAGAAACCGAGCTCCTTCGCCACGTAGGGCGCGGTGTGCACCACGTTGGGCGGCGCGACCGAAACGCCGACGTTGATCTTGCGCATCGTCGGGCAGCTTTGCGCGGCCGCCTCACCGGCCGGCGCCAGCGCGCCTGCAATGAGCGCCAGCAGATAGACCGATCGATATCCCTTCACCATGGTCCGTTCCCTTTACTTTTCTTGGCGCGCTCGCAGCGCAGCTAATCGTCCTGCGACGCCGCGGTCCAGGGCGCCACATATTTCTCGGCAAGGCGCAGCAGTGCGGTGAGCGTCACGCCGAGGAGACCCAACGTCACGATCGGCACGAACATCTTGTCGACCTGATACGTACTCGCCGTTCGCACGATGAGATAGCCGATGCCGGAGATCGCGGTGTAGAGGTCGGCGAGCACCATGCCGATCAGGGCGCGTCCGAGCGCCAGCCGCAATCCCGTCACGATG
>JBKPUA010000234.1:0-4854 GCA_046735815.1 Pseudomonadota bacterium
TTCGACGACCTCGCCGCCGCAGGCTATTCCATCAGCGACGCGCCGCGCACGCCGCAGGCGCTGCTCGCGGCGCTGGCGACCTCGTCTCCCGATGCAGCGCTGTCGCTCGATGCCTATGCGCGCCTTCTGGCCGATCTGCCGTCGGAGGTCGCAGCACGGATGCGGGAAGCATGGGGCGAGCCCGCCAGCGATCCCGATGCGCGCGACGGCGCCTTCCGCTTCCGTGCACGCGCCTTCGGTAAAATCATCGTCGCGCTTGCGCCCGACCGCGGACGCTCGGCCGATCGGCGTGCCGATTACCACGACCCAACATTGCCGCCACGCCACGCGCTCGTGGCTTTCGGCCTGTGGCTGCGCCACGTGGCGAAGGTCGATGCGCTGCTTCATATGGGTGCCCACGGCACGCTCGAATGGTTGCCCGGCAAGGCGGTGGCGCTGAGCTCGACCTGCTTTCCCGACGCCGTCGTCGGTCCGCTCCCCGTGCTCTATCCCTTCGTCGTCAGCAATCCGGGCGAGGCGGCGCAGGCCAAGCGCCGGATCGCGGCGGTGACCATCGGTCATCTCCCGGCGCCCTTGGTTGAGGCCGAGCTGTCGGGCGAGGCGCGCACGCTCGAGCGCCTGGTCGACGAATACGCCCAAGCCGATGGCCTCGACCGCCGCCGGCGCGAGCGTCTCGCCGCGCTCATCATCGAAACCGCGACCCGCAGCGGGCTCGCGCGCGAGGTCGGTGTGACCGACGACACCGGTGCCGATGACGCCTTGCGCAGTATCGATGCCTGGCTCTGCGACCTCAAGGACCTGGCCATCAAGGATGGCTTGCATGTGTTCGGCCGCGCACCGAGCGTGCCAGGCCTCGATGCAGCGTGGCACGGGAGCGCCGAAGCCGAACGCGCCGCACTCCTGGCCGCGCTCGACGGCCGGCGGATCGCGCCAGGACCGGCCGGCGCTCCGGCGCGCGGGCGGCGCGATGTCTTGCCCACCGGGCGCAACCTCTTCACCGCCGATCCGCGCACGCTGCCAACGCCGACCGCCATGGATTTCGGCCGGCTCGCCGCCGACGAGGTGATCCGCGCCTATCTGCAAGCGCACGGCGAGATGCCGCGCGCGCTCGTAATCGACCTCTGGGGCAGCGCGACGCTGCGCACCGGCGGCGAGGAGATCGCACAGGGCCTGGCGCTGATGGGATGCCGGCCGGTCTGGGATCAAGGGACGGGTCGGGTAACCGCGGTGGAGGTCCTTCCTACTGCGACCATCGGGCGGCCGCGTGTTGACGTCACGTGGCGCGTGTCCGGGCTGTTCCGCGATCTTTTTCCCGCGCAACTTGCACTGCTCGATGCGGCCGTGCGGGCCGTTGCGGCTCGCGAGGAGACCGACGATGACAACCCGCTGGCGGCCGCGCTCAAGTCATCGGGCGGCAATGGCGCGCAAGCGCTCGCGCGCATCTTCGGAACGGCGCCCGGCAGCTACGGCGCCGGCATCGAGGACATGCTCGGGCGCGAGGGCGATCGCGATAGCATCGGCACCGCTTATCTCACCGCCGCCTCGCACGCCTATGGTGGCCCCGAGGGCGCCGGCACGCCCGTGCCCGGCGCCTTCGCGACGCGCGTCGCGACCGCTGACCTCCTCCTCCATCCGAGCGATGACCCCGGCCGTGATCTCCTGGAAGGCGCGGAGGACGCGGCCTTCGTCGGCGGATTTGCCGCCGCGGCCGCCGCGCTCGGCCGCGTTCCCGACCTGGTGATGCTGGACGTGACCGACCCGCGCCGTCCGCGCGCGCGCCCGTTGGCGGCGACACTGGCCCGGTTGGTGCGCGCGCGTGCGGTCAGCCCGCGCTATCTCGACGGCATGATGCGCCATGGCCCGCGCGGCGCCGCCGAGCTCGCCGAAACCGTCGATCGCCTCGTCGACTTCGCGCAGACGACGGACGCGGTCCCGAGCGCGCTGCTCGACCTCGTGCACGAGGCCTATCTCGTCGACCCGCGCGTGCGCGACTTCCTGCTGCGCGAGAACCCAGCCGCCGCGCGCGCCATCGCGGAGCGGCTCGACGCCGCGCTCCGCTGTGGCCTATGGCATCCACGCCGCAACGATGTCGACGCCGAGCTCGCGGCGCTCAGGTTGGAGCTCGTGTCATGAATGCGCCGTCGCGCCGCGGACTCTGTCCCGCGCTGTCGGCTCCGATGCCGACCGGCGACGGATTGCTCGTGCGCCTTGCTCCGGCTGGAACGATAGCGCTCGAGACACTCGCGGGCCTGTGTAGGGCTGCGCGCATCCACGGCAACGGTATCATCGAAGTGACCGCGCGCGGCAGCATTCAAGTTCGCGGTCTGAACCCAGCCTCGGCGCCGGCGTTCGCCAGCGCAGTCACAGCGCTCGGATTTGACGACGCCGATCCCGCTTCGGTGATTGCCGACCCACTCGCCGGCCTCGCTACTGACGAAGCCCTGGACGCCAGCTTGCTCGCCGTCGATCTGCGGCGCGCCCTTGCTGCAGCTCCTTTCGTCGGCAGCCTGGGTCCGAAAGTCTCGGTGGCGATCGATGGAGGCGGCGCGCTGCATCTCGATGCGTTCGCCGCCGACGTGCGGCTGCGCGCCGAGAGCGGGCCCGAAGGCCCGTGGCTGCACCTCGCGCTCGGGGGTGATGCCGCAACCGCCGCGCCGATTGGGAGTGTTGCCCGCGAGCACGCCGTCGAAGCCACCGTGCGGTTGCTCGCCGACATTGCGGCACACGGACGCGAAGCGCGCGCACACAGCATTGTCGGCGTGGAGGGGACTGGCGCGTTGCGCGCCGCGGTCGGCGACCTTCTGAGCGAAGCGCCCACTCCGCGTGTCCGCTCCCCGGCTGAGCCGATCGGCAGCCATCGGCTGCGCAATGGACGCATCGCACTTGGGCTCGGCCTTGCCTTCGGCCACACCGATGCAACCGCGTTGGCGCCACTGATCGACACAGTGAAAGATGCTGGCGCCAGCGGAATCCGCACGGCGCCAGGGCGCGCGATGCTGATCATCGGAATCGAATCGACAGCGGCGCCGGCTGTCAGCGTCGCCGTCGAGAGAATGGGCTTCGTGGTGGGCCCGGGCGACCCACGACGATACGTCGCGGCCTGCGCAGGCATGCCGCTCTGTGCGTCGGCGCGGATTCCCACACGTGCGTACGCACCGGAGATTGCAACTGCCGCCGCTTCGCTCCTCGATGGCTCGCTGACCATCCACCTGTCGGGCTGCATGAAAGGTTGCGCGCATCCTCGAAAAGCGCTGACCGTCGTGGGAGACGATGCCGGCTGCGGAATCATCATGAATGGATTGGCTTGCGATGCGCCGCTTGGCGCCGTTCCGAGCGACACCCTGCCGGCGGGCTTTGGGCGGCTGGCGCTGCAGGTCGAGCTTGCACGCCGGCCGAGCGAGCGCGCCGCCGACACGCTGTCGCGCCTCGGCGCCGCCCGCATCGTCGCCATCCTGCGGGAGGCCGCCCGTGGCTGAGTCCCTCGCCTATCTGCGCGACGGCCGCGCGATCTACGAGCGCTCTTTCGCGATCATCCGCGCCGAGGCCGATCTGTCGCGCTTTTCCGCCGAGGAGGCCGATATCGCCGTGCGCATGATCCACGCCTGCGGTCTCGTCGCGGCGGCCGAGCACATCGTGTTCGGCGGCGGCTTCGTGGCCGCGGCGCGGGCGGCGCTTGCGCGCGGCGCGCCGATCCTGTGCGATGCCGAAATGGTGGCGCATGGCATCACTCGGGCGCGATTGCCGGCACAGAACGAGGTCATCTGTACGCTGCGCGATGCTCGTGTTGTGACGCTGTCGGAAGGACTCGGCACCACCCGCTCCGCCGCCGCGATCGAGCTATGGGCCGACCGCCTCGCCGGCGCACTGGTGGCGATCGGCAACGCACCCACCGCGCTATTCCGGTTGCTCGAGATGCTTGATGTCGGCGCGCCGCGACCCGCCGCGATCATCGGCGTTCCGGTCGGGTTCGTCGGCGCAGCGGAGTCGAAAGAGGCGCTGGCCCGCGACCCGCGCGGTGTACCATTCCTGATCGTGCGCGGCCGCATGGGCGGAAGCGCCATGACAGCTGCCGCCGTCAACGCATTGGCGAGAGCCGGCATATGACGCGCGGTCGGCTCATCGGGGTCGGCGTCGGGCCGGGAGATCCCGAGCTGCTGACGCTCAAGGCCATGCGCGCGCTGAAGGAAGCCGACGTGGTCGCGCACTTCGCCAAGCTCGGCAACGGCAGCAATGCCCGCGCCACCGTCGCGAGCTGGCTGCGGTCGAGGGTCGAAGAGCTTCCCCTGCTCTATCCCGTGACGACGGAAATCCAGAAGGACGAACCGCTCTATCGCGACACCCTGCGCGAATTCTACGACGGGGCGGCAGCGGCGATCGCTGCGCATCTCGACGCTGGCCGCATCGTCGCCGTGATCTGCGAAGGAGACCCGCTGTTCTACGGTTCCTACATGCACTTGCACGTGCGGCTTGCGCGGCGCTACCCAACCGAAATCATTGCTGGCGTCACCGGCATGTCCGGCTGCTGGTCGGCGGCGGGCATGCCGATCGCGCAAGGCGACGACGTGTTCACGGCAATTCCCGGCTCTTTGCCGGAAGAGGAGCTGGTGCGTCGCCTGCGCGAGGCTGACGCGGTGGTTGTGATGAAGCTCGGACGGAATCTTCCCAAAGTGCGCCGCGCGCTCGAGCGGACCGGACGGCTTGCTCGCGCGATGTATGTGGAGCGCGGCACCATGCCGGGCGCGGTGGTGACGCCGCTCGTCGACAAACGCGACGACTGCGCGCCGTATTTTGCCGTCGTGCTCGTGCCGGGCTGGGAGCAACGGCCGTGAGCGGACATCTCTCCGTTGTCGGGCT
>JBKPUA010000235.1:0-5469 GCA_046735815.1 Pseudomonadota bacterium
GGTCAGATCGGTGCCGACGAGGTCGGCATTCTCCAGCGGCCCGAGCACCGCAAGCCGGCGGCCGAAGCTCGCCTTGATCACGGTGTCCACGGTTTCGGCGTCGCAGATGCCGTGCTCGACCAACGCGATCGCCTCCCGCCACAGCGCGTGCTGCAGGCGATTGCCGACGAAACCGGGCACGTCCTTCTTCACGTGCACCGGCATTTTGCCGGCCGCCTTATGCAGCGCGATGGTCTCCTCGATCACCGGCAACGAGGTCCATTGCGTGCCGATGACCTCGACCAGCGGCACCAGATAGGGCGGATTCCACCAATGGGTGCCGAGCGCGCGTGTTCGATCGCGCAGAGCCTCCATGATCCTAGTGATTGGGATCACCGAGGTGTTGCTGGCGAGGATGGTGTGCGGCCGCACATGCTGCTCGATCTCGATGAACAGCTTGCGCTTGAGCGGCAGGTCCTCGAGCACCGCCTCGACCACGAAATCGGCGTCGCGCACGGTTGCGGCGAGGTCGGCGGTCGGCCGCACGCGCTCAACCGCGGATGGATCGTCGCCGAGATCGCGGAGGTTGGCGAGGATGCGGGCCTTGACGTTGTCGAGGTTGGCGGTGTCCGTATCGTAGATGGTCACGTCGTGGCCGGCGAGCGCGAACACCTGGGCGATGCCATGGCCCATCAGACCCGCGCCGATGACGGCGATGCGCGCCATGCTTCACCCCGCGGTGTAGCCGCCGTCGGCGTAGAGGATGTGGCCGGTGTAGAAATCCGACGCCTTCGACGCCAGGAACAGGAGCGGCCCGGCAAGATCGACAGGCTCGCCGAGCCGGCCCTTGGGGACGCGCGTGAGGAAGCCTTTGCGCACATCGCGCGCGCGCTCGCTGTCCTCGAACATCCATTGCGTCAGCGGGGAGCGAAACACCGTCGGCCCGAGCGCATTGACGGTGATGCCGGTATCGCCCCATTCGCAGCCGAGCGCCTTGGTGATGCCATCGACCGCCGACTTCGAGGCGCAATAGGCGGTGTAGCCGGCCGGATGGCCAAGGAGCCCTCGCGCCGACGACATCAAGACGACTTTGCCGCCCTGCCCCTGCTTGAGCATCTGCCGGCCGGCCGCGCGCGCGATCAACCACGACTGCGTGACGTTGGCGTCCATAACGTCGAGGAAGTCCTCCGGCTTCTGATCGACGATCTTGGAGACTTTGTTCTGGCCGGATGCCACCACCAGGATGTCGACGCGGCCGAAGGTCTTGACCGCGGCGTCGACGATCGCATCGCAGTTGGCTTCCGAGCTCGGGCGTCTGGCGACGATCTCGACCTTGCCGCCGAGCTTTTCGCATTCGGCCGCGACTTTCTTTAGCTCGTCGGCCTTGCTGGCGCAGATCACTACGTTGGCACCCGCGCCGGCGAGCACCTTCGCCGCGAGTGCGCCGAACGCGCCGGTGGCGCCGGTGACGATCGCGGTCTTGCCGCGGATGTCGAACAGCGAGAGCGGATTCTTCAAGACGTCTTCGGACATGGCGGCGTCGTCCTCACCTTGAATTTTCTTGTCATGCTCGTCATGGCCGGGCTTGTCCCGCGCATGACGCCCGCGGCGTCACTTCTGCGGCGTCGAAACCGCCACCAGCATGGTCACGACATCATTGCCGCGATTGATGATCTCACGGCTTTCGTTCGGACCGATGAAGCAGGAATCATTGGCCTTGAGCACGGTCTCCTTGCCGCCGACGATGAGCGTGAGCTCGCCCGTCAGCACATAGTAGACCTTTTCCGTGGGCGAGGCGTCGGGGCCGGCGCCGCCGCCCGGCAGGAAATGCGAAAGGCCGACGGTGAATTGCTTGGGCCCGCCGGCATCGAGGCCGAACAGGCGCAGCGAACAATAGGCGCGATGATTGGGCGCTTCGTACGGCTTGGCTTCGCTCAGATGTTTGACTTGCATCAGAACCTCTCCCCCTTCTCGATCCGGTAGGAGCCCTTGGGGTCGGTGATGGCAACGAGGCGAATGATGCAGCCGTCGCCGCGCTCCCAGTTCCACGGGAACAGCGCGAAGGTACAGCGCCGGCCGGTAACCTTGTCGATATCGCCGCCGACGTTCTCGATGCCGAGGATGCCGTTCTTGAACAGGATGCGGTGGACCGGCTCCCATTCCGGAAAGTCGTCCTTCCAGTCGCGGCCGCCCGACCATTTCTTGTACTCCTCCGCCAGATGCGGATGCAGCGGGCCGTTGCGCTGCGGGCCGATGGCGGTGGCGAGTGGATGATCGTTGGCCTGAGTGTCGTGGCCGACGACCTTCACCTGTTTCTCCACGAACCACTCGCCCGCCGACGACACGAAGCCGGGCGCGCGGCAGAAATAGTCCTCGTTGTCCTCGTAAAGCTTGTGCCAGCCGGTATTGACGATCACCACGTCGCGCGGGCGCACCACCTTGCCCGCCGCCTTCTCCAGATCGTCGTAGGTGATCGACTCCCATTTCTTCTTCGGGATCGAGATCACGATGCCGGAGCCGAAGAAATGCGGCAGCGGCACCTCGTCGATGAACGGCGTGCCCTGCACCACGTGCGCCGGCGCATCGATATGCGTGGTGTTGTGCATGCTCGTGGTGATGCGCTGCGACAGCACGCCGGACTTTGCGTGGTAGTGGATGCGCTCGATCTTGACGTCCTCGAAGTAGGGCCAGTTCGGGGACTGATAACCGAAGCGATGGGACAGGTTATAGAATTCGAGCCCCATGGCGTTGTTGAGATTTTCCTCGAACGTGACGCCGCGTATTTTTTTCGTCACGGCCACTCCTCCCTAGTACCCACATCATGGTACACCTGTATTGCGTTGCGGTTCAATATGCCGACCCCGGTCATGCCGCAGCCGCGAGATGCTCCGCCAGCGCGCGCCGCGTCGCCAACAGCCGCTCGACAATCAGCTTCTCGCGCGTGCGGAAGCGCTGCACCGGCACCGGCACCGAGATCGCAACGTCGTTGCCGAGGAGATCGCGCATGACCACGCCGGCGGCGCAGATCCCGAGCGTGTGCTCCTCGCGGTCGAACGCCACGCCGGATTTGCGCACCGATTTGAGCTCCTTGATGAGCTCGTCGAGCCGCGTGATGGTGTTGGGCGTTCGCCGCTCGAAGCTGGTGCCGATGAGCCGCGCCAGCGCGACCTCGTCGAGCTGGGCGAGATAGGCCTTGCCGTTGGCGGTGCAATAGAGCGGGAAGGTTTCACCCACCGCGGACACCGCGCGCAACCGGTGCGGCCCGATCACCTGATCGACGAAGACGAGGTGATCCTTCTTGATGCTGGCGAGATCGACGGTCTCGTTGAGCTCGTTGGAGAGCTGCACCAGGAAGGGCCGGGCCAGCGCGACGAAATCGATGCGGGCCGAGGCCGCCAGCCGCAGAATGGTCGGGCCGAGACGAACCCGGCCGGCGGGAGATGCCGCGATCAAGAGCTTCTCCGCCGCGAGCGCGGCGACGATGCGCTGCACGGTGGAGCGCGCAAGCGCGACGCGCTGGGCGATCTGCCCGAGGCTCAAGCCCGCCGGCTGCTCCTCGAGCGCGCGCAGGATCGCCGCCGCACGGGCGATGACTTGGACCTGGCTCTTGTCCTCGGGCCTCGCGTTGCGCCGCGGTTGCGCCGGTTCACCGGCCACGCGGCTGCCGGCGTTGGTGCTACGCGCTCCCTTCTCCCGTTGCACTGCCTTCTCCCAGAAAACTGCCGTGAGCGACGCGGGGGCCAACTTGCCTGCCGGTTCACCCATTGATACGCTTTGACCAGAATACGGTACAGAAAGCCGAGGCGAGGAACAACCAAGGAACGGCATGGTCGAGAAGATCGCTCTCGAAGAGCACTTCCTGTGTCCCGGCTTCGAAGACTACTGGAAGTCCACGGTCGGCGACGTCGATCCCAAGATTTTAGGCCAAGTGGCCGCGCGGCTGACCGAGTTCGGCGAGCAGCGGCTCGCGGCCATGGAGAGCGGTGGGATCACGCAGGCCGTGCTGTCCATCGCCGGCCCCGGAGCCCAGGCCGAGCGCGACGTCAAGACCGCCTGCCGCAAGGCGCAGGAAGCGAACGACTTTCTCGCCACCGAGATCGCCAAGCGGCCGAACCGCTACCATGGCTTCGCGCATCTCGCCGTGCAGGATGCCAACGCCGCCGCCGCCGAGCTCGAGCGCTGCATGCGCGAGCTCAAATTTTGCGGCGCCATGATCAACGGCCACACCAACGGCCAGTATCTCGATGACCCTGCGCTCGCGCCATTCTGGGAGCGCGCGCAGGCGCTGGGCGCGCCGATCTACCTGCATCCCAACGATCCCATCGTCCCCTCGCGCGCACTCGACGGTTACAACGGCCTGCGGCGCGCCACCTGGGAATGGGGGTTCGAAACCGGCTCGCACGCGCTGCGGCTGGTGTTCGGGGGCCTGTTCGACCGTTTTCCGCGGGCGAAAGTGATTCTCGGTCACCTTGGCGAGACCCTGCCCTATCTGCTCTGGCGCTTCGACAGCCGCGCCAAGCTCTACGGCGTCAAGCTTGCCAAGCCGCCGTCGCAATACATCCGCGAGAACTTCATGGTGACGAGCTCGGGCATGTGCTCGGCCGAGCCGCTCACCTGCGCGCTCAGCGCGCTCGGCCGCGACCATGTGATGTTCGCCGCCGACTATCCATTCGAGTCGCCGCAGGAAGCCGGGCACTTCATCGATACCGTGTCGCTTGACGAAAGCACGCGCAACGACATCTGCCGCAACAACGCCGCAAGGCTGTTAGGACTCAAGAACGCATAAACGCGCGGGGGAGGAACGACAATGGATGGCGTGGCCGGACGTTCCTCGGTCGATGATATCGTTGCGCGGCTCGAGCGCCTGCCGACCTCGTGGTGGCAGGTCAGAACGCGGATTATCGTCGGCGTCGCCACCTTCTTCGATGCGTTCGATGCGCTGGCGATCGCATCGGTGCTGCCGGTCATCGTTCCGCTGTGGAAGCTTACGCCACCGCAGATCGGGTTCCTGATCTCGGCCGGCTTCCTGGGACAATTGGTAGGCGCGCTGCTGTTCGGCTGGATCGCCGAGCGTTACGGGCGGATGACGGCGATGGTCTGGTCGATCGCGCTGTTCGCGCTCATGAGCCTCGTCTGCGCGCTGGCGTGGGACTACAACTCGTTCCTCGTATTCCGCACCATCCAGGGTATCGGGCTCGGCGGGGAAGTGCCGGTCGCGGCCGTCTTCATCAGCGAGCTCGCCAAGGCGCACGGCCGTGGCCGCTTCGTGCTGCTCTACGAATTGGTCTTCCCGATCGGGCTGGTGGCGGCCGCCTTGCTCGGATTGTGGATCGTGCCCCATCTCGGCTGGCAATGGATGTTCGTCGTCGGCGCACTGCCGGCGCTGCTCGCGCTCGTGCTCCGACGCCTGCTGCCGGAATCGCCGCGCTGGCTCGCGGTGCGCGGCCGCATAGCGGAAGCGGACGCGGCGGTGTCCCTGATCGAGGCGGA
>JBKPUA010000236.1:0-2880 GCA_046735815.1 Pseudomonadota bacterium
TGGTGCGCGGCCCGAGAAAGAGCGAGCCGTAGTTCTTCATGTTGGCGAGAAAGTAATCGGGATCGCGGGTCATCACCTGCACGTGCTCGGAGGCGATGCGGTCGGCCTCGCGCGCCATCTCCGCCTCGTCCTCGCACACGACGACCTCGCCGAAATCCGCCCAGGCTTTGCCGGCGGCGTCGGCCGTGGGCAGGATCGCGAGCAGGCGCTCGACCTCTCGCATGGTGTCGCGCGCGAGCGGCTCCGAATTGGTGATCATGATCGCGGGCGAGGTCGGGCCATGCTCGGCCTGGCCGAGCAGGTCGGTGGCGCAGATCTCGCCGTCGACGCTGTCGTCGGCGATGATCAGGGTCTCGGTCGGGCCCGCGAGCAGGTCGATGCCGACGCGGCCGAACAGCTGGCGCTTGGCCTCCGCCACATAGGCGTTGCCGGGCCCGACGATCATGTCGACGGCGGGAATGGTCTCGGTGCCCAGAGCCATGGCCGCGACCGCCTGCACGCCGCCGAGCACGTGGATGTCGTCGGCGCCGCCGAAATGCATGGCGGCTACGATCGCGGGGTGCGGTCCGCCTTTGAACGGCGGCGCACAGGCGGCGATGCGTTTCACGCCCGCGACCCTTGCAGTCACGATCGACATATGGGCCGAGGCGACCATGGGATAGCGTCCGCCCGGCACGTAGCAGCCGATCGAATTCACGGGGATGTGGGTGTGGCCGAGCACGACACCGGGCAGCGTCTCGACCTCGAGATCGCGCAACGTCTCCTTTTGCTTCTGCGCGAAATTACGCACCTGCGCCTGCGCGAATTTGATGTCGTCGAGGTCGCGCTTGCTCACCTGCGAAATCGCGCGCTCGATCTCGGACGCCGAGAGCTTGAACGACGGCGGCGACCAGTTGTCGAACTTCTGCGACAGCTCGCGCACCGCCGCGTCGCGTCGCGCCTCGATGTCGGCCAGGATGCCTTCCACCGTCTCGCGCACCTTGGCGTCGGCGGCCTTGATCGCGCTCGCGTCCATTCCGCGCTTGAGATAGCGGGCCATGAGGGCCTCCGTTCTATCGCCGTCATCCTGAGGTGCCCGCGTCTTCGCGGGCCTCGAAGGATGACGGGCACAATGTCGGGGCCGTCGCCCTTCGAGGCTCGCCTAAGCAGGCGAGCACCTCAGGGTGACGGGGAAAGAGTCTCGCTCACTCTACACTTATTTAATCGCCTGCGGATTGATCGGCGAGCCGGTGCCGCCGCTGATGATCAGCGGCGGGCCGCAGAAGAAGAATTCGCAGACGCCGTCGGCGGCGCAATCCTCGGCCAGGTCCTTGAGATAGAAGATCTCGCCCATGCATAGCCCCATGGCCGGGATCACCACCCAATGCCAGGGCTGGTTCGCCTCGGTGGTTTCGTTCGGCCGCACCTCGACCCCCCAGGTGTCGGTGCAAATGGCGGCGACCTGTTTCTCCTGACACCAGTAGCAGTTCTCGAACTTGACGCCGGGGGCGTCGCCGCCGGCATAACCGCCCCATTTCTTCTCCTTGAGGCAGCGCTCCATCTGCCCGGTGCGAACGATCACGAAATCGCCGCGGCCGATCTCGACCTTCTGTTTCTTGGCGCAGGCGTCGAGCTCGTCGTTGGCGATGCCTTCGCCGTCCTTGAGCCAGTCGACGCCGCGGAAGCGCGCGATGTCGAGCAGCACGCCACGTCCCACCATCTTGTTCTTGGAATGCTCGATCCCGAGCACGCTCAATCCCTTGGCGTCGATGAGCTTGGCGTCGTAGCCGTTGTAGGCCTTGTCCTCGTAGAAGATGTGCCCAAGCGCGTCCCAGTGGGTGGCGCCTTGCACACACAAATTGAGCGTATCGTCGGCGTAGCGGATCTTGTTCCAGTCCTGCCGGCCGGCGATCGCATCGGTGCCGGTCGCCAGCATCTGGTGAATTGGATTGAAGCGTCCGCCGAACAGGCCGGTCTGCGGGCCGTTGCTGTCGAGCGGGATGCCGAGCGCGAACACCTTGCCGGTGCGGATCAGGCCGGCGGCCTTGACGATGTCCTCGGGGCGTACGTGATTGAGGGTGCCGATCTGGTCGTCCTTGCCCCAGCGACCCCAGTTCTTGAGCTTCTCCGTGGCCTCGGCGATCGCCGCTCTGCCCACCTTGATGTTCATCGGCTATTCCTTCCGTGCTCTTTCACAACGTATCTCGCCACTGCGATCGCGCCGGCAGCTGGCGGTGACTGGATTTTGAAGCAGGCGTCGCCCTTCGTCTATTCGGCTCGATCCGACGCTTCGGCCCCGTGCTAAGCCGACGCAGTTTCGTCGACCTTGCCCAGTGCCGCGAGGATTTTGCCAGGCGTGAACGGCATATCTGTGAGCGGCCGGGCGCCGAGCGGACGCAGGGCGTCGTTGATGGCGTTCATTACTGCGCCAGGCGCGCCGGCGGTGCCGGCCTCACCCGCGCCCTTGGCGCCCAGCTCGGAATCGGCGGTCGGGGTGACCACGTGAGCGACCTCGATATCGGGCATTTCGGCGGCCATCGGCACGAGATAGTCCGCCATGTTGCCGTTGGTCAGCTGCCCGCGCTCGTCGTAGCGACAATGCTCGAAGAGCGCTCCGCCGATGCCCTGCACCACACCGCCCCTAATCTGCTCGTCGACCAGCTGCGGGTTGATGACGGTGCCGCAGTCCTCCACGCACCAGTGCTTGAGGAGCGTCACGAAGCCGGACTCGACATCGACCTCGAGGTAGCTCGCTTGGATGCCGTTGGTGAAGGCGAACGGCCAGGCGCGCGGCACATAGTGGCGGGTCGCCATCAGCTCCGCCTGGAAACCCGGCGGCAGCGTGTCCGGGCGGAAATAAGCGATGCGGGCAAGCTCGGAGAGCGCAAGCCGCTCGGCACC
>JBKPUA010000237.1:0-11168 GCA_046735815.1 Pseudomonadota bacterium
TGGCGCGCGAGCATGCCGCGCGGGTCGCGGATGCCACGGGTGTGGTCGAGCACGTAGCCGATCGGCAGCGAGTGCAGCACGGCGCGACCCGGGCGCGCGGAATAGCGGCTGCCGGCTGAGAGCACGCGGGCGATGTCGCGCTCGCCGATGGCCGAGCCCGCGATCTCGATCGACGCCGAGATTAGCTCGCTCGCCGGACGGCCGGCGGACACCGAGACGACTACCGCCTCGAGCTGCATGCGCGCAGAACGCTCCGCGAGATCGGCGCATTGCCGCACCGCCGCTTCCGCCTCGGCGAGATCGATCACCGTGCCGGCCTTCATGCCACGCGCGAGCGTATGGCCGAAGCCGACCACGTCGACGGAATGGCTGCGCAGGCGCAGGCCATCCTGCGCCGGCCGCGGCTTGAGGCGGCCGATCAAGCAGGCGATCTTGCTGGTGCCCACGTCGAGCGCCGCTACCAACACCGAGCGGCTCGGTGGCAGCGGCTTCATCTTCGGTGTAAGCGCAAACGGGAGGCCGCTCATGCGTTGCCGCCCTTCTTCTTCGCCTTGTCCTTGGCAGCCTCGATCCGCGCCTGCGCGGCCGCATCCGACAGCCGCACCGTCACGCGATCGGGCAATCGCAGATCGATCGCCACGATGTCGCGCGTGATCAGGCTCTTCTCACGATCGAGCGCGACCAGCCGCGCGAGCGCCGGAGCGACATCGGATTCCGGCAAGCGCACGTCGATGCCGTTCTTGAGCCGCAGGTTCCAACGCCGCTCCCCCACGAACACAGACGCCCGCACCGCCTCGCGCAGCTCGGGATAGCGGTCGAGCAGGGCGAGAAAGTCCTTCGCCCGCGTTTCGGCGCCGCGGCCGACGACGAGTGGCAGCCGCATGAGACGCGGCGCCACATAGGGCTCGAGCACGGTGCCGTCGTCGGCGATTACTGCGACCTGCCCGTCTTTCTGCCAGAGCGCGAACGCCTCGCGCTCCTTGATGCCGATCTGCAGCTCGCCGGGATAGAGCTTGAGCACGGTCGCGTCCGCGATCCATGGATTGCCCTTGAGGCGCTCGCGCGTCTGCTCCACGTCGAGAAACAGCAATGACGTGGTACCGGTGATGCCGGCGCTCGCCAGCACCTCCTCGCGGCTGATGTGATGATGGCCGGTGAGCACCATCGATACGATGCGGAAGCCGGCGACATTGGCGGCGGCATCGCGTGCATCGCGCAGCGCCGCTACCACGCTCGCAACGTGATCGCCCTTGACCGCGCCGTAGCCGAGGCTCGCCAGCATCACCAGCGCGGTGGCGGCGACGCCGGCGCCGCGCGGCCATCGCGTGTCGATGAGCAACGACCACCGGTTCACGATCTGGATGAAGCGAAACCTCACGCTCATCGCCGCGCTACCCACCCCCGCACTGCGCCCTCGCCGCAGGATCGCCGCGGCGCGAACGCCATGCGGTCCCAGTCAGCGATTGAGCGACGCATCCTCCACCATCCATTGCACCAGCTCGTCGAACGTGATGCCGGCATGCGCCGCGAGCTCGGGCACGAGCGACGTTTCGGTCATTCCGGGTTGCGTGTTGACTTCCAGACACACAAGCCCCCCCGTGCCCTCGACGCGGTCGTCGTAGCGGAAATCCGCGCGGCTCACGCCCCGGCAGCCCAGCGCGCGATGTGCCGCCAACGCTAGTCTTCGGGCCTCTTGGTAAACAAAGGGTGAAATTGGCGCCGGCAGCAGGTGTTTAGAGCCGCCGGGAGCGTATTTTGCTTCATAATCGTAAAATTTTACCGTCGGCACGATCTCGATCACGCCGAGGGCGTCGTCGCCCATCACGGCGCAGGTGAGCTCCTTGCCGGGGATGTAGGTCTCGACCATGAGGCGGTCCCCGTAAGCCCAGTCGTCGCGGGTGAGCTCCTGCGGGGGATGGACATGATCCTCGCGCACGATGAAAACGCCCACGCTCGAGCCTTCCGCGATCGGCTTGATCACGTAGGGCGGCGGCAGAACGTGGCCTTTTGCCACCTCCAAGCGCGGCACGATCAGCCCGTCGGGCACCGGCACGGCGGCGGCCTGAAACAGCACCTTGGCGACGTCCTTCTGCATCGCCACCGCCGACGCCATCACGCCGGAATGGGTGTAGGGAATGGCGAGGATTTCGAGGATGCCTTGCAGCGTGCCGTCTTCGCCCGGTCGGCCGTGCAGCACATTGAGCGCCACGTCGGGCTTCACCGTGGTCAGCACCGTTGCGATGTCGCGGCCGACGTCGATGCGCGTGACGCGATAGCCGCGCCGCACCAGCGCCTCTGCGCAGGCCTTGCCCGAGCGCAACGATACCTCGCGCTCGGCCGACCAGCCTCCCATCAGAACGGCGACGTGCTTGCTCATGGCTGTCTCCGCTTCGACCGCGGTTGATTCACTTGCCGCTCAATAGAATGGAGATCGGCCTTGCGTCGAGCGCACTATGGCGGGAAAGCAATAAGAGTCTCTTGCAAAGGTCGGGCTCCCGGAATGCCCGAGCCGGACCTCGACGGCTACGCCACGCCGATGCGCTTGATCTCCCATTCGAGCTCGACCCCGGAAGTCGCGCGCACACGCGCGCGCACGGTCTCGCCCAAGGTCTCGATCTCGGCCGCGCTGGCGCCGCCGAGGTTGATCAGGAAATTGCAGTGCATTTCCGACACCTGCGCATCTCCGATGCGCAATCCGCGGCAGCCGGCGGCATCGATCAGCTGCCACGCCTTGTGGCCCGGCGGGTTCTTGAAGGTCGAGCCGCCGGTACGGCTCTTGATCGGCTGGGTGGCCTCGCGCGATTCGGTGATCTTCTCCATTTCCGCCGCGATCGCGGCAGGATCGCCACGCGTGCCTTCGAACAGCGCCTGTGTGAAGATGATGTCGTCGGGCGCGCCGCAGTGGCGATAGTTGTAGTGCATGTCGGCGTTGCTCAAGACGTGCACGCGGCCCTGCCGGTCGACGCCGCGCGCCTCGATCAGCGCGTCCTTGGTCTCGCGTCCATAGGCACCGCCGTTCATGCGTAGCGCCCCGCCGACCGCACCCGGGATGCCGCGGAAGAAAGCGAGGCCTGCGATCGCCGCCTCCTGCGCCGCGCGGCTCACCTTCACGTCCGGCACCGCCGTGCCGGCGCGGATACGCACGCCGTCCTCGACCTTCACCTCGCCGAAGCCGCGACCGAGCCGGATCACCACGCCCGGCACGCCGCCGTCGCGCACGATCAGGTTGGAGCCGAGCCCGACGACAGTGACAGGAATCTCGGACGCGAGATGGGCGAGGAAGTAAGCGAGGTCGGCCTCATCCTCCGGCACGAACAGGACCTGAGCCGGCCCGCCGACGCGAAACCAGGTCAGCTCCTTGAGCGGCTGGTTCGCCATCAGCCGTCCGCGCAAGTCGGGCATGCGCGCCTTCAGGTCGGCAGCGAGATCCGGGAACGTCATGATCGCGTCGCGCGCCAAGTACTCGGGACCGCGTTCACGCCACCGCTCCGAGCGCGGCGAGCTCGCCCGGCAAGGCATAGGCCCATTGCGTGATGTTGCCGGCGCCGAGGCACACCACGATGTCGCCCGGCTGCGCCAGCCGCTTGATCAGGCGTGCGAGATCCTGCGGCCCGTCGAGCGGGATGACCTGGCGATGTCCGTGTGCGCGCAAGCCCTGCACCAGGGCATCGCGGTCGGCGCCTGCAATCGGCGCCTCGCCCGCCGCATAGACCTGGGCGACGATCACCGTATCGGCGTCGTTGAAGCAGGTCGCGAACTGCTCGAACAGCGACGCCAGCCGCGTGTAGCGGTGCGGCTGCACCACGGCGATCACCTGTCCCTTGCTCGATTCGCGCGCCGCGCGCAGCACGGCGGCGATCTCGACCGGATGATGGCCGTAGTCGTCGATGATGGGCACGCCGTTCCACTCGCCGGTGCGGGTGAAGCGCCGCCGCACGCCGCCGAAATTTTCCAGCGCCTTGCGGATCATGTCGTCGGAAATGCCGAGTTCGCGCGCGACCGCGATCGCGGCGGTGGCGTTGAGCGCGTTGTGCCGCCCGGGCATCGGCAGCGCCAACCCGCTGATCTCGTGCATCAGCTCGCCGGCGCGGTCGCGGAACACGATGGAGAAGCGGGAGCGGCCGTCGGCATGGTCGAGATCGACGAGCCGCACGTCGGCCTGCGGGTTTTCGCCATAGGTGATGACGCGGCGGTCGGTGATCTGCCCGACCAGGAGCTGCACCACAGGATGGTCGGTGCACATCACGGCGAAGCCGTAGAACGGCACGTTCTCGACAAAGGTGCGAAACGCCTCCTGCACCGCCTCGAAGGTCTTGAAGTGATCGAGATGCTCGGGGTCAACATTGGTGACGATGGCAACGTCCGCCGGCAGCTTGAGAAAGGTGCCGTCGGACTCGTCCGCCTCCACCACCATCCAGTCGCCGGCACCGAGCCGCGCATTGGTGCCGTAGGCGTTGATGATGCCGCCGTTGATGACGGTGGGATCGAAGCCGCCAGCATCGACCAGCGCGGCCACCATCGACGTGGTGGTGGTCTTGCCGTGGGTGCCGCCAATCGCGACGCAGCGCTTGAGCCGCATCAGCTCCGCCAGCATCTCGGCACGGCGCACGATCGGCAGGCGCTGGGCGCGCGCCGCCACGAGCTCCGGATTGTCGCGCTTGATGGCGGTCGACACCACCACCACCTCGGCGTCGCCGAGCGCGCCGGCGGAATGACCGATGGCGACTTTGGCGCCCTTGTCGCGCAGGCGCTTGACGTTGGCGCTGTCGGAGGCGTCGCTGCCCTGCACGGTATAGCCGAGATTGATCAGCACCTCGGCGATGCCGCTCATGCCGATGCCGCCGATGCCGACGAAATGGATCGGACCGATGTCGCGCGGCAGTTTCATCGCGGACTCCTCCCGATTGTGTTGATCACCAGATCGGCCAGCCGCTCGGCAGCATCGACGGCGCCCTGGGAGCGGGCGGCCGCGGCCATTGCTACGAGCTTTTGCGGCGCGCTGGCAAGCGTGGCGATCTCGGCCGCGAGCCGCTCAGGCGTGAACTCGGCCTGCGGCAGCCGCATCGCCGCGCCCGCCTGCGCCAACACGCCGGCATTGGCGGATTGATCCTGGTCGAGCGCGTGCGGCAACGGCACGAGGATGGCGGGCCGTCCGATTGCCGCCAGCTCGGCCACCGTGGACGCGCCGGAGCGCGCGACCACGAGATGGCTCGCCGCCATGCGCACGGGCAGGTCGGCGAAGAACGGCGCCACCTCGGCTGTCACCCCCGCGCGCGCATAGGTGTCTTTGACGCGCGCGAGATCCTCCTCGCGCGCCTGCTGCACGACTGCGAGGCGCGCCTGCAGATCGCGGCCGAGTTGCTCGACCGCCGGCGGCACAATGTCGGCCATGATGCGCGCGCCCTGGCTGCCGCCGAACACTAGAAGACGTAGCGTCCCGCTAGCGTCCGGGCCGGCATAGGGCATCGCCGCTGCCGCGACCACCGCCGGCCGCACCGGATTGCCGGTGCGCGTCGCCTTGGCTGCAAGCGCCGGCGTGCCCGCGAGCACGCCCGCAAAGCCGGTGGCGATAGTCGTCACCCGTGGCGCAAGGAGTCGATTGGCACGCCCCATCACCGCGTTCTGCTCGTGGATCACGGTTGGGATTTTGCGCAGCGTCGCCGCCAGCACCGGCGGCACCGTCGGGTAGCCGCCGAAGCCCACGACCGCGGCCGGCGCAACGCGTCCCATCAGGCGCCACGCCTGCAGCGTGCCGATGCCGAGCATGGCCACCGTGCGGGCGAGCGACAGCGGGTCGCGGCCGCGCACGGTCGCGCTGGCGATGAGGTGGATATGCCGGGCGGGAAACGCCTTGCCGTAACGCTCGGCGCGCTCATCGGTAGCGAGATCGACCGCGATGCCGCGCCGGCCGAGCGCCTCTGCCAGCGCCTCGGCGGGAAACAGGTGCCCGCCGGTGCCGCCGGCGGCCAGCAGTACGAGTGTGGCGCCGTCTGTTGTGCGTCTCTGCATGCGCCTTGTCAGGCCGGGCTGTGCGCCGGCGCGAATTCCCCTTGGCTTGCGAGCAGCTCGGCGCGCGGGCGCTCGCGCGTCAGGGCGATCAGCATTCCCATGCCATAGGCGAGCGAGATCATCGACGAGCCACCGTAGGAGATGAACGGCAAGGTCATGCCCTTGGCCGGCATGAGATGCAAGTTCACCGCCATGTTGATGGCGGATTGGAGGCCGAACAGGACCGCAAGGCCGGCGGCGCCGAAGCGCGCGAACGGATCCTCGTTGCGCATGGCGTGACGCAGGCTGCGCAGCACAATGAAGGCGAACACCGCGGCAAGCACCAGGCACAGCACGATGCCGAATTCTTCGGCCGCGACAGCGAACACGAAATCGGTGTGACTCTCGGGCAGGATGCGCTTGACCGTGCCTTCGCCCGGGCCGCGCCCGAACCAACCGCCGCGCTGGAAGGATTCGATCGCCTGGTCGATGTTGAAGGTGTCGCCGGAGGAGGGATCGCGGAACCGCTCGATGCGACGCGCCACGTGGGGAATGAACATGTAGGCGGTAGCGAGCCCGACCGCGGCGGCGGCGCCGATGCCGCCCACCCATATCAGGCGCATGCCGGCGAGAAAGAACAGCGCGCTCCAGACCAGCGCGACCAGCATGGTCTGTCCGAAATCGGGCTGCAGCACGAGCCCGGTCACCGCCACGCCGAGCAGCCCGAGCGCGAAGGTGTTGGCGGGCATTTCCGGCCGGCGCGCGGATTCGCCGAACAGCCAGGCAATCAAGATGACGAAGGCGGGCTTGAGAAACTCCGACGGTTGGATGTTGATCCCAGCGAGCACGATCCAGCGCCGCGCGCCCTTGACCTCGGCGCCGAAATGCAGCGTGGCGGCGATCAGCAGCAGGCTCACCACGAACACGATCAGCGCAAGCCGGCGAATGTGTCGCGGCGGCAGGAACGAGGTCGCGAGCAGCACCGCCAGCGCCGGGATCAGATAGAGCACGTGCCGGCTGACGAAATAGAACGGCTCGAGCCCGAGCCGGGACGCCACCGGCGGGCTCGCGGCGAGCGAGAGCACGATGCCGCCGAGCATGAGCGCGAGCAGCGCCGCCAACAGCAGACGGTCGATCGTCCACCACCAGGCGGCAAAGGGCGTGCGTTCGAGACGCGAGACCATCGAGACTCCCCCGGACATGACCCCGAGTGCTCAGTCGTGCCTGGGGTTGGTTGACGGAGGATTAAAGTCGGCGTCGCCGCTGAGATTTTCGCAGGACTTTCTCAACGTCCCCGCGTTACGAAGTGCTAGTCGCCGGCGAGGATGGCAGGCTGCGACGCTCTTCCGGACCAGACTTGTCCGAGGCGCACGGCTTGCAGTGTCGTCGACTGAGCATTCGGCCTGACGAACTCGTATTTGAAAACGCTTGCGTCCGTGCCTCCAGCCGCAACACCGCTGACCAGCAGATTGGCGCCCGTCGTCGTGCTGGTCGTGGCGACCCGTGTGCCGGCAGATCCGCCGAATGGATCGAAGGCGGCGATCTCGCGGAAGTTGGCGGTGTGGGCGTGGTGTAGGGGGCTCTGCAGATACAGTGACGGGCCCCCGTCCAGTGCGGAGCCGTTCGAAAAGACCTTTACCGAACCGCTGCCCGCGAGCTGGCTGACGACAATGCGCTTGGCGCCACCGAGCGAGCCGGCCAGCCATCCCGTCGCGAGGGAAACACCACCCCGATAATCCTTGCCGAACGGAGTAAACGAAGCGGTGTTCACGGGCTGGTCGGTCCCGGCCGCTTGCGTGCTACTCTCGGCAGCCTTGCCGATGGGCTTGAAGAGCGGGAAAGCGAACACCTTGACCTCGGTCGGGCTGCCCGCGCCAGGAGCGGTGACGATGCTCTCGCGGCCCGTCGAAAAGTCCACGAAACCGGTGGCGATGCTCACCCCGGACCGGTCATCACCATACGGTTTGAAGCTCGAGAAGAGCGCTGGTACGGCGCCCGGCGAAGACGACAGCTGGGATTGATATACCTTCACTTCACTCGGGACGCCGGGACCTGATCCTACGATGATGTTGTCGGAGTTCGTCCCGTCGATCTGCGCAACAGCCACGCTGACGCCGCCACGAGCGGCAGCCTCGAATGCCTGGAAGCGCGCCAGCTCCGTTCCGAAGACCCCTTTGCCGCGTAAGGACGCGCCGGCGAAGGCGACAACTTCCGGCGCGCGGCCCGCGCCTGAGCCGACGATCAGGTCAAGAATGCCATCACCATCAACATCCCCCATCGCTACGTTGACGCTGCCTTCAAAACCGGGAAACGGGATGACCGTGGCGACGAACCGGTCGCCGTTGCCGTCGTACAGACGGACCTCGGCAGGTTTGCCGGGGGCGCCCGGAACCGCCACCGCATAAATGGAGGCGGCCGGTATGACGTTGACGAGCGCCATCAGCCCGTTGTCTTCGTGGTTGAGGCGATGGCAATGCATCACGTAAAGCCCGGTGTATTCGTCGAACCGGGTACGGATCGCAAGGATACCGGGTTGGATCACGCTCTCGTCGATGTGCATGGTCGGTGCCGGCGCATTGGCATTGTCGATCGAAAACTTGTCGGGGCCGGTCCGCAGCCCCGTCGTCGGATCGAAGTACTCGATCACCTGAAAGTCATTGACGTGGACATGGATTGGATGCTCGTCGTTGTTGTGGTTGACGATCCTCCACTCCTCGACCGAGTTGAGCCGCGGCTGGATCAGCGGCACGTTCGGGAATGCGCCGCCGTCGAATGCATACACGAACGCTTTCGGGTCCGCGGTGCTCGCCAAATTGTTGAGAAATCCACCGGATATCAGGATCTGCCGCTTGACGTCCGGCGTGGTGTTGGCGAGGTCGACAAAGGACGTGTAGCCACTGAGCTGCTGACCTTCCACGAAGGGAGTCGTTACGCCACCCCCTTCCGAAGGTGTGGCTCTCGCTAGCACCTGGGTGGGAAAGACGAAGAACCCGTCGGCATAGCTGACCGCGGAGGGCAGGACGCTCAGGCTCCCCAGCACGGCGGGAGGATTATCCGTTCCATTGTTGGTGTAGAGCACGCCAGGCTCGGTGATCGTCTTTGCGCCGCCTCCGCGCTCCGGCATCTCTAGAACGAGATCGCCTTCGGAGGGGATCGTCACTGCAATCGCGAACCGGCTCGCCGGTGGAATGAGCGGCCGCGTGCCCTTGTCCGTCGGCGGATAATGCACGCTCGTATAGGGGTTTCCATCCTGGCCAACGATGGCGATCGGTGGATGTCGCCCAGTCGCAGTTTCCGTGAGCTGGACGTTCATGTAGGCAAAGTCGCTCACATTCGCGAGCACCCAGATCTCGGTCTGGCCGGCCTTGCTCCTGATGACCGGCTGAAACTGGCCGTTCACCGTGAATTGCACATCCCGCTGGTAATCCGGCAGCGATGGATCCGCCGGCACATCGCTCGCGGTTTTGCCGCCCGCCGCGACGAAGTGCTGCAGATTGCTGGGGATGAACTGGAGGCTCCCGCGACGATTGTGGATCGACAGCGGCCCCTCATACCAGACCGTAAAGTACTTCGTTCCCGGCTTCGCTTGGTTGAAGTTAACCGGCGCGAGTGATGGCCGATAGTTTCCGTTCGCCAGCTCGCCGGGCTTGGGCGGGGTTATCGTGCTGACCCACTGGGACCAGCTCAAATTGTTGAGTTGCGTCGAACCGCCGGCACGGTCAAAGACGAAATTGTATTGAAGCGCCATGTTCCGGACGGGAATGCTCTTCTCCGTGACGAGCGGGAGGTTGCCGTCCGTTCGTCCGACCGCAAGTAGTCCGACGAGACCTGTATAGACCTGCGCCGCAGTGAGCCCATGAAGATGACTGTGATACCAGTACAATCCCTGCGGCATGTTCCGTGGAATGTCGTAGGTGTACGTATTGGACATCCCTGCAGGGATGTGCAGCAACACATTATCGGCATTTCCCCGCGGACTGATATGAGCTCCGTGGGTGTGGAGATTGAGCGGTGAGGAGGTCATCTGCTCCGGGTAGATCGGGACGGACTGGCCCTTTGGCGTGTACTGCGGACTGAAGTAGTCCCGGATGGTCAGGCAGGTGAGGCCATTCTCGAAATGGACAATCAGCCTTTCGCCGGGGAATACCTGGAGAGTCGGCGCCGGATAGAGATTGCCGCCGGACCTCTGCCCATCCGACGCCGCGCCGCGGATCACCTCATAGTCGAAAAGAAGAAAGTTTTGGACCGGCTTGGCTACCGTATCGAGGGTGGCCTGGCCCTGCCGCGCGGTGAGCCGAACTTCGAGGACGCCTTCCCTGCTCGTAAGCGTTACAGGCTCTCGAAACTCCGGTCGAGTTGCGGGATCTCTCGCGGCAGTCTGCGCCCAGCCATTCGCGCCGGGAAATTCAGCCACCACCAGGACAGCGATGGCACCGATCGTCAGCAACCTAACCAGGCGCCCTGCGTGGAACGCACAATGGAATGAAAGTTTGTGCATGAAGACTCCTAAAGACCTCGCGATTTTTAAATGTGGCAGAAAGACAACCTGCTGCAGCGCTTAACGTCAGCAATTACTGAAAGCGGTCGAAGATGCAGCGGTCAAGTTATTGCGATTTGTACCGATGTCCTATTTCCATTTGCAGTTCATAAGCCGTGAGCATAGCCGAAGCTGGTCGTGTGGCGACTGACTTCGGAGGATTGACGGGCAGCGACGCACAGGCGAGAAGCGGCGGTAGCGAAGGGCATCATGACGAGGCGCCCGCGGCCTTGACTTCGCTGATGCCCGGCAGGGCGAGGACCAATTCGCGGAACTTGTCGCCGCGCACCTCGAAATTGCGATATTGGTCGAACGAGGCGCAGGCCGGCGACAACAGCACGACCGGTTCCTGCAGCTCGGAGGCGCCGGCGTCGCGGGCGGCGAGCTCGGTCGCGCGATCGAGCGTGCCGGCGACCACGTAGGGCACACGGCCGTCGAGCTCGGCGGCGAAACCAGGCGCGGCTTCGCCAATGAGGTAGGCCTTGCGGATGCGCGGGAAGAAGCCCGCGAGCGAGCCGACGCCGCCGGTCTTCGGCTTGCCGCCGGCAATCCAGAAGATGTCGGAGAAGCACACCAGCGCCTGCGCGGCGGAATCCGCGTTGGTGGCTTTCGAGTCGTTGACGAATAGCACCCGGCCCTGGCG
>JBKPUA010000238.1:0-10131 GCA_046735815.1 Pseudomonadota bacterium
GACGAGGTGGCGCCCAAGCTCAAGACCGGCATCCGCATGCTCTCGCAGACGGTGCGGGCGGATGCGCGCGAGGGCGACATCGGCACCCAGCTCGGCGAGATCGCCAAGGCCAATCCCGAGGTGGCGATCGGCAGCTATCCGTTCTTCGATCCCCAGCACGGCCCCAACACCAATGTGGTGCTGCGCGCCCGCGACGCACAAAAGCTGGCGACTGCCACCCGCGCGGTGGAGGAAATGCTCGTGCGCGTGCGCGGCGCGCAGTCGGCGTAGCTGATCGCCGGGCGCCGCGGCTGCTGACGCGCTCGTGATCTCATCAGGGATCGGCCCGGGATAAGATGCGGCTTAAGGGGGCGGCCAAGCGCGGCGCGGTTCATAAAGCGCGCCGGAGCCGAGAGAGGAGGCCGTCATGCCCAGCGAATTCGATCCTATCCGCCGCCGGCTGCTGATGGCGAGTGCGCTCGCGGTCACCGGACTTGCTTTCGACGATGCCGCGGCCGAGCCGCTGGCGCCGACGCCGCAATGCCACGATGGCGACGAGCCGACCGTCCGGCAGACTGAGGGGCCGTACTTCAAGCCGAGCTCACCCGAGCGCGCCGATCTCGCCGAGCCGAACACCCGTGCGCGGCTGGTCGAGCTGAGTGGGCTGGTGCTCACGCGCTCCTGCCGGCCGGTGGCGCGGGCGCTCGTTGACCTCTGGCACGCCGACGAGCGCGGCGACTACGACAATTCAGGCTTCCGCTATCGCGGCCACCTGTTCACCGATGCGGACGGCCGCTACCGCTTCCGCACCATCGTGCCCGCGCTCTATCCCGGCCGTACGCGCCACTACCACGTCAAGGTGCAGGCGCCGCAGCAGAGCGTGCTCACCACCCAGCTCTACTTCCCCAATGAGCCCACGAACCGACGCGACGGCCTGTTCCGGCGCGAGCTGCTGATGCGCATGGCGGAGGCTGGGGACGGCCTCTCGGCGCGGTTCGATTTCGTGCTCGATCTGCGCTAGAACCTCGGCCTGCTTCCACCCGCCGAGGAGGGCCATGGCGCAGCCGCTTCCGCAACCCCAGCCGCAGCCGCAACCGCAGAAGGCCTTTCCGGTCTCCTGGGACCAGTTCCACCGCGACGCCCGCGCGCTCGCCTGGCGGCTCGCTGGCGCCGGCCCGTTCCAGGCGATCGTGTGCGTGACCCGCGGCGGCCTGGTGCCCGCCGCGATCGTGGCGCGCGAGCTCGGCATCCGGCTGATCGAGACGGTCTGCGTGGCGAGCTACAGCCACATCACCCAAGGCGAGCTCAAGGTACTCAAGGACGTGGCGCGCAGCATCGTCGGCATCGGCGGCGGACGCGGGAAGGGCGTGCTGATCGTCGATGACCTCGTCGACACCGGCAAGACCGCCAAGGTGGTGCGAGATATCCTGCCCGAGGCGCATTTCGCCACCGTCTACGCCAAGCCCATGGGGCGGCCGATGGTCGACACCTTCATCACGGAAGTGTCCCAGGACACCTGGATTTATTTCCCCTGGGACACCGGGCTCGCGTTCCAGCCGCCGATCCGCGACGGCGAATTGTAACGGCGCGCCGCAGCGCGTTGCGCTATCATTGGCATGACGCCGATATCGCCAGTGCAGGAGGATTTGCCATGGATGCCGTCACACCGCGGGCGCAGAAATCCGCCGAGGCGCATTCCCACGTGGTGCGCCCCGCCAATATGGAGTGGCAGAAGACGCGTTTTCCCGGGTGCGAGGTGAAGACGCTGCTGTTCGACCGCTCGACCGGCCTCGTCACCGCGCTGATGCGCTTTGCCCCCGGCGCCGTGCTGCCCGACCACGAGCACGTCAAGATCGAACAAACCTACGTGCTCGAGGGCAAGCTGGTGGACAAGGAAGGTCCCGCTGCCGGGCTCGAGGTCAAGCCCGGCGAGTTCGTCTGGCGCGAGCCGGGCAGCCGCCACGTCGCTTGCACCCCCGAAGGCGGGTTGATGCTGGCGATGTTCCAGATCCCGAACAAATTCCACGAGCGCGACGGCCGCGTTACCGACCTTTCCGGCGAGGACTGGGAAAAGATCTGGGGCCACGCCCTGAAGGATTGAGCGCCCCTGTCCCGCCCGGAGCGGTGCAACGTGATGTACAGGCGGGATAAGCTTGTCTGCTTCCAGCGCCCGCGCAGCCAATGCTAGAACGCTGGCACGCGGGCCGCGTGGTGGAACGGTAGACACAGCAGACTTAAAATCTGCTTCTGGGAAACCGGAGTGCCGGTTCGAGTCCGGCCGCGGCCACCACCCGCCTCTGCTCTTCAATCGCCAAGCTGCGATTGGCCGCCGCACTTTGGATGCTACCGCGACGGCCTCAGCGTACGGTAACGTGGCCTTACGCTGCCCCCTTGGCGACCAGCGCTTAACATTGGCGGCAACCCAATCGGGAGGGAGACGCCACATGCTCGACATGAGGCGGCATCACTTCATTACGCTCATCGGCGCTGCTGCGTCGTGGCCGCTCTCGGCGCGCGTACTGCATCGGCATGGAGTGTCGGCGCATCGGGCGCAGATCATGCCGCAAGCCGGATTGGTCGCCGTTGGCTTTTTGATTCTGAGTTGTACCGTCGCGGGTGCAGAGGTCGGCACCGTCGCTTCCGACGATAAGTTCGTCGATGAGCTGGTTGCGGACTTGGGCTTCCAGCCGCGCGACCTCATCGAGCGTGTTCGGTACCTTGCCAACGTTCCGTCAGAAGCGCCGATACAACGTCGGTTATCCCACTGCGTCCAAACATACGCGGATCGGATCGCGACGGATGTCAAATTGCGTGAGAAGGTGGCCTCTGAAGTCGAGCAGAGAGCATGCGCGCGTTTTCAACTGTGCCCGCGCGAGGGCCAGCAACGTGTCGATCAGTCATTGGTCTACGCCGAGTTGCTACGCATTGTTGCTGGCGAAATGCGCGGGGAGGAGCGTGCAGATCTGAGCCAGGTTTTTAGGGAGCACGAGTCTTTCGTGGAATTCGGCAGGCATCTCGCTAGAACAAAAGGTCTCGAGGGCGCGTTTCGCCAAGCCTCGATAGTAATGGGCGAGGTGTCTGGCCCGTACATTCGTCGGAGCTGTCCCTATTCTTTGGAGAGCTGGCCGATCTTACTGAGCGGCTTGATCGGGATCTGTATGTTGGCCGCCGTTGTCGCTTCTATTTATAGACGAAGATCAAGCGTTCGCCATACGACCCCCGATCTGGGCTGTGTTCAGAATGGCGGACGAATGGTCGACATACTGGTGTGAGGAACGCGCCGTTGCAGCGGCGGCACCGGCGTCGATTGTCGCTCAACACGCGCTCGTCAGTGACCGACGAGAATTTTCGGGAACGGCGCAGCCAAATTGCATTGTAGGTTCTAACTTTGAAATCAGTGGTGGGCTGCGGTCCGCGTCGCAAGCTCTGCCTTGGCCACGGTCCGGGCCGCTGCCGCGGGCATCACGATGCGGGCGAAGGTGGGGATGACGAGTAGGCTGCAAATCGGGGACAGCAACATGCCGCCTACTACCACACAAGCGAGCGGCTGCTGCACCTGTGCTCCGATGCCGGTCGAGATCGCCGCGGGTACCAGGCCAATACACGCTGACAATCCGGTCATGAAGATCTGTCGCATGCGGGTCTCGCCGGCGAGGATGATCGCCTCGTCTCGCGCCAGGCCCTCCTCCATGTTCTTGCGGATATAGGAGATCAGCAGGATTCCATCCATCGAGGAGACGCCGAACAGGGAGATGAAACCGATGGCGGCCGAGATGCTGAAATTCAGACCGGCCACATAGAGCCCCAGTACGCCACCGGCGACCGCAAAGGGAATGCCGGCGAGCGCGAGCAGGCTATCTCTGATGGAGTTGAACAGGCTGTAGAGCAGCATCATGATCAAGAGCAGGCTGAGCGGCACGATGATGGCTAGTCGCTTCTGCGCCTCCACCAGCGCACCGAATTCGCCGGTCCACTCTATCCGATAGCCCGACGGCAGCGGCATCTTGTCGGCGATGACTTTCTGAGCCTCGGCCACGGTCGAGCCGAGATCCCGGCCGCGCACGCTGTATTTGACCGGAACGAAGCGCTGGCTGTTTTCCCGATAGATATAGGCGGCGCCGGTCTCCAGCTTCACCTCGCCTAGCTCGCCTAGTGCGATATAGGCTGTCGGAGCCTTGGGATCGGTATTCGGCAGCGCCACGGGAATGGAGCGAATAACATCGATGTTGCGGCGGTATTCCGGAGCGAAGCGCACCGTGAGTGCAAAATTCATTTCGCCTTCGTAGACCCGGGTGACCTCCTGGCCTCCGATCGCCGCCTGCACCACCGCGTTGACGTCCCCGACCGAGAAGCCGTAGCGCGCCGCCTTCTCGCGATTGACCTTGATAACGAGATTGGGCTGGCCGAGGAGGTTGAACCCCCCTGGGTTGGTTACACCCGGCACGGTCGCGATCTCGGTCTTGAGCGATTTCGACAGGCGCTCCAGTTCGGCAAGATCGCGGCCGAAAATCTTCACCGAGTTCTCGCCCTTCACGCCGGAGACCGCCTCCTCGATGTTATCTTGGATATACTGAGAAAAATTGAAGTCGACGCCCACGAACTCGCGCCGCAGGTGCTCGCTCATCTGCTTGACCAGCTCCGGCTTGATCAGACCTTGCGGCCATTGCTCGCGGGGTTTCAGCGGCACGAAGAATTCCGCCACGAACGAGCCGTCCGGGTCGGTGCCGTCTTCGCCGCGGCCCTGCTCTGAGACCACGGTGCGCACCGGCGAGTAGCTCTTGATCACGTTGCGCATGCGCGCGACCGTGTCCATTCCGGCCTCGAGCGTGATGGTGGGCGGAAGCAGCGCGCGGATCCAGAGATTCCCCTCTTCCAGCTTAGGCAGGAACTCGGTGCCCAGCCGCAGCCCGAGCACGCCGCAGACCGCCAGGAACGCGAGCGCGATGGCGGCCGCAATCCGATAGCGGCGCACCGCGAGCGGGAGAACGAACGTGTAGATCTTGCGGATCGACCGCACCAGGATGGTTTCGACCTCTGTCACCCGTTCCGGCAGCAGGATCGAAGCCATGACTGGTGTTACCGTGAACGTGGCGATGACCGCGCCGATCAGGGCATAGGCGTAGGTGCGCGACATCGGACCGAAGATCTGGCCTTCCACGCCCTGCATCGTGAACAGCGGGAGAAAGGCCGCGATGGTGATCACCACCGAGAAGAAGATCGGCCTGTCGACCTCGACGGCGGCATTGAGAATTCTGCGCAGCTTGTCTGCCAGCCGCTCGTCCGGATTCGCGGTTTCGGCCGGCTCATCATGCGCGAGATGACGGAAAATGTTCTCCACCATGATGACCGTCGCGTCGACGATGATGCCGAGATCGATCGCGCCCACTGACAGAAGATTGGCGGATTCGCCGCGCAGCACCGTGATGATGACGGCCAGGAACAGCGCCACGGGGATGGTTGCCGAGACGATCAGCGCGCAACGCAGACTGCCCAGGAACACCCACTGAATCAAAAAGATCAGTGCGATCCCGAAGGCCATATTGTGCAGGACGGTATTCACGGTGATGGCAACGAGGTCGCCGCGGTCGTAGAACGGCTCGATTTTGACTCCGGGGGGCAGCGAGCCATCCCGGTTGAGGCGGTCGATCGCGGCGCGAACGCGTGCCACCATTTCGGAGGTGCGCTCGAATTTCTGCATCAACACGATGCCGGTGACAATGTCGGTCACATCGTCGCGGCTGGCGATGCCGAGCCGGGGCGTGAAGCCGACCTGCACCTTGGCCACGTCGGAGAGCAGCACCGGCACGCCGCCCTGCTGGGCGAGCACGATATTGCGGATGTCTTGCAGCGTGCTCACGACTCCGATACCGCGGACGGTCACCGACTGCTCGCCCACGGCGATGGTCCGCCCGCCCACATTGGAGTTGCCGGCCGAGATCGCGTTGATGATCTGCGGCAGCGTCAAGCCGTGGGCGATCATGCGATTAAGGTCGATCTCGGCCTGAAACTCCTTGGTCTTGCCGCCGAGCACCAATACGTCGGCCACGCCTGGTACGATGCGCAGCCTGCGTTCCACCACCCAGTCCTGCAGCGTCTTCAGCTGCATCACGTCCATGTCGGGAGGACCCTTGAGCTGGTAGCGGAAGATCTCGCTGATGCCGCCGGCAGGCGAGATCACCGGCTGCACGCTCGGCGGCAATACCGCCTCCTTCAGCCGATTTATCGTCTGCTGCCGCACGAAGTAGTAGTCGCGGCCGTATTCGAACTGGAGCCGGATGAAGCTGAGCGCATAGACGGTATTGGAGCGGATAAATTTCAGTCCCGGCGTACTCGCGACTGCGATCTCAATCGGGATTGTGACGTAACGCTCCATCTCTTCCGGCGACTGGCCAGGATACTGAGCGATGATCTCGATGATCGGCGGTGCCGGATCGGGATACGCCTCGATGTTCAGAACGGTGAATGCGGCGTAGCCCAGCCCGAGGAATGCCGTGAAGCTGATCAGCACCAGCGGCCGGCGCGCCAGGCAGAACGCGATCAGCTTAGGCAGCATGAGGCCCTCGTCCCCCTACGCTCGCACCCGCGGCGCTGGCACGAAGCGCAGGTCATTGGCGCCACTCGTTGTCCACGAAGATTGCACCGCGCGCCACGATGAGATCGCCGACCTCGAGACCCTTTCGGATCTGCACCCGCCCTTCCTGCTCGATCCCGAGCTCGACCGGGCGGCGGCGGAACAGCATCGGCTCCTCTTCGACCCACACCACGGCGACGTCGCCTTCCCGGATGACGGCCACCACCGGGACGGCCGGCGAGCCTTCATCGGCACTGGTCATGATCTTGAAGCTCGCGAACATTTCCGCTTTGAGCGCGCCGTCCGGATTCGGGACCTCCGAGCGCACAACGATGCGCCGCGTCGTGAGGTCGGTCGCCGCGCTGATGGCCGTAGCCCGGGCCTTGAATACGCGGCCCGGAAAGGCACTGACCTTGACCTCCACCTCCTGGCCGAGCTGGATGAGTGGAATGTCGCTTTCCGGGACTTGCGCCTTGACCCACATGGTGGAGAGGTCGGCGACGGTGTAGAGCGCCTCGCCGGTGTCGTTGCGCACGTATTGGCCAGGCCCGACCTTGCGCGCGACGACCGTGCCTTCGATCGGGGCGGAAATCGGCGTCGAGCGCCTGACCGCGCCCTTCTCCTGCAAGGCCGCCACTTCATCGTCGCTGAAGCCGACGATGCGGAGCCGGGCGCGCGTGGCTTCGAGCGTGGTCTCGGCCGAGCGCACGTCGTTCTCTGCGACGACCAGCTGGGCCTGCGCCTGCTGCCATTCCTTCAGCGCCGCCGCTTTGCCTTCGTAGAGGTCCTTGAACCGCTTCTCGACGATACGCGCGAGATCGAGCTGAGAGCGCGCCTTGTTCAGAGCTGCGACCGCCGCTACGAAATCATTCTGCGGCTGCACCACCTCGGGGCTGTCGATCTCGAACAATGGGTCTCCGCGCTTCACCCGATCGCCCACCTTGGCGATGACCCGGGTGACGCGGCCTGGGAACGGCGCCAGGACGGCGGTGCTGGTGTCTTCATTGTAGGCGACCTGACCGACGGCGAGCTTGTGCACCCGGAACGAGTAGAGCTCGACCTTCAAGATATCGAGCTGATGCATCTGATCAGCGGATACTCGAATGCTGTCTCGCTTCTTCGCCGGGCTTTGAGCTATTGCGCCACCCGGTACCAGAATGCCGATTTGGAGCGCCGCACAGACAAGCGCTATACCCGCGCCAGCACGTCCCAGACGAGCCGCGCGTGGCGCTGGCTGCGCGCACGTGAAACGACAAGAGCTCACCGAGTCCCCCACCCGGTCGGATAGGATCGGTTGCTTGGCCTCGATCGCATTGCATATCAGAGCAAGGCAAAGTGAGAAAGCGCGCTCGGGGGCCCAGATCGTCGCAGTGGAGCGCGCGGTACGCTGCACCGCGTCGGGGATACGAGCTGCGTGTCCGCCTCCAGCGCCCGCGCAGCCAGTGCTAGAACGCTGGCGAGTCGGCCGCGTGGTGGAACGGTAGACACAGCAGACTTAAAATCTGCTTCTGGGAAACCGGAGTGCCGGTTCGAGTCCGGCCGCGGCCACCATGTCGGGGAGGGATGTCCCCGGGATGCGGTGTCGTCCCACGGTCAAGAACACAGAAGTTTCTTGTATTCTTGTTGAAAGGCGTCTTCGACAATCGCCTCCGAGTCCTTGTTCCAATGCGCCAAGCCGCATCGACTGCAAATCCCGACGGGGACCTTAGCCCGACAGAAAACGTACCCCTTGTTGGTCCACTGGCGGAATGCGATCAGCTCATTGCGTGTGGTGACACGGCCGGTCTTGCAAAAATCACAACGCTGGACGCATTCCGGGTCGAACATGGTTTCCTCCACGGCCATCTTTTGCAGGGATGGAGTACTTCGCATGGACCTCCGCGGAGTTGTATGAACCAGTTCACACAGTCGCTCCAATCCTCCGGGTTGGCGCGCGCTTGTGCGCTGTCGGGGACGGATTCAACGTCACTTAGAGCGTGATGACTTTTCTTCGAATCGTCATCCCGCTCCAGCCTGTTGGTGGAGCATGATCTTTTCCGAAAACCGGTGTCCACTTTTCGGGATCATGCTCTAGTTGGCTGCGGGGCCGATCAAGCGAGGCTCCCGCACCCTGGCTTTCTCTCGCTATGCCAGCGCCACCATGCCGCTCCAGAACTGCTGACCCTTGGCGGTGTCGACGTCGTATTTGCGCACGAAGGCGAGCCGGCCGTCGTCGCCGATGCGGTAGAGCATGATGCCGGCGGTGAGCGTCTTGATCGTCTTGCCCTCGTGCATCGGCAGCGGGCGGATGCTGGCCGCGACGAGGAGGTGCCCGCTCGGATCGATGCCGAAGGTGCGCAGGTGGATGCCGCGGCCGTCGATGGTCTGGATCAGGTTGGGCTCGCCGGTCTTGGCATCGATAGCGAACACCGCCACGTTGTTCTCGCCGCCGTTGAACACCTTCTTGCCCTCGAACTCGACCTCGCCCTGGTTGCGATTGGTGACGTAGACGAAGCGGCCGTTGGGATGGACGTGGATCGGGCCGGCGCCCTGCGCCGGCTTGACGCTGACCGGATCGGCCAGGGTTTCCTTGATGAATAGCGGCTCGCGGCCGAGCGCGCCGTCGGTATCGAGCTTGTAGACGTAGAGCTTGTTCTGCCGCTCGATCGAGACGTAGACCCACGGCTCGCTCGGATGGAAGTCGAGATGGCGCGGCCCGAAGCCGAGACCGTTGCCCGGCGCGATCGAGGCGAGGTTCGTCAGCGCGCCGTCCTTGAAGCGAAACACCTTGAGCGCGCCCGGATCCTCCGGCTTGGTCCCCGTGGCATTGTTGCCGCGCGTCACCAGGATCGCGGTGTGGTTGCCCGGCGTGGCGAGGATCTGGTGCGCGTAGATGCCGGTGTCGAGCTTGCCCTGCTGGCTGACCTGATCGCCCAGCGTGCCGTCGCCCTTGATGAGATGCGCCGTCACGTTGCTTGGGTCGTTGTAGGCGGTGAGCAGATATTCGCCCGATCTGTCGACGCTGGTGTGGATCGGCCGCGACGGCAGCATCTGCGGCTCGCCGTGCGGCTGCAGTGCGCCCGAGGCCGAATCGACGCGAAAGGCATTGGCGAGGTGCTTGTCGCCGGCCGCGCCCGGTCCGCCGCTGCTCGACACTACGTAGAGGTACCGCTTCGACGGGTGCGGCCAGGCGTATTGGATGTTGGCGGGCAGGGTCACCGTGCCGCGCTTGTGCAGCGCCGCGTCGGCGACGTCGACATCGAACACGGTGAGCTCCGGGCCGACGCTGGCATAGAACACGGGCTTACTCTTCACTTGCTCGCTCCACGCGATCTTGGGGGCTGCGGCCGTGCCGGCAAGCAGCGCGGCGAAGGTGCGGCGACTGAGCATGGATGTCCTCCCGAGCTGTTTTTTGCAATGGTAGCGCGGAAGGAGCGCGGGCGAAATCCGGGGTCCCATAGAAGTCACTGATCTGCGATAATGCTCCTGATATCTCGCAGAGATCGCGCGCACGCTCGGCCCGCACGTCGCGCGTACTAGAAAATGTCCCGGGAGGACGCGATGATAGGCAGGTTCATTCTGGCAGGCGTTGCCCTGCTGAT
>JBKPUA010000239.1:0-15826 GCA_046735815.1 Pseudomonadota bacterium
GACGGCTACGAGCTCAAGCTCAACTCCTACGACCTCGGCGTCGACATCGAGCTCGCCGACGCCATCGAGCGGCTGCGGTTCGAGCACCCGCAGGTCAAGGTCGTCCTGCTGCGCTCAGGCAAGCCGCGCGTGTTCTGCGCCGGTGCTAATATCCGCATGCTTGCCGGCGCGACTCATGCCCACAAGGTCAATTTCTGCAAGTTCACCAACGAGACCCGCAACGGCATCGAGGACGCGAGCGAAAACTCGGGCTTCGCGACCATTTGCGTGATCAACGGCACTGCGGCAGGCGGCGGCTACGAGCTTGCGCTTGCCGCCGACCACATCATGCTGATCGACGACGGCTCGTCCGCGGTGTCGCTGCCGGAGCTGCCGCTGCTCGCGGTGCTGCCCGGTACCGGCGGGCTCACCCGCGTCACCGACAAGCGCAAGGTGCGCCGCGACCGCGCCGACGTGTTCTGCACCACCGAGGAGGGCGTCAAGGGCAAGCGCGCGGTCGATTGGCGGCTCGTCGATGAAGTGGTGCCGGGCTCGAAGCTGGAGGACACGGTGGCGAAACGCGCGCAAGAGTTCGCGGCGCGATCGCGCCGAGCGAACGGTGCTCAGGGCATCGCGCTCACGCCGCTCAAGCGCGAGCGCTCCGCCGACGGCGTCGAATACGGGTCGCTCGCGGTCGAGCTCCGCCGCCCCGAGCGGCTCGCGACCATCACGCTGCGCGGCCCCCACGCCGCGCCGCCGGCCTCCGCCGAGGCCATGGTGGAACAGGGCGCGCAGTTCTGGCCGCTCGCGCTGGCGCGCGAGCTCGACGATGCCATCCTCGACATCCGCGCCAACGAATTCGACGTTGCGGCGATTGTGTTCAAGTCGTCGGGCGATGCGGCCCAGGTGTTGGCCTACGAAGAGTTCCTCGACGCCAATAAGGACCATTGGCTCGCGCGCGAGATCAGGGGCCTGTGGAAACGCGTGCTCAAGCGCGTTGATCTTACCTCGCGCTCGCTGGTCGCTTTGGTCGGCCCCCGCTCATGCTTTGCCGGCACGCTGGCCGAGCTCGTGTTCGCCACAGACCGCTCCTACATGCTGATCGGGCAGCTTCCCGGCGACAACAAGCCGCCGGCGACGCTCGCGCTCACCGCCGCCAATTTCGGCGCCTATCCGATGTCGAACGGGCTCTCGCGGATGGCGAGCCGCTTCCTCGCCGAGCCTGCACAGCTCGATCGCGCCGAGGGCGAAATCGGCAAGATGCTCGAGGCTGAAGCGGCGGAGGATCTGGGTCTCGTCACCTTCGCGCTCGACGACATCGATTGGGAGGATGAGATCCGCGTGTTCCTGGAGGAGCGCGCGAGCTTCTCGCCCGACGGCCTCACCGGGCTCGAAGCCAATCTGCGCTTCGCCGGCCCCGAGACCATGGAATCGAAGATATTCGCGCGGCTGACCGCCTGGCAGAACTGGATCTTCCAGCGCCCCAACGCGGTCGGCGAGGAGGGTGCGCTCAAGCGCTACGGCACCGGCCAGAAGCCGGCCTTCGATACGCGGAGAGTGTGAGGGCGGCATCTCTGCTGTCGTCCCCGCGAAAGCGGGGACCCATGCCGCCGCACGCAGAGGTCTCTGGAATATGGGTCCCCGCCTACGCGGGGACGACAAGAGGTGAATAGGAGCCGGCCATGAGCGGTATCGTCAACGTCGACTACACCACCAAGATTCCCAACAACGTCAACCTGAGCGAGGACCGGCAGGTGCTGCGCGCGCTCGAAGGCTGGCACCCCGGCTATATCGACTGGTGGAAGACCATGGGGCCGGAAGGCTTTCAGGAAGCGCTGGTCTATCTGCGCACAGCGGTGTCGGTCGATCCCAAAGGCTGGGCCAAGTTCGACTATGTGCGCATGCCGGAATATCGCTGGGGCATCCTGCTGGCGCCCGCGGAGGACGGCCGCAAGATTCCGTTTGGGCAGCACTACGGCGAGCCGGCCTGGCAGGAGATTCCGGGCGAATATCGCGCCATGCTGCGCCGCCTCGTCGTCATCCAGGGTGACACCGAGCCTGCGTCGGTCGAGCAGCAGCGCCACCTCGGCAAGACCGCGCCCTCGCTCTACGACATGCGCAACGTGTTCCAGGTCAATGTGGAGGAAGGCCGGCATCTCTGGGCCATGGTCTACATCCTGCAGAAATATTTCGGCCGCGACGGCCGCGAGGAGGCGGAGGAGCTGCTGCAGCGCCGCTCCGGCGACGCCGACAAGCCGCGCATGCTCGGCGCCTTCAACGAGGCGACACCGGATTGGCTCTCGTTCCACATGTTCACCTTCTTCACCGACCGCGACGGCAAGATGCAGCTCGAAAGCCTGGCGCAGTCCGGCTTCGATCCGCTCTCGCGCACGTGCCGTTTCATGCTCACCGAGGAGGCGCATCATATGTTCGTCGGCGAGACCGGTATCGGCCGCACCATCCAGCGCACCTGCGAGGCGATGAAGGCGGCCGGCATCGAGGACCCCTACGACGTGAACAAGGTCCGCGACCTCGGCGTCATCGATCTGCCGACCATGCAGCGCAAGCTCAATCTGCACTATTCGCTGTCGCTCGACCTGTTCGGCTCCGAGGTCTCGACCAACGCGGCGAATTCGTTCAACGCCAGCCTGAAGGGACGCTTCCAGGAGACCAAGATCGAGGACGACCACAAGCTCGAGCACTCGACCTATCCGGTGCTCAAGCTGGTCGACGGCGAGGTCAAGCGCGTCGACGAGCCGGCGCTCACCGCCATCAATATGCGGCTGCGCGACGACTACACCGCCGATTGCCAGCGCGGCCTCGATCGCTGGAACAAGATCATCGACCGGGTGGGCGTGAGCTTCCGCTTCCAGCTGCCGCATGTGGCGTTCCACCGGCAGATCGGCGAGTTCAAGGACATCGAGGCTTCGCCCACCGGCGACTTGGTCGACGCGGCGACCTGGAGCAAGGAAAAGGACAAATGGCTGCCGTCGAAGGACGACGGCGATTTCATCCAGAGCCTGATGGCGCAGGTGGTCGAGCCCGGCAAGTTCGCGAGCTGGATAGCGCCGCCGCGCGTCGGCATCGACAACAAGCCGGGCGACTTCGAATACGTCAAGCTCGCCGCGTAGAGCATGATCCCGAAAAGTGGACGCCGGTTTTCGGAAAAAGATCATGCTCCAGCAAGAAGCTAGAGCGGGATGACGAATCGGAGAGAAGTCATCTCGCTCTAGGCTGGCCGGCGGCTATTCCGCCGCTTCGCCGCGCACCACGCCGTCCCACCAGGGACAGACACCCGGGGCGAGCTTGTAATTGCCCTCGATCACGTTCACCGGCTTGCGCAGCCCGGTGGCGGCGGCGGCGATCCGGATCGCGCGCGCCTCGGCGCGCTTTTCCGGCGTCATCCACAGGCGGTCGTGGCCCCACATGCTCGGGCCCCAGGGGACTTCTTCCGGCTGCCAGTTGTCGACGTCGATGACGCGCCCGCCCCAGCCGTACTCGACCATGAAGCCCGAGGGCGAATGCGCGTAGAACGAGGTCACCTCGTCGTTGATGTGGCGGCCCAGCGTGGTGCCGATGCGGCCCTCCTCGGCGAGCGCCAAATCATAGCACTGCCCCACATCGTCCAGGCTGTAGAGCTCGACCATGAGATGGTGCGTGGCGCTGCGGCCGGTCTCGATGAAGGCGATCGAGTGGTGGCGCGGATTGGCGTGGAAGAAATACGCGTTGAACGGCCGTACCATGTAATCCGACAACCGGAAGCCGAGCACATCGCGATAGAACGGTACGGCCTCGTTGATGTCCTTCACGTGCAGCACCGCGTGGCCCATGCCGAGTGGCCCGGTGCGGAAGCCCGAGATCGAGCGGCCGGGCTTGAACGGGTCGCTTGCGGTCTCGGCGCCGTGGAAAATCTCGACCCGGTTGCCGAGCGGATCGGCGAGCACCACGAGCTCCTTGACCCGGCGCTCGTCGGCCAACGCCCGTGAGCCGCGCGCCACCTGGACTCCGGCCCGCTCCAGTCTCGCCGCAAAATCATTGAGCGTGGCGGCGTCCGCGACCTCCCAGCCGAAGAAGGCCACGCCCTCGCCGCCGTCCTCGCTCACCACCACGCGCTGCTTGCGATCGTCCATCCGCAACGCGAGGCTCTTGCTGCTGCGGTCGACGAGCTGCATGCCCAGAAAGTTGGTGCCGAAGCCGGTCCAATCCTCGAGCGATTTGGCGCGGATGCCGACATAGCCGAGACCTTGAATATCCATGGGCGGCCTCCTGGGACAGTTTGCCGCGCGCATCATTCGAGGAGTTGCCTGGCACCTCGAGACGGCGGGCGAGAATTATCAGTCCTGCACCGGAATATGGGCTTCCCTGACGATCTTGGCAAATTTCGCGAGGTCGGTCTTGAACCGCTGCTCGAACTCCTCGGGCGCGCTGCCGACGGCCTCGTTGCCGGTGGCGCGCAGGCGCTCGAGCACATCGGGTGCCGCCAGCGCCGCCTTTGCCGACCGTTGAATGATTGCCACGATCTCGCGTGGTGTGCCGGCGGGCACGAACCAGCCCTGCCAGCTCGACGATTCGAAGCCGACGAGGCCCGACTCGGCGACGGTGGGCACGTCGGGCAGCGCCGCTGCGCGTTTAGCGCCGGCGACCGCGAGGGCGCGCAGCGTTCCGGCGGCAACCTGGGGCAGCGTCGTTGCCATCGGTACGATTGCCACCTGGATTTCGCCGGTGATGAGCGCGGGGAAAATGGCGGCGTCGCCCTTGTAGGGAACCGGCTGGATGTCGATGCCGGCCATGGTCTTGAACATCTCCATGGTCAGATGGAGCGGATTTCCCACTCCGGTCATGCCGTAGTTGAGGCTTCCGGGCTTGGCCTTGGCGAGCGCGATCAGCTCCTGCACCGAGGTCGCTGCGAGCTTCGGGCTTCCCGCCAGCACGAGCTGGGAGGCGACGAGTTGCGTCACCGGAACGAAGTCCTTGACCACGTCGAACGGCAGCGAGCGATAGATGGCAGGGCTGATCGCCTGGCCGTTGGTGTTCTGCAGGATGGTGTAACCGTCGGGCGGCGACTTCGCGACGGCATCGGCCGCGACATTGCCGCCGGCGCCGGGCCGGTTCTCCACGATGACCGGCTGGCCGAGCGATTCGGAGAGCTTGGCGCCCATCATGCGGGCGAGCGTGTCGACCGCGCCGCCGGCAACGAACGGCACGATGATGCGGATCGGCTTGTTGGGATAGGTCTGCGCCGAGGCGCCGTTGGCGTGAAGCGCCAACAGCGCAAGTGCGATCGCGGCCGCGACGGCGAGCCGTTTCATCGGATGTCCTCCCCTGGTCGTGCGTCGTCGCGCGCACGTGGGGACAATCTATCCGATTTGTGTCCGGGAGTTTAGCCGGCTTGCGGTAACAGGCCCGGCCATCGGCAGCGCTCTGCGCGCGATCACTCCGCGGCCGCCTGCGTCGGGTTTGCATGGGCGGAAATGAGGTAGTCGACCGCCGCCTGCACGCCGCCGCGCTTGTGCGGGATGCCGGCGAGCGCGAGCGCCATCTCGGTGATGGCCAGCGCGCCGGCGATCATGCCGTCGTTGACGTCGCCGAGATGGCCGATGCGGAAATACTTGCCGGCATAGCGGCCGAAGCTCGTACCGTAGGAGATGTTGAAGGTATCGAGCGCGATGCTGCGGAAGGCGTCGGCGTCGTGGCCCTCCGGCAGCAGCACCGCAGTGATGGTCGGAGAGTAATACTTCGGCTCGCGGCAGAGGATCTCGAGCCCCCAGGCGCGCACCGCGCAGCGCGTCGCCTCGGCAAGGCGATGATGGCGCGCGAACACGTTGTCGAGGCCTTCCTCGTGCAGCATGGCGATACCTTCGGCCAGCCCATGCAGCATCTGTGTCGCCGGCGTGTAGGGGAAGAAGCCGATCTTGTTCATGTTGAGCATGTCGTCCCATGCCCAGAACGACTTCGGCAGCTGCGACGACGCCGCCGCCGCCAACGCCTTGTCGCTCACCGCGTTGAACGACATGCCGGGCGGCAGCATCAACCCCTTCTGCGCGCCGCCGATGGTGACGTCGACGCCCCACTCGTCGTGACGATAGTCGGTCGAGGCGAGCGAAGAGATGGTATCGACGAAGAACAGCGCCGGATGGCCGGTGGCGTCGATCGCCTTGCGGATGTCGGCGATCGGCGAGAGGCATCCCGTCGAGGTCTCGTTGTGCAGCACGCAGACCGCCTTGATCTCCTTGTTCGTGTCCTTGCGCAGATGGTCTTCGATCGCCGCCGGATCGGCGCCGATGCGCCAGTCGGTCTTGATGAATTCCGGGCGCAGGCCGAGCTTCTCCGCCATGACCTTCCACAGCGTGGCGAACTGGCCGGTTTCCACCATCAGCACGCGGTCGCCGGGCGAGAGCGTGTTGACCAGCGCCGCCTCCCAGGCTCCAGTGCCGGTCGCGGTGTAGGTGATGACCGGCTTGGTGGTCTTGAAAATGGTCTTGATGCCTTCCAGGCATTTCTTGGCGAGCTTGGCGAATTCGGGTCCGCGATGGTCGATGATCGGCGTGTCCATCGCCCGCAGCACGCGATCCGGCAGCGGGGTCGGCCCCGGGATCTGCAGGAAATGGCGGCCGACGGTGCGCGAGGAGTTCTTCGACATCAGCAAGTCCTTTGCAGGCACGGTTTTTCACGATCGTCCGACGACCAAGTGGCCTGAAAGCGCGCCGGCCGCGACTTGCCGCCATGAAGGACGAATGTCACAGTCAGTCAAGCCTGATAACGAAATGGTGTGATCGGAATTGACCATCGCCCGCTCGCCGTCGCGGTCCGATCTCACCTCGTGCTTCGAACCCCAAGTTCGCACCACCGGTCACCGCAGAGTTTGCGAACTTCGGAATCGGGATACCAGTGGGCAAGGATAGAACAATGGCCCAAACGGTGATGCCCGGGCTCGAGCGGCGGCTCAAGACGCAGATCCTGGGCGACGTTCAATTCGATGCCTTCACGCGCGGGCGCTATGCCACCGACGCCTCGCATTATCAGATCATGCCGATCGGCGTGGTGGCGCCGCGTTCGACCAAAGAGGCCGAGCATGCGCTCGCGCTCGCGCGCGAGGAGCGCGTGAGCGTGCTGCCGCGTGGCGCCGGCACCTCGCAGGCCGGGCAGACGGTCAACTCCTCGCTCGTCATCGACTGCTCGAAATATCTCGACCATGTGCTCGAGCTCGACGCCGCCGGCAAGCGCTGCGTGGTCGAGCCCGGCATCGTGCTCGACGAGCTCAATCGCCGGCTGCGGCCGCACGGGCTGTGGTTTCCGGTCGACATCTCGACCTCCTCGCGCGCCACCATCGGCGGCATGGTGGGCAATAATTCCTGCGGCGCGCGCTCGCTGCGCTACGGCAACACACGCGAAAACGTGCTGTCGATCGACGCGGTGTTGGCGGACGGAAGCGCCGCGCATTTCGGCTCGGTCGCGCCCGACCTCTCCGACCTGCCGCCCCGCTCTCCGCTCGCGCCCTTGGCGCGCACGCTGCTCGGTATCGCCGCGCGCGAGGCCCCCGAGATCGCAACGCGTTTCCCGCGCGTGCAGCGGCGGGTCGGCGGCTACAATCTCGACGCGCTATTGCCCGGCCGCAACGAGGTCAATCTCGCGCATGTTCTCGTCGGCTCCGAAGGCACGCTCGCCTTTTCCACCCGCATTGAGCTGAAGCTCGCGCCGCTCATCGGCCGGCGCGCGGTCGGCGCCTGCCACTTCGGCAGCTTCCATCGGGCGATGGAGCTGGCGCAGCACATCGTGAAGCTCGGGCCGATCGCGGTCGAGCTCGTCGACCGCACCATGCTCGGCTTGGCGCGCGAGATCCCCCTGTTCGAAGCCACCATCGCCACCGTCGTGCGCGGCGATCCCGAGGCCATCCTGTTCGTCGAGTTCGCCGAGGATGATCAGGAGGAGAATGTCCGGCGTCTGGGCCGGCTCGCCCAGCTGATGGGCGACCTCGGCTTCGGCTGGGACAAGCGCGGAGCCAAATGGGGCGGCGTGATCGAGGTGCTCGATCCCAAGCTGCAGAGCGCGATTACCGAGATGCGCACCGCCGGCCTCAACATCATGATGTCGATGAAAGAGGAGGGCAAACCGGTCTCCTTCGTCGAGGACTGCGCGGTCCCGCTCGAGCATCTCGCCGAATACACCGCGAAGCTGACCGACATCTTCGCGAAGCACGGCACCCGCGGCACCTGGTACGCCCATGCCTCGGTCGGCTGCCTGCACGTGCGGCCGGTGCTCAATCTTCGTCTCGAGCACGACGTCAAGGCCATGCGCGCCATCGCCGAGGAAGCCTTCGAGCTGGTGCGCGCCTACAAGGGCTCGCATTCCGGCGAGCACGGCGACGGCATCGTGCGTTCCGAATTCCACGAAACGATGTTCGGCGCTTCCCTCGTGCGCGCCTTTGAGGAGGTTAAGGACTGCTTCGACCCCGAGGGCCTCTACAATCCCGGCAAGATCGTGCGCGCGCCCAAGTTCGACGACCGCGGCACGTTCCGTTACGGACCGGACTATCGTGCCGAAGCCATCGCCACCCATCTCGACTGGTCGGCCTATCCCGGCGCCGGCGGCGGTTTCCAGGGCGCGGTCGAGATGTGCAACAACAACGGCGCCTGTCGCGCGCTCGCCGGCGGCGTCATGTGCCCGAGCTATCGCGTGACCCGCGACGAACGCGACGTCACCCGCGGTCGCGCCAATACCTTGCGGCTTGCCATCACCGGCCAACTCGGACCTGACGCGTTGACCTCGCAGGAGATGGCGGAAACGTTGCGGCTCTGCGTCTCCTGCAAAGCGTGCCGGCGTGAATGCCCGACCGGCGTCGACATGGCGCGCATGAAGATCGAGGTCCAGGCGGCGCGCCTGCGCAAGCGCGGCCTCTCGCTGCGCGACCGGCTGGTCGGATATCTGCCGCGTTACGCGCCGCTCGCGGCCAAATGGCCGCGGCTCGCCAACCTGCGCAACGAGCGGCCGCTCCTGCGGCGGCTATCGGAGCGATATGCGGGCTTGAGCGCGCGGCGCAGCCTGCCGCGCTGGCGCGCCGACGCCTGGCGCGAGCCGGAGCGCTTTCCCGGCGCTGAGGATGCGCGCCGGGTCGTGCTCTTCGCCGACACCTTCAATCGCTATTTCGAGCCGGAGAACGTCGAAGCGGCGCTTGCCGTGCTGGCGGCCGCTGGCTACGCGGTCGAGCTGCCGGCGCCGATCGACGGTAGCCGCCGCCCGCTCTGCTGCGGGCGCACCTTCCTTGCGGTCGGGCTGGTCGAGGAGGCGCGGCGCGAGGCCGAGCGCTCGATCGCCGCGCTCGCTCCATTTCTGACGCGCGGCATTCCGGTCGTCGGCCTCGAGCCGAGCTGCATCCTCGGTTTTCGCGACGAGATTCCAGCACTCGTGAAGAGTGAGGAGGCGCGCCGCTTGGGCGCGGGCGCGCTGCTGTTCGAAGAATTCCTGGCGCGCGAAGGGGAGCAGGGCGGGCTGAAACTCTCCGCGCTCAAGCCGGTGGCCAAGCGCGCCCTGCTGCACGGCCACTGCCACCAGAAAGCCTTCGGTGCGATGGCGGCAGTCGAGGCGGCGCTCAAGCTGGTGCCGGACTTGGCGGTGGAGACCGTCGACACCAGTTGCTGCGGCATGGCCGGCGCCTTCGGCTATGGCGCCGACACCATCGACGTGTCGCTCAAGATGGCGGAGCTGTCGCTTCTGCCCGCGGTGCGGCAGGCGGCGAACGATACACTGGTCGTTGCCGACAGCACCTCGTGTCGCCAGCAGATCAAGGACGGTGCCGGGCGCGAGGCGCTGCACGTGGCACGCATTCTGGCCATGAGCATCGGCGCGTAGATCGCGCATCGTTACTGCGGATGCTCTTCGAGTCGGCGGGCCATCTTGCACCGCCTCGGATGGCGCAGTATTCGGCTTTGCAACGCCACCACCGTTGACCCGCGAGGAGCAGGATGCGCGCATATCAGCTGCTGCAAGGCACCGGCATCGACGGTCTCGTCAAGGCGGATCTGCCGATGCCGAAGCCGGGACCCGGTCAGGTGCTGGTCAAGGTCGCGGCCTGCTCGCTCAACTTCCGGGATCTGGCGATCGCGCTCGGCACCTATCGCATGCCGGTGAAGCCGAACCTCATCCCGCTGTCGGACGGCGCCGGCGAGGTCGTCGAGATCGGGGCGGGCGTGACGCGCGTCAAAGTCGGCGATCGCGTCGCCGGCTGCTTCTTCCAGCGCTGGATCGCCGGGCCGATGACGGCCGACACGCATGCCAGCGCGCTCGGCGGCGGCATCGACGGCATGCTGGCGGAATACGTCGTGCTGGAGGAGCACGGCGTGGTCAAAATGCCGACCCATCTGTCTTACCAAGAAGCCGCGACGCTGCCATGTGCGGCGGTAACCGCGTGGCACGCACTCGCCGAGCACGCCCGCATCGTCGCCGGCGAGACCGTGCTGGTGCAGGGCACGGGCGGTGTCTCGATCTTCGCGCTGCAGTTCGCGCGCCTGATGGGCACGCAGGTGATCGCCACCTCGTCGAGCGAGCAGAAGCTCGCGCGCGCCAAGGAGCTCGGCGCCGCGCACGGCGTGAACTACAAGACCACGCCTGAGTGGGACAAGGCGGTCGTCGCGTGGAGCGGCGGCGGCGTGGACCATGTCGTCGAGGTGGGCGGGCCCGGCACCCTGGCGCAGTCGCTGCGCGCCATCCGCATCGGCGGCAAGATCACGCTGATCGGCGTGCTCTCAGGCGCGGCCGAAATCAATCCGATGCTGATCTTCGCCCGACGCGCCAACCTGCAGGGCATATCGGTCGGCTCGATGCAGATGTTCGAGGCCATGAACCGCGCCATCGCGGTGAGCGGGCTCAAGCCGGTGATCGATAAGGTCTTTGCGTTCGACGATGCACCGGCGGCCTACCGGCATCTGCAGTCAGCCCGACATTTCGGCAAGGTGGTGATCAGCGTCGGCTGACGTCGATCTTCAAATCGCGTGCGCCAGGACCGCCACGCCGACGAGCGCGACCAGCGAGCCGCCGAGCCGATAGACCGTCCGTCCGTAGGTATCGCCGATCCGACCGATGGCAGCGCCGAGCGCAAGTCCGGCGGCAATGAGAAGCGCGCTCGCCAGCAGGAAACCGGCACCATAGGCGATGCTGCCAGCATCGAGCGGCATTTCGCTGCCGTGGGCATGGCCGTGGAAGACGGCGAACAGGGCGGCCAGCGCCATGGCGATGGGAAGCGGTGCCTTCGTGCCGAGCGCCACCATGGCGCCGAGCACGATCACGGATACGGCAATGCCGACTTCGACGAACGGCACGGCAAGACCCGCCATCCCGAGCGCGCCGCCGGCGGCCATGGCGAGAACGAAGCTCGCGGGCGCCAGCCAGAGCGCGCGCCCGCCGAGCTGCCAGGCCAACAGGCCTACCGTGACCATCGCTAGCAGGTGGTCGAGGCCGCCGAGCGGATGCGCGAAGCCCTGCACGAAGCCGTGCGCGTCGCCGATGCCGGGATGGGCGAAGGCGGCGGTTGGAATGAGCGTAAGGGTGGCGGCAGCGATCAGGCCATGGCGCATGCTGGGTCCCCGTGAGCGGCGAGTAAGATCATCAGTGCAAAATCGCATATCGCGGCCACGGTGTGCAAGGGCGCATCTCGCTTTGCGTGCCTCGGGCCACGCATAAAATCGCCGTTACTGTCGCGCACCGCCCGCGTGGCGGTGGCGCCGGTGCGCGCGGCCGCTGCGCGGCACGGCCTCGGTCGGCATCAGCACGATGCGGCCATGGCGCACCCCGCGCTCGGCGATCACGTGCTCGGCGAAGTGCCGCACGGCGCCCGTCTTGCCCTTGAGCACGGTCACCTCCATGCAATGATCGTGGTCCAGGTGCACGTGCAGCGACGACAGCGACAGCTCGTGATGATCATGAAACGCCTCGGTCAGTCGTTTGGGCAGCTCGCGCGCGGCGTGATCGTACACGTAGACCACGGCCGCCACACAGTCGCGGTTGGCGTCGAGCGTCTGCGCTGCCTCGCGGATGCCGGCGCGGGCGAGATCGCGGATGGCCTCGGAGCGGTTTTGGTAGCCGCGGGATGCAATGATGCGATCGAGCTCGCCCATGAGCTCGTCGTCGATGGTGATGGTCACGCGCTGCATGGATCGACCCCGAAGCCTTACGCAGTTGCGGATGAGAGACTTTATTAGAGCATGATCCCGAAAGGTGGATATCGGCTTTCGGAAAAAGATCATGCTCGACGTGCGGCAGGGCCGCGCACGTGCAAAGGGGCAGGCCCGCCCGGATGGGGACATCCGAGCGGGCCCCCTGATCGACGCGGGGGTGGATGGGGGCGCACGCGCCGATCACAAGTTTGTTCGTTCCGGGGGACGAGCCTCCGATAGGATCGAACGGGTTTTATTGTTCTTGACCCCGGCGGCTCTTTTGGCCGCTTCATCCGGTTGGTCGCGGCACCGGCCGAACGGGTTCAACGCCGTTATGGTCCAAAATCGCAACCGTCTCGCTCGTGGTTCCGGTCCAAATCGACCGCGAGGCAGCCATCGACCAGGAGCCGGTGCCATGCCGCCGTGAAGGGTGATAGTCTTCGACATCTGTTGGTGACGATGGCCTCCAATCTTGCCCATGCCCCGGCGGTGGCTCGGGTCCGCGTTCGCAAGGCCGAGCGCGGCGATATCGATGCGCTCGTCGCGCTCGAGCATCGGGTCTTCGATACTGATCGTTTGTCGCGCCAAAGCCTCCAGCGGTTCCTGCAATCGCCGAGCGCCGAGATGATCATGGCGCAAGAGGGGGCCGCGCTCGCCGGAACGGCGATCGTCTTGTTTCGGGCGGGCTCGCTGCTGGCGCGCCTTTATTCCATCGCGGTTGCGCCGGAGATGAGCGGCCGCGGGGTGGCATCGATGCTGCTCGAAGCCGCCGAGGATGCCGCGCTCGCGCGGGGCAGCCGCGCCATCCGCCTTGAAGTCCACGTGACCAACCACGCCGCGATCGCGCGCTATCGCAAGAGCGGCTATCGCGAGTTCGGTCGGCTGCGAAAGTATTACGAGGACGGCGGCGACGCGCTGCGGTTCGAGAAGCGGCTGGTTCTCAAGCTGCCGGCTTTGAAAGCGCCGCCGCGGTACTTTCACCAGACCAGCGAATTCACCTGCGGGCCCGCTTGCATCATGATGGCGCTCGCCTGGGCCGATCGGAAGTTCGAGCCGGCGCCGGCTTTCGAGTTTCGGCTTTGGCGCGAGGCCACCACCATCTGCATGGGTGCGGGACCGGGGGGATGCGAGCCCTTCGGCATGGCGGTCGCGCTCGCCCGCCACGGGCTCAAGCCTGAGCTCTATGTCAGCCGCCCCGGCCCCTATTTCCTCGACACCGCCAAGTCGGCGGAGAAGCGCCGCGTCATGCAGCTGACACAACTCGAGTTCGAGCGCGAGGCAAGCGTGCTCGCTATCCCCAGCCACCTGACACCCGTGACCGAATCAGTTCTGATGCGGGCGCTCGACGCTGGGAGCGTGGCCATCGTCCTCGTTTCGGGCTATCACATGGTTCCGAGGGGGAAGCCGCACTGGATTTTTGCCTTCGGCCGCGACGGAGCTCATGTGCTGGTGCATGATCCGGCGGCCGTCAGAGATGATCAAGGGATGGCGGTCGCCGCCGAGACTTATGCGGTACCGTGGCCCGCGTTCGAGCGCGTGCTCCGTTTGGGTCGCGAGCGGCTGAGTGCGGCCATCGTCATCCGGAAAGGATCTGCATGACCGGCTGGGTCATCCTGGTAGACCAGCCCAAAGACTTCCCGAACGCAGAGACCCCCCACAAGGTGATCACGACGAGCGACTATCTCGCCCGTCCGCGCCTGTTCGACATGGGTCGGCCGAAGCTCGTCAACCTGGCACGCTCCTACGCTTATCAATCGAAGGGCTACTACGCCTCGCTGCTGGCGGAAGCGCGCGGGCACCGCGTTGTCCCGAGCGTCGAGACCATGCTGGAGCTGCGCGAGGCCAAGCTCTACGAGCATGCGCTGCCGGAGCTCGAGGACGAGCTCAACCGCTGCGCGCGGCGCGTCGATTTCCAGCCCGAGGGCGAATTCAGACTGCTGGTCTGCTTCGGCATCGCCCGCGACGAGCGTTTCGAGTCGTTCGGCCGGCTGCTGTTCGACTGGTTCCGCTGCCCGGCGCTCGAGGTCAATGTCGAGCCCGGCAATTGGCTCTCGATCGAGCGCATTCGCCCGCGCAACATCACGCGCCTTGCCAACGGCGAGGCGTCGTTCCTGCGGGAATCGCTGCATAGGCACACCAAGCGGGAGTGGCGCGATCCCAAGGCGCGCACCATCCCGAAATACGATCTCGCGGTGCTGTACGATCCCAACGAGAAGATGGCGCCTTCCTCGGCCGCTTCGATCAAGCACATGGCCCGCATCGCCGAGCGGCTGTCGGTCGATGTCGAGCCGGTCACGCGCCGCCAGCTCGCCGAGCTCGCCGAATACGACGGTCTGTTCATCCGCGAGACCACCTCGATCGACAACCACACCTATCGCTTCGCTCGCCGTGCCTGGCAGGAGGGCATGCCGGTCATCGACGACCCGATCTCGATGATCCGCTGCACCAACAAGGTGTTCCTCATGGAGCTCCTGAGCCAGAACCAGGTGCCGACGCCGCCGACCGTGATGCTCGCCGACGCAGGCGACCTGCCGAAGGCGATCGACGAATTGGGGCTGCCGCTGGTGGTGAAGATCCCTGACGGCTCGTTTTCGCGCGGCGTGCACAAGGTGCATACCCCGGAGGAATTCCGCCGCATCGCCGACGAGCTGTTCGAGGAGACCGACCTCCTGTTGACGCAGAAATTCCTCCCCACCGAATACGACTGGCGCGTAGGCGTGCTCGCGGGCGAGCCGCTGTTCGTGTGCCAGTACCGCATGGCGCGCGGCCATTGGCAGATCGTCAAGCATCGCCCCGACGGCTCCGCCAGTGAGGGCGGCTTTCGCACCTTCGAGCTCGACAAGGCGCCGCCCGCGCTCATCGACATTGCGGTGCGCGCGGCGCGGCCGATCGGGGAGGGGTTCTACGGCGTCGACATCAAGGAGACCGACCAGGGCTTCATCGTCATGGAGGTCAACGACAATCCCAATCTCGAGCATGGCATCGAGGACCAGGTCGGCAAGGACGAGATCTGGGTCCGGCTGCTCAAGTGGTTCATCGAGCGGTTCGAGCAGTAGCGCCGGCCGGGTAGGGTGGGCACGGCGCGGAACACGATGTGAGTCTCGCCCACGCGCAAAACCAGGCGCCGACGCGTGGGCAAAATCGCGCGCCAATCTTTTCTATATGAGACAGTGCGGCAGGCGATTTTGCCTACCCTGCATGTATCTCTCACGCCGTCGCACATCCTATGAGGACGTGATGAGACCTGTTCAATATTGTTGCGCCGCCCTGTTGCTCGCCTTCATGGCCGCCACTGCGCGGGCGCAGGCGCTCGACAAGGTGTCCTTTGGCACCAACTGGGTGGCCGAGGGCGAGCACGGCGGCTACTACCAGGCGGTGGCCGACGGCACCTATCGCAAATATGGGCTCGACGTCACCATCGTGCCGGGTGGGCCGAACGTGAACAACCGCATCCTCGTGCCGGTTGGCAAGCTCGACTTCGTCATGAGCGCCAACACGCTGCAGAGCTTCGACGCGGTCGAGCAGCGCATTCCCACCGTCGCCGTCGCCGCCATGTTCCAGAAGGATCCGCAGGTGTTGATGGCGCATCCGGACCAGGGCATCGAGAAATTCGAGGATTTGAAGAAGCTCACGTTGTTCGTCTCGCCGGAAGGGCTCGCCAGCTACTTCCAGTGGCTCAAAGCCGACTTCGGCTTCAGCGA
>JBKPUA010000240.1:0-15417 GCA_046735815.1 Pseudomonadota bacterium
GAGAAGTCGACCTCGAGCTCCTCGGGCAAGAGCGGCAAGTCGCAGGCGAAATCCGAGTCCAGTTCCTCGCGCACCCGCAGCGTCAAGCAGGAGCCGCCGCCGAAGCCGGAGCCGTCGAGCAAGAGCAGCGGCCGCGCCAACGCCTCGTGGCACCGGTCAGCCCCTGCGTCGAGCGCGAGCAGCGCGCCGCCCGCCGCGCCGCCGCCCCAGCCCAGCACCACCACCGCGACCTCCAACGTGCAGGACACCAGTCCCGCCCCCGCCCGCGCCGGCACCACGCTGGGCGACACCTTCGACGAGAAGCTCGGCGAGGTGTTCAAGGCGCGGATCGACGAGCTGCTCAAGCAGTCGAACTGATATAGCGTTACAACGCATGGCCGGCTTTATGCCGGCCATCCACGTCTTTCGCGCAGCAGGCAGCGGCTTGAAAGCAGACATTGGCATTGGGGCGTAAGCTAGTCCCCCCGGAACCGCGTTCGGCGGCTCGCGTTGACTTTTTTTCGCCGCTCAATTCGATCGGCCGCTCTGGCGTATGATCCCGAAAAAGCCTGCCCCGGACTTGATCCGGGGTGGGTACCGGTTTTCTGGGAATCATGGGCGAACAAGAAGCTGGAGAGGGGTGACGAATCGAAAAGAAGTCGTCCTCGTCTAGCGCGACCCATTTCGCGGACCGATGAACTCCGAGGGGGGAGACGCGCCGGAAGGCGCACGATGCACCTTCGGCGTGCGCATTGGCTTCTGATGGAGGAAGACATGCCCCGAAGCGACGTACTGATCGTCGGCGCCGGGCCGACCGGTCTGGTCCTCGCGCTGTGGCTGACCAAGCTCGGCGTGAATCTCCGCATCATCGACAAGACCTCCGCGCCCGGCACGACCTCCCGTGCGCTGGCGGTGCACGCGCGTACGCTCGAACTCTATCGCCAGCTCGACCTCGCCGATTTCGTCGTCGAACACGGACACAAAGTCCCGGCCGTTCGGCTCTGGGTCAAAGGCCAACCACGGGCGCGCATCGACTTCGAGAAAATCGCCTCGAAGTTGACCCCTTATGCCTTTCTCCAGATCTTTCCGCAGGACGAGCATGAGCGGTTGCTGATCGCGAGGCTGGAGGGGCTTGGCGTTTCGGTCGAACGGGAGACCGAGCTCCTCGGCTACCGCGATGCGGGCAGCCATGTCGTCGCGCGTCTGCGTCGTGCTGACGGACAAGAAGAGACATGCGAGGCGGCCTACATCGCCGGGTGCGACGGTGGGCACTCGGTCGTACGCGAGACAATGGGTACGGGATTTCCGGGCGGCACCTATCGCCACCTTTTTTATGTTGCGGATGTCCAAGCCTCCGGCCCGGCGCTTGATGGCGAACTCCACGCCGATCTCGAGGAGGCCGACTTCCTTGCCGTATTTCCGCTGGCGGGAAGAGGACGTGCGCGATTGATCGGCACGATACGCGACGAACGCGCCGCGCATGCCGATACGCTGAAGTTTCAGGATGTCAGTCCTCGAATCATCGACAATCTGAAGGTCGACGTCGAAAAAGTGAACTGGTTCTCGACTTATCGCGTCCACCATCGCGTGACCGAGCACTTCCGAAAAGGTCGTGCCTTCCTTCTTGGCGACGCGGCGCACATTCATAGCCCTGCGGGCGGACAAGGCATGAACACCGGTATCGGCGATGCCATCAATCTCGCCTGGAAAATCAAGACTGTGCTTGCGGGCCGCGCGCCGGACGCGCTGCTGGACAGCTACGAAGCCGAGCGCATCGCCTTTGCCCATCGCCTGGTGAAGACCACGGACCGCGTGTTCACCCTTGCAACGGCCGAGGGAAAATTTGCCGACATCTTTCGCACGCGGGTCGTGCCAACGCTATTCCCGGCGCTGGCAAGATTCAGTTTCGTCCGCGAATTCCTGTTCCGCATGGTGTCTCAGGTCGTCATCAACTATCGCCATAGCGCGCTGAGCGAGGGTCAAGCCGGCAGCGTCCATGGCGGCGACCGGCTGCCATGGGTCGCCGTTGACGGTGTGGACAATTACGAGCCGCTGAAGGCGATGACCTGGCAGGTCCATATCTATGGTGCTGCGAGTCCCGAGCTTGCAACCTGGTGCGAGGATCGCGGCCTGCCGCTCCATGTGTTTCCATGGCAGCCGGAATGGGGAGCGGCCGGTCTGGCCCAGCGCGCGCTCTATCTTATTCGGCCGGATACCTATGTGGCGCTCGCGCACGACTCCGATGCGGTCGATGCGCTGCAGCGTTACTTCGATACGCGCAGAATACGTGTCGAGCCGCACGGCGGCGTACACAGGCACGCAGCGTAGAGCGTCCACGCAAGTCCGGCTTTCCGCCCCGTCCTCACTCATCCCCCGGCGCCGTAAACCAAAGCGGCGTCTTCGACGTCCAGGAATTGCGGCGATAGCGATCGTGCAGCAGCGTGTAGGCGGCCTTCGACGTCGCAGTATTCTTTTCTCCGTAGCGTGTTGCCCGCACCACCAGGTGGAGCGCCTCGGGCACCCGCGGATCGCGCGGCTGGGCATTGGCCCAGGCGATAATGATGGCGCCGAGATAGGCGGGAGCGCCGGGCAGTTGTCGCAGGCGTACGGCTTCGTCGCGCGCGCGGTCGCGGTCCTGCGACGTGAGAAAGGCCGGCGCAGCAAATTGCAGGGGCAGGGCGCAATCGTCGCACAGCGTGATGTTGTCCGCAGCGTCGGGCGCGGCTTGATTGTCGGCGTCCACATGCTCCCACCAGCGCGTCGCAACGAGCCCGATCACGTCGCGCATGTAGGGGTAGCCGAGGCCGGAGGCGAACCAAGGACTTGCACCGGGCAGCCGCAGCAACAGCAGCGCCGCTTCTATTTTCTTCTGCTGCGGCGTGGCGGCGCTCTGATAGGTCTTCCAGCCCGCACCGTATTGCGGGAAATAACGCGCGACGATGGGCCCGACGGCATTGGCGGTCTCGGCGTCCTCGAGCAGCACCGCGCGCGTCCATACCGCCAGCGCCACGTCGCGTTGCACGTTGGGCGGTAGCCGCTCCGACTGCACGACCCGCGCCATGATCGACAGCGGCGTGAAGAACGACAGCGCCGCGGTCGCATCCTCATCGAAATAGCGAGGATTGGAGTGGAACAACTCGGTGCGCCACTTGAGCATTGCGCCGAAGTCGTACGGAAAGCGCGTCGCCGCGCTCAAAGGCGGCGGCGTAGCGTCGAGCTTGGTGCGCGGGTCGGGCAGGTACATCACGAATTCGCCGCGGCGCAGCGCGAAGCGCACGAACTCGTCGAGGTCGCGCGCGAGCTTCATGCGATGATAACGCATCAGGTTCTCGACCCCTTCCGGCAGCGGGCGGCCGTCGAGGATTTGATCGAGCTCGGCGCGCGCTTCGTCCTGTTTGCCGTCGGCGATGAGCAGGCGCAGTCGATTCCAGGCCAGCGTGTAATAGGCGGGCGAGCCTGCCTCGATCGCGCGTGAGGCGGCGATCGCCGCCGCGACATCCTCGTCGCCGGGGGCGAGATGCATCAGCGCGGCGACGAGCCACGGCAAATTGCGCTGCTCGCGCCATCGGGTGAGCGCGTCCGTCTTGGCTGCCGCCACGTCCTGCTCGCGACCGGAGGTGGTCAGAATGTCGATGTCGTAGATCCACGCGCCGAGATCCGTGTTGCGCGCGCCGCTCCGCTCCAACAGCAAAAAGTCGCGCAGGTCGACGGGAAGCGTGGGCGGCAAGTCGGGAGCGAGCAGCGTGCGTTCCAGCTCCCGCGCTCGTTCTTGCGGCCGGGTCGCGAAGGCGAGCAACGAGGCCAGTTTCGGCGCGTCGGCGCGATAGTCGGCGAGCTGCGGATCCGTTGCGAGCGCGTCGATGGCCTGTTGCGCATCGGCGATGAGCTTTGGGGTCTTGTTTTCGATCGCGGCGTGAACGGCGCAGCGTGCCACGAGATAGCGCGCGGTTTTCTGCCACGGCGAGGAGGCGTCGCGGCCGATCTGCGCGAACAGCTGTCCCGCGCGGGCATAATCCAGGCGATAGAAATAGGCGGCGGCGATCTGATAGGCGAGGTCGGCCTTGAGCCAGGCCGGCGCATTCCGCGGCGGCTCTTCTGGCAGGGATGAATCCTCATAGCAATTGAGGAGGACGGCGTCCTGGCCAATCACCCAGTCGCGCACCAGCGGGCTGTTGGCGCCGTGTTCGGCGATGCGCGCGCGCAACGTCGCGGCGGAATTGCGATAGGCGTTCGGAAAGCATGAGACGTCGAAAAGCTGCATGTCCTCCGGCCGCTGCCGGAAGCCGCTACTCTCTTTGGCAGGCGGCACGCCGGCGACGCGCTTGCGCAGGTCGTTCCAGCTCGTCATCGCGTCGGAGGGGGTCTCCGGAGCATCGCAACAGCGCGCGAGCAACTGCCGCGCCTGCGCTTCCGAGAAGCGCCCGCCCAGCATGATGCGGTAGGCGGCGTAAAGCCGATTGTCGGTGAAGGTGGGACGCAGGATGCCGAGCTGCCCGCGGAAAAACGCGAGGTCGTCGACCGGATCCTGACCGGAGCGGCTGAAGAACCTGATCTCCGGCCCGAGTGGGCCTGTCGCCCATGCCGCGGGCGCAAGCCCCCAGAGCAGGACGGCGAGCGTCGCTGATGCGCATCTTCGTGAAATTGATGCACAATCCCGCCACACGCCGCGGCCCAACCTCTCCCCGCTTGCGGGGAGAGGTCGACGCGCGAAGCGCGGCGGGTGAGGGGGACTCTCCACATAATCGGCCAGTCGAGAGTCCCCCTCACCCCACCCCTCTCGGCCGAAGTCGGATGTTTCCGACTTCGGCAAGTCAATAAATTTGCCGAACTCGGGTAAACCCGAGTTCGGTTGCACGCGGGGAGAGGGAGCGCACCGAGTTTGCGGCTCGCGCTGATTCCATTTCATGCGGACGCGCTCTAGAGCCGCGAAGCATCTGACCATTGGCGTATCCTCTCGCGCAGCGTGGCGTAGGTTTCGGCGTTCCAGCGTCGTGGGCTGAAAGCATAGATGCGTCGGCCTCCCGGTATTGCAGGCGGCAGCTCGTCGGTCGCGACGCCGATGCTGGTGCGGCAGTTGGCCGAGCGAAAATCTCCCCCGTCGGCGAAATACTCCCGGATACGTCGGCGATCGGGACCCATGCGGAAGAACATCGGGACCACCTCGTCCACGGCCAGCGCCTGCGTCCACCGTTCGTGCAGGCACCAGGACGTCAGCGCCGTGGCCGAGAGCACCGCATCGGGAAGGCGCTGGCGCAATGCCGCCACCGCCTTCAGAAAGAAGGCGCGCTGCGACGACGTTGCCTCGAAGTCGATCTGCAGAAATTCCCCCGGACGCGTCGCGCGCAACGCGGCCAGCGTCGCGGCGAAGGCGTCCGCCTGCGCGTCGCTGACGATCGGCGGCTCATAACGATCCACCTCGACATGCGCCACCGCGATGAGGCGCGTCCCTTGCGGCGGAGCGAACGGATGATGCCGCGGCGTAACTAATACGGTCTCCCCGCGCAGGATGACGGTGGCGGCGAGATAAGCCACCGCCGTGTCCCGAATATCGATGAAGCTCAAATCGTCGTCGCGGTCCCACGCCCAGAGGACGAGCGGCGGCATATCGACGGGCATCCTGGCGCGAGCAGATATCTTCTGATCGCTCGCCAGGAAAACCAAAAGCAGCAAAGGAGCGAATGCAACGCAGCGTCGGAGCAGGGGGCGCATCGCAGGCCGCCTCGACTGACGAGGTGATGGCCATTCAAGCCCAACGGATAGTCGCCAGCAAGGCCGCGAAGATTTGCTTTAGATGCGTGTCCTGGGCGCAGCGCAGCGCGGAGCGCTGCAACGCATCCGGGACACGCATCACGATTGTGGGGCGATCAACCGATCGAGCGTGATGGGGAATTTGCGCACGCGCACCCCGGTCGCATGCCAGACCGCGTTCGCGACCGCGCCCGCCGTGCCGGTGATCCCGATCTCGCCCACGCCCTTGATGCCGAGCGCATTCACGTGCGGGTCGCGTTCCTCGACCAGGATCGCGTCGAGCGCGGGCACATCGGCATTCACGGGAATGTGGTACTCGCCCAGATTGGGATTCATCGCCCGGCCCGAGCGCGCATCCATCACCGCGTGCTCGTGCAGCGCAAACGATATGCCCCAGATCATGCCGCCATAGAGCTGGCTCGTCACCATGCGCGGATTGATGATCCGGCCGGCGGCGAACGCGCCGACCACGCGGGTCACGCGCATCTGCCCGAGATCGGGATCGACCTTGACCTCGGCGAACACGGCTCCATGCGCATGCATGGCGTAGCTCGCTTGCGCGGCTTGATCGGCGGCGCCTCGTCCGTGCCCCTCGATCTGCGCAAGGCCGGCGCGGGCGAGGATATCGGCGTCGCTCTCGCCGCGGCTCTCGTCGTCGCGGCGAATGAGGCGGCCGCTGCGCGCGATCACGCCGGCATTGCCGGCGCCGAACAGCGGCGAGCGCTCGTCGTTGGTGGCGAGATCGGCCAACCGGGCGATCACGTCGGCACCGGCGTTGTGGATCGCCGTGCCGGCGGTCGCGGTGTGGGCCGACCCGCCCGCGATACCTGCATCGGGCAGGTCGGAAGTTCCGGATCGAAACTCGACCTGGTCGATGTCGAGCCCGAGGCTGTCGGCGGCGATCTGCGCCAGCGCGGTCCAGGCACCCTGGCCCATGTCGTGCGCGCCGATCTCCATGATGCCGCCGCCGTCGCGGCGCAGCACTGCCTTGGCCTGCGCCTCGAACATCAGCGCCGGGAACGTCGCCGTGCCCATGCCCCAGCCGACGAGCAATCCGTCGCTGTCCCGCATCTGGCGGGGAGAAAGCGAACGGTGCTCCCAGCCGAAACGCTCGGCGCCTTGCCGGTAGCAGTCGCGCAGCGCCTTCGAGGAGAACGGCTTGCCGGAGATCGGCTCCACCTCGGCGTAGTTCTTGAGGCGAAAGGCCAGCGGATCCATTCCACAGGCCTGCGCCATTTCGTCGATGGCGCTTTCGAGCGCGACCGAGCCGGTGGCCTCGCCCGGCGCGCGCATGAACAGCGGCGTCCCCGTGTCGACCCGCACCGCTTCATGCGATGTGGCAATGGCCGGGCTCGCATAAAGCGTGTGCGAAGCGTCGGAGGCGGGCTCGAAGAAGTCGTCGAAGGTGCTCGACATGGTCTTGGTGTGATGATCGAGCGCAGTCAGCTTGCCGTCGTTGTCGGTGCTCAGCCGCAAGGTCTGCCGCGTCGGCGCCCGGTGTCCGACCGGGCCGAACATCTGCTCGCGCCGCAGCACCAGCTTGACCGGCTTTCCCACCATGCGCGCCGCCATGATGCCGAGCGCCTGCGGTCCGGTGATGAAGCCTTTGGAGCCGAAGCCGCCGCCGAGGAACGGGCTGCGGATGTGGATCTTGTCCGGCGAGATCCCGAACAGCGCGGCGAGGCGCCCCTGCGCCATCACAAGCGCCTGGCTCGGCGTATCGACCGAAAGCGTGTCACCGTCCCATGCAGCTACGATCGCATGCGGCTCCATCGCGTTGTGATATTGGGGCGCGGTCTCATAGGTCGCCCGGACCCGCTTCGACGCTGAAGCGAAACCAGCCTCGATATCGCCGTGATGCACCACCGCCGGATTGCCGACGCCGACGGCTGGCGGCACGAAGCTTTCGGCGGCATCGAGCCCGATCCGCGCCGGCTCGATCTCGTAGCGGGGCGAAAGCAGCGCGGCGCCTTCGGTCGCGGCCTCGAGCGTTTGCGCGATGACGACGGCGATCGGCTGATTGGCGTAACGCACCCGATCGCTTTGCAGGAGATCGAGCCGGAACATGAACGGATTGCTCTTTTCGTCCGGATCCTGCGCGAGCGCGGGCTTGTTCGCCGGCGTCATCACCTCGACCACGCCCGGATGGGCTTTCGCCGCGGCAACGTCGAGAAACGCGACGCGGCCGCGCGCAATGCTGCTCACCGCCAGAACCGCGTAGAGCATGCCGGGCGGATGATTATCGGCGGCGTAGCGGGCGGCGCCCGTGACTTTGAGGATGCCGTCACGGCGGGTGAGAGGCTGGCCCATGTTTGAGCCGTGCCGAACATGCGCGGGCGACTGGGTGAGGGTGAGCTCAGGCATGGATGACAGCTCCGGGAACGGAGGCGAAGGGGGATGCCGGCAGCGCCGGCAACTGCTCGGGCGTGCCGGCGGCGGCGAGCGTGAGCGCGCGCGCCACGATCCGGCGCGCGAGCTCGATCTTGAAGCCGTTGTCGCCAGATGGTTTTGCGGCGGCGAGCGCCGCCTCGGCGGCGCGTCCAAAGATCGAAGCGTCGGCGGGTGCGCCCGTCAGGATCTGTTCCGCCTCGCGGGCGCGCCACGGCTTCATGGCGATGCCGCCGAGGGCGACGCGCGCCTCGGCGATGGTGTCGTCCTCGAGGCGCAAAGCGGCCGCGGCCGACACGACCGCGAACGCATAGGAGGTGCGCTCGCGCACCTTGAGATATCGGCTGTGCGCGGCAAAACGCGCGGCCTTCGCCGGCAAGCGCAGCGCGACGATCATCTCGCCCGGCTCGAGCATGCTCTCGCGCTCCGGCGTGTCGCCGGGCAGGCGGTGAAACATCTCGAGCGCGATCTCGCGCGCACCCGCTTTGCCCTCGACCTCGACCACGGCGTCGAGCGCGACCAGCGGGACGCAGAAGTCGGAAGGATTGGTGGCGATGCAGCTCTCGCTCCATCCCATGACGGCATGCAGCCGGTTGTCGCCGCCGCGGGCATCGCAGCCCGCGCCGGGACGGCGTTTGTTGCAGGCGCTGGCGGCGTCGTAGAAGTAGGGGCAGCGCGTCCGCTGCAACAGATTGCCGCCGACGGTGGCGGCGTTGCGCAGCTGCGCCGACGCTCCGGACAGGAGCGCCTCCGCGACCGCGGGAAAACGCCGGGCGAAGTTGCGATCGTGTGCGAGGTCCGCGTTCCGGACCAGTGCGCCCACGCGCACGCTGCCGTCGGGAAGGTCCTCGATGCGGTCGAGGCCGGGAAGATGGGTGACGTCGACGAGTCGATTGGGACGCGTGATGTCGCCCTTCATCAGGTCGAGGAGGTTGGTGCCGGCGGCGAGATAGACCGCGCCGGGCTCCGCGGCGGCCGCGACGGCATCTTGCACCGTCGCCGGCCTGACATAGTCGAAGCTCTTCATGCGACCTCCCTGCGGCTCGCCGCGCCGAGCGCCTTTTGCGCCTCGAGCACCGCTTGCGTGATTCCCTGATAGGCGCCGCAGCGACAGAGATTCCCGCTCATGCCCTCGCGCACGCGCTCGGGATCGTCGCCCGCCTCGGCCTCTTGAATGAGACCGATGGCGCTCATGATCTGTCCCGGCGTGCAGAACCCGCACTGCAAGCCGTCATGGGCGAGAAAGGCCTCCTGCACCGGGTGCAGCCGATTGCGCTCGGCCACCCCTTCGATCGTCAGGACGTTGGCGCCGTCGTGACTGATGGCGAGCGCGAGGCACGAATTGATCCGGCGTCCGTCGACGATGACGGTGCAGGCGCCGCACTGGCCGCGGTCGCAGCCCTTCTTGGTTCCGGTCAAATCGAGCCGTTCGCGCAGCAGATCGAGGAGGGTGACACGCGGATCATCGAGCTCGATGGTTCTCGTGACGCCATTCACGGTGAGAGTCGTTGAGAAGGCCATGCAGTGCTCCATAAGAGCGATGGGTGGATGCGAGATCTCGTGTCCCGGGCGAGTGCAGCGAACGCTCTTGCGCGAGCGGAACGAGAACCGGGACCCAGCGCAAAAAGCGCGAAGCACGCTGTTGGATCGTGCAACGGTAGGCTCATGCATTCGGCACCTGCTTTGACGCAGGTGCTATGGTTCGGCGTGGCTCGGCGGCATATACGGAGGGTGCCTCCGCTTTTCAAGGGCTGGAAACCGTCGCGATGAGGGCGTCGAAGAAAAAAATGCGAAAGCCGCGCGTGGACGCGGTTCGGAACCGCGAGCGCGTGCTGGAGGCGGCAAATGCGGTGTTCAGCTCCGGCGGCGCGGAAGCGAGCCTCGAAGCGGTTGCGCGCACTGCCGGCGTCGGCATCGGCACGCTTTATCGTCATTTTCCCACGCGCGAGGCGTTGTTCGAGGCGGTGTACCGCCGCGAGGTGCAACAACTCGCCGATCTGGCCGAGAATTTGAAGCAAGAGGCATCGCCAATCGAGGCCTTGCGCCAGTGGATGCGCTCGAACGTGCGGTTCGTTGCCACGAAGAAGGGCATGTCGGCCGCGCTCGCGCTGGCCGCCTACAAACCCTCGGAACTTTTCTCACATTCATTTGATCTGCTGACGCGCGCGGTCGGCGGCCTGCTCGACCGCGCCATCGCGGCCGGCGAAATCCGCGCCGACATTACGCCGGAGGACCTGCTGCGCGCCCTCATTGGCATGTGCTACATGCACGATCAGCCCGGCTGGCAGACCAGCGTGCTCCGCCTCGTCGACGTCTTCATCGACGGCCTACGCAATCGACACAAGGCGCAGCGATCCAAGACAAATCGAAGAAAATCAAACTAACGCTGCCGATTCACGTGCCGGCGGAGAAACCGGCATCGATAATCGCCATCACGGGGCCACCGGATCGTTCGCAAATCCCGCTCGGTCGAGTGCGCGCCGTACGACCCCTGAGGTCTTCACGCTCTCCATGAAAGCCGTGACATAGGCGAGGGCATTCGGCCGGTTCTTCGGGACAGCGATGGCGATGCCGGTCTGCTGGAATCCACCCTCGACGATTCGCGAACCCGGCAGCTGGGCCACGAACGGCGGCAGCGAGTCGCGCGAGAGTGCGAAGGCATCGGCCTTGCCGGACTGCAGCATAGCCATTGCCTCGTCAACGGAGGCCACGGCCGAAATCGAGGTATTCTTCAGCGAGCGTCCAGCGGCGCGAATCGTCGTGGTGTTGGCGATGCCGACAACGCGGACATTCTGTCGGTCGACCTCCGCGACGGTCTTGATGCCGGACGCACCGGTCGCGAGATAAGTGCTTTCAATCGTGAAATAGGCGGGCCCGAAGTCCACGCGTTTCTTGCGCTCTTCGTCGACCGGCATGAACGCGACGTCGATCGCACCGGACTCGGTGGCGTCGGTCACCAGTCCGGAGTTCGGCACGACCATGAACTCCACCGGGACATCGAGCTTGCGGCCGAGCTCGCGCGCAAGATCGACGGTAACGCCGCGCGGCTCGCCGTTCGCCTCCTTCACGACGAAGAACGGCGAGGCGGCCGGTGCGAACACGACGCCGACGCGGAGCTTGCCGGTGGGAACTAGCTCTTTCACTGCCATACTCTCCTGCGCCGCGGCGCTGCTCGCAACGAGTGCCCCGGCCAGCATTCCGCACAAACTGAGGAATTTCACCAATGTCTATCCCTGAGTCGTCAGCTCTCCGGGATGAGCGATGCAAAGCGGCCTCAGTGGTCGATATATCGCTGCTTGATCGATCGAAAGTCTGAGAGCACCTGATCAATTGATTGACGCTGCTTTTCCACGAAGGCGGCAAAGGCCGGATTGGCGGTCGTGCCTGCCGAGCCCGTGCGCACCGCAGTTTCGATGTTTTGAAGGCCGTTTATGATCTCTGTCGCCTCGTCTTCGTAGGCCCCGCTCAAGTAGACATATTTCTCCATTTCAGCCTCGGACGTCGGCCGTTTTCCGATCGCTTGGATGGAAAGTCTTATGAAATACGAATTCTGTCCGGCTTTGTAATCTTCGCGCCAATCGCCGAGATCATCGCCTCGTTGCATCCAGAATAAGAATTCCTCGAGCATTCTAATCTCGGCATCCAGCGGCTGGCGCCCTTTAAGGCGACAGATCGCGCCGAACAGTCCAATGAACAATCGTGATCGATTGACAAGATGCCCCCTGTCGACCCGGCGATCGAGGCTTTGGGAGTCCCGAGCGGATCGTTCCGTCTTCATCGCCAAGGAAAAATCGTCAAAAGAATCCAGGAAGCTGTCCACGAGGCCTTGAACGCCCGACCTCGACTCGATGGCGGAGAGAATTTTGGCGGCGGAAAGAGTCAAAAACCCGGGGTATAGGATATCGCTATCACTCGTACTCTGTTCGTCCCAAAGACGATCGATGGCGAAGACCACGGTGGCGAGCAGCACGTATGCTGTTCGCAAGTCGCGAGCGATTGAAGGTTCCAGGCCTGGAGACGCCCAGGAATCCAAATATTCCACGTGCCGGTACCCGAGTGGAGCGCCCATTTCGTTCAGGGCTATGCTCAAGACGGATTCAACATGTCGTGGAAAGAGACGGGCGATCTGCTCGCGAAATTCCGGAAATTGATCAGGCATGGTCAGCTCACCGAAATATCTCGCCTTAATTGCGGGCCAGCATTGCATAGCGAGCGAACAGCATGCTAGCATGTGGAATTGAGCAACGGGAGCGACGGGAGCTAGATGATGCAGCCTAATCAAGAGCTCGGCTTCGACGTGTCGAACGACCGCACTGAGGTCCAGGCCAAGGGCCGGGACGTTCAGCTCTCCCACGCGTTGGAGCTTCCGCCGGCTATTCAGCGCGAAATGATTGAGCAGCTGCGAAAGGCGGATCGTCCTGTTTTGGCTACCCCAGTAGTGCCGTAGTCGCGCGCTTTCTCTTCGACAACTGGATGGCTTGAGTTCCCGGATCCGCGGGGCGTTGCCTGCGTGGGTCGAGCGAAGGACTCTGATTTCAATAAATGCCGGGAATCAGCCGCCACGTGCGGCTGCAGTAGGCATCATACTCGCCACCGAACTGCGTGCGCAGTAGTCGTTCCTCCGCGCCCATGCGCGCGAGGAGAGGCGGGATAAGGCACGCGGCAAGCAGCACGCCGACTCCCGATCGAAAGGCCAACGCCCAACCCAGCGCGCTGACGAGCAGGCCCAGATAGCTCGGGTGACGGATGACGCCATAGGCGCCGCTCGTCACCAGCGCATGCCCGGGCTGGATGGCCACCAATCCGCTGAAGCGACGGCCGAGCACAAACGCCGGCCAAATCCGCAACGCACCACCGAAGGCAAAGAGAACGACGCCGACCCACCGGATGGTGTCTCCGTCGAACGTCCAGAACTCCTTGCGGTCGGTGTAGGCCGGCAGATAGGCCATCAACAGCGCGATCAGTGCGAAAGCGACGAGCACCCAGCGATTGGCGCGATCCTCGCGCTCGCCGGGATTCAGATTTGCGCCACTGAAAAGCGTGGCGCTGGACAGCACGAGGTCCGCGATCACGAGGGCAATCAGGGCCGAGTGCGAGAAGAAGGCCTCGAAGCCACCCCGCCCCAGGATAGCGAGCCCGAGATAGGCAAGGGTCGCCGCCATGGTGAAGAACGCTAATCTGAGCCTGGGCGTCATGGCCGCCTTTCTTCGACGATCTCTCTTTGTAGAATAGACGAGCGTCAGGCCCGGGAAGAGTTCGCGTTCGTCGACGAGGTTTGACCGGGGACTGAGAGCGGGCTCGACAGTACCCGCTCAGCCTGAAAGGTCGACATCGATGGCCATCATCAGTCGCGCTTGCCTGCTTGTCGTCGGCGCCATGCTGTCGCTGCCGCCGGTGCACGCTGCGTTGGCCGCCGATCCGCAGATCAAACCGCCGATCCGCGGTCTCGTATCCATGGGAGCGTACCGCTTCGTCGGCAAAGGCGGCGACCCGGTCAATACGCTGGAGCCGCTCAACGCGAAGGCGGGCATCTTCAGCGGGCTGGTGATCATCGCGTCGTGGAAGCAGCTGCAACCGACACCCACCTCCGAGATCGGCGAGCACAATGTCATCGATCAGGCGCTGGCGGATGTCAGGGCCTACAATGCCCGAAATCCCGCCAAGCCGCTCGCGGTCAAGCTGCGGGTCTGGGGCGGGTTCGAGGCGCCGGACTGGGCCTTGCAGCTCGGCGGTGCGCCGATCCCCACCGAGCACAACGGCAGGCAGCGCGTCCTCGGCCGATTCTGGAGCGAAGCCTATCGACAGGCGTGGGCGCGATTGCAGGTGCAACTTGCCGCCAAGTACGATGCACGGCCATTGATCCGCGAGGTCTCGGTCACGTCCTGCATGTCGTTTACCGCCGAGCCGTTCTTCCTCCCGAACGAGCCGACGGTGGCTAGTCCGCTGCGCGCAGCCGGCTACACCGATGCGGCGCATCGACAATGCCTGCAGCACGCCGTTGCCGACTACGAGCCATGGAAGACGTCGCGGCTCGTGCTCTCCCTCAATCCGTTTTATGGGTTGACCCGGCAAGTGGGCGATTCCGCCTTTACGGAGCAGGTCATGCGCTCCTGCCGCCAAACGATCGGGCGGCGCTGTGTCTTCGACAATCACGATCTTGATGCCAATCCGCCGCGGACCCTGCTTCCGATCTACGCCGTCATGCAGAAAATGGGACCCGAGATCGAGTTTCAGACGCTGCACACGACGCCCGAGGATTTCGAAGGCACCATCAAGAAGGGTGTTTCGCTCGGTGCGAGCTCGATCGAGCTTTGGCAGGACTACGGGGGCTTTCCGCTGGTGCCGGACGAGACCCTCAAGCGATGGGCGACCATGATCGAAGGACAGTGATCGGTAATTGTCGGACTAAGGACACCGGAACGAACAGGTACGAAGTCATGAACGACGATCTCAAATACCAGCTGCGGCTGACCCTGCGCGACGATTACGCGCCGCTGGCGCGCAACGAGCCGAGAAGCCCGTTGATCGCCCCGCTGACCGCGATATTGCACAGGCACGACGCCGTCATGAAATGCCAGTTCGACGCGTTCGCGGATTATGTCAGCGAGGCCGAGGCCAACGGCGTCGAGAAATATCCGCTCTACGAGTGGACGAAGAAGACCATCGAGGATCCTGCCAAACAGGCCAAGTACACCAAGTCCTTCACACTCTATGTCGGCGGCGACGAGGTTTACGCCAAGGACAAGGCGGACGCTTTGGAGGCCGAGCTGAAGCCGGTGGTCGGCGGCACCATCGTCGCGCAGATGTTCCGCTACGACACCGACCCCGCCCACAATCCCCAGCCGCCGCAGCCGACCCGCGGTTGACGCTCGCCGCCGTCTGCTGCCGGGTCGGGATCGAGCGGCCGCGCGCCGTCTGCCGGCGCGACTACAATTAGCACAAATATTTGACTTCATAACGAGACTATGCTACGAATCGCGTGCGAAACGTAGAACTGCGCTGTTTGACATGGGGAAGATGAATGATGCGCCGACCGGCATGGGCGCCAAGCCGACGAATAAACGCGTGCGCGTGCGAGGGAGGCTACGCGCTAGGGCAGCGCATTTTGGCGAAACGAACCCACGTAGCGGAAATGTCACACCCATTCCGGCGGGCGATCGGGGCGCAGCCTCCGACCGGCCGGCGCCCTGTTATTCCCTGTTATTTACAGGGACGGGTTGTGTTGCACACGCAGCTGTTGCGGTCTCACGCCGGCAGCTTCAGCTGCTCCAGGAAGGCGCGCCAGCCGCCGAAGGCGGAGAT
>JBKPUA010000241.1:0-14730 GCA_046735815.1 Pseudomonadota bacterium
GGTGGTGCCGGGCTGGATCGCGACGAACTGGTAGGTCTTGAAATCGACGCGAAAGCGCTCGGGGTCGAGCGCGTACTGGAAGGCGGTGCCGGTGAAGTAGCCGGCGATGGTGCCGTCGCGCGGCGCCACCTCGCCCAGATACTTGGCGCCGACGATGCCGCCGGCGCCGTCCATGTTCTGGATGACGATATTGGGCGCCCCACCGACGTGTCGGGCGAGGTGCTTGGCGAACAGCCGGCCCTCGATGTCGGTCGGCCCGCCGGGCGCAAAGTTGATCAGGATGGTGAGCCGTTTGCCCCGGTAGAACGCATCGTCCGATTGGGCATGCGCCGCGGTGGCTGCAAGACCAGCCCAAAGCGCGATGAGCGCACGCAGCAAGGGCATCATCGTCCTCCCTGGAGTTTCTGTTGTTGGGGCAAGCTTAGCTGCGTCCGCAGCGGCGGGGAAGCACGCGTCCGTTGTCGTGGTGCTTGCGGCATGACAAGGCCAGCGCGGCGTGGCAAGACACCGCAGTCAATGTTCGAAGGGGATACGCCGTGCTGGAAAAGGCCCAAAGCTCAGCCGCCCAAAGCTTCAACGCATACGACCGGCCGCATGCCGACCTGCGCGAGTTCATCGCGCGGTGCGATCGCGCCGGCGAGATCGCGCGTGTCAACGGTGCGGACTGGAAGCTGGAAATCGGCACGCTGGCCGAGATCGTGAACCACGCCCGGCCGGAGCCGCCGGCGATCCTGTTCGAGGACGTACCGGGCTATCCCAAAGGGATGCGGCTTCTCTCCGGCGCGACCAATTCCTCGAAGCGGCTCGCGATCACCCTCGGCTTGCCGGTTCCCAACAACCCGCTCGACGTGGTGCGTGCCTATCGCGATCGCATGAAGACCCATCGGCCGATCCCGCCCAAGACGGTGGCGAAGGGACCCGTGCTCGAGAACGTCGACCGCGACGACAAGGTCGACGTGCTGAAATTCCCGGTGCCGTTCCTGCACGAGCACGACGGCGGCCGCTACATCGGTACCGATGATCTCGTGATCATGCGCGATCCGGAGGAGAACTGGATCAACGGCGCCACCTACCGCGTCATGGTGCAGGACAGCAACCACGTCTCGCTGTGGATCTCGCCGGGCAAGCACGGACGGCAAATTCGCGAGAAGTATTTCCGCGCCGGAAAGCCTTGTCCGGTGCTGATCTCGTGCGGGCACGATCCGCTGCTGTTCCTCGCCGGCGGCAACGAGCTCAAGTTTGGGCTTTCCGAATACGACTATGCCGGCGGCCACCGCGGCGAGCCTTACGAGATCGTGTTGAGCGAGCTGCACGGCTTGCCGATGCCGGCGCATGCCGAGATCGTGCTCGAAGGCGAAATGATCGAGGGCGTTAATGCCAAGGAAGGGCCGTTCGGCGAGTTCACCGGCTACTATGCCTCGAGCCCCAGCGAGCAGCCATTGGTCGAGGTCAAGCGCATCTATTACCGCAACGACCCCATCCTGGGCGTCGCCTCGCCCATGCGCCCGCCCTCCGACTTTTCCTTCAGCAAGTGCGTGATGAAGGCCGGAATGATCTGGGACGAAGTCGAGCGCGCCGGGCTTTCTGGCGTAGCCGGGGTCTGGGTGCACGAATTCGGCGGGGCGCGCATGTTCAACGTCATCGCCATCAAGCAGGCCTATCCCGGCCACGCGCGCCAGGCCGGGCTGCTCGCGGCCGGCTGTCAGTCGGCGTCATATCTCGGCCGCTTCGTCGTCGTGGTCGACGACGATGTTGATCCGACTGATCTGTTTGACGTGATGTGGGCGATGTGCACGCGTTGCGATCCCGTCAACGATATTGAGTTCGTGCGCCGCGCCTGGAGCGGCCCGCTCGATCCGTTGCTCGACAAGTCGAGCTCGACCAATTCGCGCGCCATCATTGATGCCTGCCGGCCATTTGAGCGCCTGAAAGATTTTCCCATGGTCGCGCGCGCGAGCCCGGAGCTGCGGGAGAAGGTCAAAGAAAAATTTGCCGACCTGCTCGGCAAGATCGGCTGCTGATTTAACAAATAGCGAATGGCGAATAGACGACGCTTTCGCTGGCCACTATTCGCGCCATTCGCTATTCGCTCCGCCTCAACAACAGAGAACCCCGATGCCGGACCCATTCGCCGCCCTGCGCCACGAGCTCGCCGTCGCCAACCGCATTCTCGCCAATGAAGGCATCATCGATGCATTCGGGCATATCAGTGCCCGCAACCCCAAGGATCCGAGCCGCTATTTCATTTCGCGGCACCGCGCCTCGGAGCTGGTCGAGCCGGCCGACATCCTGGAGATGACGCTCGATTCCGAGCCGGTGGTGCCGACGCGCGTGCGGCTCTACAGCGAGATGGTCATCCACGGCGAGATCTATAAGGCGCGGCCCGACGTCCATTCGGTCTGTCATCACCATGCCCCCGCGGTGCTGCCGTTCTGCGCCACCGGCGTGGAGCTCGTCCCGCTGTTTCACCTCGGCGGCACGCTCGGGACCAAGGTGCCGTTCTGGGACAGCCGCGACGAGTTCGGCGACACCAACCTGCTGGTGCGCACGCCTGAGGAGGGCGCTTCGCATGCGCGCGCGCTCGGTCCCCACTGGATGTTGCTGCTGCGCCGCCACGGCGCGTCGCTTGCGGGCAAGTCGGTGCGGGAATGCGTCTTTCGCTCGATCTACACCACCCGCAACGCCGAGCTGCAACTGCGCGCGATGGCGATCGGAACCCTGGGCACGCTGTCTCCAGGCGAGGTCGAGAAATGCGGCGGCCACAATCTCGGCTCGCGCGGCGTCGAACGCGCCTGGGAATATTGGGTGACGCGGCTGCAAAAGGCGGAAGCGATGTGGGCGGCTGCCGGTCTGCCGCGCATGAAGGGCCTCGCCGAAGTAGCGCGGCCGCAAACGGCGGGGCTTCCGCCCGCCAGGTCCGCTGCGCGCCGCGCCGGCAAGACGAGGAAGAAGACCGTGGCGGGAATCGGCCGGCGCCGTTAACGCTCTGTTCATCATTGTCGGAGCTAGAATCGCGGCGTGGCGGCGAGCCGCCGTTGCGCGTCGCGAGTCGAACGCGGCGATAACGTGGCAACACGTTCACGCGAGACGCCGCTCCGGCCCGATTATTGCCAAGAACGATCCGTACCCGCACGTCCCTTGCGTACCAAACATCGGATAAACACGATGCAAACGAAAAGAGCCTACCAGGTGCAACTTTGGCCCAACGGGCAATGGAGCCCGCAGCACAATTGGCGCAAGGTCGAGGCCGCAAGCGCCAAGGAAGCCGCCGAGAAGGCGTGCGGTGCCGCTTTGGTCGAATGTGGCAGGCTTGCGCAGCTGCGTGCCCGTGTCCTCGCCCTTGGCGATCTCAGACAACGCAGCGCGACGGCGTTCTACGCGCCGGAATAGTCGCCGGCGCGCGATCGCTCGCCCGCATCCAATCTCCCCAGCCAAAACCCATCACGATTGATCGCCGACTCCGGGCGCGGCACGTTCCGCATGGCGAAACGCCGCCGCCGCGGCGCCGTGACGGAGCGTTGCGTGTCTTCCGTCAATCCCGTAATGACAGCGCACGGTCCCATTCACAGCGCGCTGCGAGGTCGGGCGGAACGGACCGCCCACGCGCGCCCGATTCGAGGGAGGCGCCGGAATGACAGGCATGTACGAGCAGACGCGGCCGGGCATCGGCCACAACCAGCCCGACGAGTTTGCCGAGGAGAAGAAGCACGAGAAATGGGAGCGCTGGGCGAAGAAGCGCACCTTCGTGCGGGCGCTGGAAGGCACCTACAGCCATCTCTACAAGGCGCTGCTGGAAGAGAAGCGGGTCTATCCGTCGCGCGATGTGCCGTGGAAGGGCGGTCCCGGCCAGTTCGGCAAGAGCGTGATCAGCCCGCAGGCGACCAGCATCATCCAGTCGATGGAATCGCACATCGAGGCTTACGCGCCGGGCGCCTACGGCCAGAAACACGGCCACCTCAACAGCGCCGTGTTCTATGTGCTCAAGGGCCGCGGGCACGACGTCCACGACGGCCGCCACATCCCATGGAAAGCCGGCGACGTGATGATCGTGGAGAACGGCTGCGTCCACCAGCACTTCAACGATGATCCGCAAGAAGAGGCGATCCTGCTGGTGTTCAAGGCCAAGCCTCTGTTCCTGTTCATGCATCTCCTGTTTCAGAAGATCGTGGAATGGCCGCCCGACAAATTGCCGCCCGGCCAGGAGAGCTACACGCCGCCCGCCGATATTTGAGAGGCTTCGAGGAGGTTACATGTCTTTCTCTTTCGAGGACAAGAAAGCGGCATTGTCCGGCTCCGCTAACTGCAGCTTCCATGCCGACGACATCGCCGCCTCGAAGAATTTCCGCGCGCACTACGAGACGCTGACCAATGTCGTCCAGGCCGAGGACATGCCGTGGGAGCGTTCGGCCGACGGGTTGATCAAGCATCTCGTCCATCATCGGCTCGACACGCGCGAATGCTGCGTCGAAGCCTATATGCAGTTCCTCAAGGCGGGCGAGCGCTCGGGCAAGCACCGGCACATGTGGGAGGAGGTCATCTTCGTGGTCGAAGGCTCAGGCTACGACCTGCACTGGGACATGAAGTTCGAGTGCCTCGACGCCTTCAAATGGGAGTGGGCGGAGGTGCCGAAGAAGTTCGAGTGGAAGCAGGGCGATTATATCTACATCCCGCCGTTCACCACCCACCAGCATTTCGCGACCGCAGAAGCGCGGCTGATCATGATGAGCAATCGCATGGTCAAGGAGATGGGCTTCGACTGGTTCGATCAAGTCGAATGCGCGCCGGGATTCGAACCGAGCGCGACCTAGAGCATGATCCCGAAAAGTGGATACCGGTTTTCGGAAAAGATCACGCTCTAGGGCGCGACGCACGAGGGAGTATGGTCATGCGTGCTGGACGATGGATCCGCGCTGCAGCTGCGATGCTCGCGTTCGCGCCCATAGCATTCGCTGCGCCATTCGCATTGGCGCAATCGCCGGCCGACTTCTACAAGGGCCGCAACATCGATCTCTACATCGGCTACAGCGTCGGCGGCGCCTACGATCTCTACGCCCGCGTCATCGCCCGCCATCTCGGCAAGCACATCCCCGGCAATCCGATTATCGTACCCAAGAATATGGAAGGCGCCGGCAGCCTCCGCCTCGCCAACTGGCTCTACAATGTCGGTCCCAAGGACGGCACGGCGCTCGGCACGATCGGGCGCGGCACCGCGTTCGATCCACTGCTCGGCTCGAAGGGCGCGCAATTCCAGGCCGACCGCTTTACCTGGATCGGCAGCGCCAACAACGAGGTCAGCGTCTGCGTCGCCTGGAAGACGAGCGGCATCAACAAGCTCGAAGACGTGCTGGCGAAGGAGCTGATCGTCGGCGGCACCGGGCAGGCCGCCGACACCGACCAGTTTCCGCGCGTCCTCAACGGGGTGCTCGGCACCAAGTTCAAGATCGTTACCGGCTATCCCGGCGGCAACGACGTCACCTTGGCGATGGAGCGCGGCGAGGTGAAGGGCCGTTGCGGCTGGTCATGGTCGAGCGTCGTCGCCACCCACAAGCGCTGGATCGACGACAAGTCGATCATCGTGTTGGCGCAACTCTCGCTCGACAAGCATCCCGATCTGCCCGACGTTCCGCTGATCATGGATTTTGCCAAGGGCGAAGACCAGCAGCGGATGTTCAAGTTGATCTTCGCGCGGCAGGTGATGGGCCGGCCCTACCTGGCGCCGCCCGGCGTGCCGGCGGATCGCGCCGAGGCGCTGCGCAAAGCCTTCATGGCTACCATGCAGGACCCCGACTTTCTTGCCGAAGCGGAGAAGTCGCAGCTCGAGATCAACCCGGTTGCCGGCACAGAAGTCGAGAAGCTGGTGAAGGACCTCTATCAGACTCCTAAAGCGCTCGCCGACAAGGCGGCGGAATTCATCCGGCACTAGCGCATGATCCCAAACCCGCCGATACGCGCTGCTCTGCTTTGCTGTCGCCCCCGCGCAAGCGGGGGCCCATATTCCAGTGCTGTTGATTTTGGGTCCCCGCTTTCGCGGGGACGACACCATCTTTGACTCCTCAGCGTCGAATGAGCGCGGCGATGCAGGAACAGACGAAGCGGGCGCCGGCAACCAACCAGAACTATCGCGGCTGGCAGTCCGACGTCATTGTCGACCTGATCAAGCACTACGGCTTTCCGCACATCACGCTCAATCCCGGCGCGAGCTTTCGCGGCTTGCACGACTCGCTCGTCAACTACGGCGGCAATGACCCGCCGATGATGCTGTGCCAGCACGAGGAGATCGCCGTGCAGATCGCGCACGGCTACGCCAAGGCCACCGGCAAGCCGATGGCGGTGATCCTGCACAATCTCGTCGGCTTGCTGCATGCCTGCATGGCGATCTACTACGCCTATATCGACCGGGTGCCGATCTTCATCATCGGCGCGACCGGTCCCATGGACGAGGCAAAGCGCCGGCCGCACATCGACTGGACGCATTCGGCGCTGGTGCAGGGCAACGCGGTCCGCGACTACGTGAAGTGGGACTATCAGCCGACCTCGATCGAGGGTGTGCCGGAAAGCTTTGCGCGCGCCTATTCGATCATGACCACCGAGCCGCAAGGCCCGGTCTACATGTGCTACGACGCTGCGCTGCAGGAAGAGCCGCTCGCACGCGAGGTGGCGTTACCGCCCGCCGCCGCCGCCGCGACGCCCGCGCCGATGGCGCCCGATCCCGCGGCGATCGCCGCGATCGCCGACAAGCTCATCGCGGCCGAGCATCCCATGCTGCTGGCAGAATATGCCGGCCGGCGCGCGGGCGGCTTCGAGCGCATCGTGGAATTGGCCGAGACGACCGGTGCGGCGGTATGGGACGTCAACAACGCGCTCAACTTTCCCAACAAGCATCCGCTCTGCCTGAGCATGGACAAGGCGTCGCTGCGCCATACAGATCTGGTCGTGGGCCTCGACGTCAACGATTGGGAGAAGCAGCTCACGGAGCTCAACAGCGCCGCGCGCACGCGCGAGCCGCTTACGCCGCCGTCCTGCGATTTCGTCGAGATCGGCTTCGGCGAGATCAATATCAGCAAATGGGCTTTTGATTATTGTCGCATGCAGCCCTGCTCGATCCGGGCGTTGGGCGATACCGCGCTCGGCATCCCTACGCTCATCCGTGCCTGCAAGGAGCGGATCGCCGGCGACGCCAAGCTCGCGCGCAGGATCGCCGAGCGCAAGACCGCGATCGGCAAACGTCACGACGAGGTCTGGGCCAAATGGCAGGAGGAGGCGCGCACCAATTGGGACGCCTCGCCGATCACGTTCTCACGGCTGGCGCTCGAAATCTGGGAGGTGATCAAGGACGAGGACTGGGTGCTGACCGCGAACAATCTCAAGCAGCAGGTGCGTAAGCTGTGGGATTTCGATAGGCCCTACCGTCATCCCGGCGTCGAGCTCGGCACCTCGACTCAGATCGGCATCTCGCTCGGCGTGGCCCTTGCGCACAAAGGCACGGGTCGCATCGTGGTCGACATCCAGCCCGACGGCGACCTGATGTTCGACGCCGGCGCGCTCTGGATCGCCGCCAAATATGAGATTCCGATGTTGGTGGTGATGCACAACAACCGCGCCTACTACAACGACTGGGAGCATCAGATCCGCATGGCGAAGCTGCGCGGCACCGACGAGACCAAGGCCCATATCGGCATGGACCTGTTCGGTCCCGCGCCCGACTTCGCCGCGCTCGCCCGCTCCATGGGCTGCTACGGCGAGGGTCCGATCGATCAGCCGCGCGACATCCGCCCGGCGCTGCTACGCGCGCTCGCCGAGGTGAAGAAGGGGCGACTGGCGCTCGTGGACACCATCACCCAGCACCGGTGACCTACGCTGGGTCCAAGCCCAGCTTCCGGATGATCGGCAGCGCCGGCTCCGAGGCGAGAAACCGCACCAGCGCCGCGGCAGCGTCGCGTTCCTTCGCGGTCGTTGGCGTGGCCGTCGCATAGACGATGTTGGCCTGCAGCTCCTTCGGCAGCGGTCCGACGAAATCGATGCCGGGGATTTGCAACAGCTCGGTGATCTGCTGCACGCCGATCTCGGCCTCGCCCTTGGCAATCAACGTGCCCACCCGCGTGCCGAGCGGCGGGACCACGCCCTTGGCCTTGACCTGATCGGCAATGCCCAGCCGCGTCAGCACGCCCATGAAATGCACGCCGCTCGGACCCTGGCTGTAGCCGACCGACTTGGCGGCAAGGAGCGCATTCTTGAACGCCTCGGGGGTGCTGATATCCGGCTTGGGCGCGCCCGCGCGCACGGCAACGCCAGCGCTCGAGCGGACGAAGTCGACGCGGGTATTGGCGACCACCTTCCCGGCCGCCACGAGCTCGTCGATGGTTGCGGGCGTGGTCACCACCAGGTCGGCCTGCACCCCTTCCTTGACTTTCACCGGCAGCAGCGAGCCGGATTGGAAGCTCAGCACGACCTTGTGGCCACTCGCGCGCTCGAACATGGGCACGAGCTCTTCGAGCACTTCGCGCATGGCGGTGGATGCGATGACGTTGATCTCTACGGCTTGCGCAGCACTTGCTGTCAGCGCGGCGGCTCCGAGCCAGCCGGCCACGGCAGCGGCTTTCGACCACATGGTCTCCTCCCGTCGATCTGTTCTTGTTCAGCGCGACAGAGTAGGCCGCGAGCTACGCCGGCTCCAGCCCCTTGCTCGCAAGGAGCGAGGGCGCGCGGGTGGCGAGAAACTTCACCAGCGCCTCGGCCATCTTCGGCTCCTTCGCCGCCGCCAGCAGTCCGGCGGAAAAGGTCGTGATCTTTTGTAGCGTCGGCGGCAGCGGGCCGACCACTTCGATGCCGGCGACCGGCAGCAATTCGCTGATCTGCTGCACCCCGATCTCGGCCTCGCCCTTAGCCACCACTTCGCCGACCGGCGTGCCGGGGTCCGGCATCACGATCTTGCCCTTCATCTCGTCGGCGATGCCGAGACGCTCGATCACGGTCGGAAAGTAGATGCCGCTCATGCCGGTCTTGGAATGGGCGACCGACCTCGCCGCGAGCAGCGCGCGCTTGAGCGCGTCGGGCGAGGCGATGTCGGGCTTGCTCGCGCCCTTGCGCACCGCAATGCCGATGCCGGAGCGGGCAAGATCGACGCGGCTGCCGGCGACCGCCTTGCCGCGCGCAATCAGGCCGTCGATCGCCTCCGCCGTGAGGATGGCGAGATCTCCGGCGGCGCCAGTTTCGAGCTCCTTGAGGAGGCCGTTCGCCGAGCCCCAGGTGACCACGACCTTGCTGCCGGTAGTCCGCTCGAATTCCGGCACGAGGTCGAGCAGCACCGACTTCAGGCCGTTGGTGCAGAGTGTTCGCATGGCGGTGCTCCTTTGCATTTCCGTGAGCCCGTCCACGGGTCTCACTCGCGGCAGGCAGGTCTTTTATTCCGTCTCGATCAGCACCCGGCCGTTCTCGACGACGGTCTTGTAGGTCTTGATCGGCACCATGCAGGGTGGCGAGACCACCTCGCCGGTCTTGATGTTGAACTGGCCGTTGTGGAACGGGCACTCGACCACGTCGCCCTCGATAAAGCCTTCCGAGAGCAAGCCCGGGCCGTGGGTGCAGTTGTCATCGATGACGTAGAACTCGCCATCGAGGTTGAAGACCGCGAGCGCCAGGTCAGCCGTGTCGACCTTGAGCGCGCTGCCGGGGGCGACGTCGGCAGTGCTGCAGAGATCGATACGGGTCGGGTCAGGCATGCCGGGACTCCTCGTTGACGCCGGATGGGCGAAGGTGCCATTGCTAAGGCAATAATTGGAGCAATGCGCGCCGTATAACGCAAGCCGACGCGGGCGCATAGGCGAAGAGGCATAGGCGAGAGAAGGTGCCGTCGTGGATAGCGAAAGCGCGCGCATGAGCTCGGCCGCGGAGGCGCGGTTCCGCATCGACTACCCCAATTCCCAGCCGCGGGTGATCAAGGTGGTGGCGCTCGACGAGGCGAGCGAGCGGGTGGTCAAGCGCGTGGCGCAAAGGACCTGGCAGCGCGCCGCGTTCTTTACCTCCATCAAATTTGACGGGACTCCGCGCACTGGCGAGGGCTGGTCGATGCAGGCTTGGCTCAGTGACCTTGCCGGCCGCACTAAGGCGCTGGTCGAGGAGGTGGCTGCCGCCGACCTCGTGGTGATGGTGTCGAGCGCCGGCACCAGCGCGCAGGCTGCCGCAGTCATCGGCGAGGCCTGCGCGGTGCGCAAGGTGATGACCATGGCGTTGATCATCGGCAGCGAGCAGCACTCGGACGAGGAGCTCTCGAAGACGCTGGCCGCGCTGCGGCCCTATGCCTCCATGCTCGTCATCGCCAGCGGCGACGAATATATCGAGGAGATGCTGGCGGCGCTGCGCGCTTAACGCTACGCCTCCCGCGCGCTGCGATAGCCCAGCCGCGCCGAGACCAAATCCGCGGTGGCGATCACGTGCGGGATGAAAGCGGCGATCGATTTCTTCGACAGCCGCGTCACCGGCCCCGCCACTCCCACCGCCGCTACCACGCCGCCGCTGTCGTCGCGGATCGGCGCTGCGATGCAGGCCATCCCGATCTCGCTCTCCTCGTCCTCGATCGCGCAGCCTCGCTGGCGCGTTGCGCCGAGTGCCCTGCTGAATTTCTCCGGGGTAGTGATGGTCTTCGCCGTGCGCGGCGCGAGCCCCGCCGCGATCACGCGCTCGACGGTCTCGTTCGGCTGAAAGGCGAGGATCGCCTGGCCCTCGGCAGTGCAATGGGCCGGCTTGCGCACCCCGATGTCCGAGCGCATGCGGATCGCATGCGTTCCCTCGAGATTGTAGACGTACATGATGTCGGTGCCGTCGAGGATGGCGAGATGGACGCTCTCGTTGGTCTTGGCGCGCAGATCGTAGAGGTAGGGACGCGCCTCGTTGGAGACGTCCATGCGCTGGCGCACCAGCGCCCCGAGCCGGAACAGCGCCACGCCAAGCCGATAGCGGCCGCTGTCGCGGTCCTGCTCGAGCAACCCTTCGGAGACCAGGGTCACCGCCAGCCGATGCACCGTGCTCTTGGCCAGCGAAAGCCGGCGGGCGAGCGCACTGATGCCGATCTCTACCTCGTCCTCCGAGAACGCCTTGAGCAGCCGAATCGCGGTCGCCACCGAGGAAAGGCGGCGGCGCCGCCCCTGCGTTTCGATTTTGCCGGCTGCCTTGTTCCTTGCCATTGCCTGCGCGCGCCGGAATCGCGGCCGCGAGGCGTTCCGCTCCGCGGACCGTTGTTCCGGTGCATCTAGGCGCAGCGCCGCGGACGTGTCAATAATCGCGCCATGCCAGCATAGAGACGCGGAGGTGGGCATGAATGCCGCCCGTAGGATTGTCGTTGTCGGCGGCGGCCCCGCGGGGGTGGCGGCGGCGCTGGCGGCCAAGCAGCAGGATGCTGCCGCCGAGGTTGTCCTGCTCAACGACGAGCAGCACGAGCCGTACGAGAAGCCGCCGCTGTCCAAGGCCGTGCTCGTGGGCAAGCTGATGCCGCACGACTCGCCGATTGCCGGGCCGAAGGGCGTGGCCGCGTCCGGCGTTTTGTACCGCGGCGGCACTGTGGTGATGGCGATCGATCGCGAGGCGCGCGCGGTCGCGACCGTGGCGGGCGAGCGCGTCGCCTACGACGCGCTCATTCTCGCCACCGGCTCGATCAATCGCCTGCTGCCGATGTTTCCGCCCGGGCGCAAGGGCATTTACTATCTGCGCACCGAGGCCGAGGCGCGCGCGCTTAAGGCGCATCTGTACCAGAGCCGCTCGCTCCTCGTCATCGGTGGCGGGCTGATCGGGCTTGAAGTGGCCGCCTCCGCCGCCGAGGTCGGCGTACGCACGACCGTGCTCGAGATCGCCCCGCGCATCCTGGCGCGCGTGCTCGACGAGGAGACTTCGGCCTTCATCGCCGAGCGGCACCGCGCGCGTGGGGTCGATATCCGCGTCGGCGCCGCCGCCGCGGCGCTGCGCGACTTGCCCGACGGCCGGCTCGCGCTCGAGACCACGGCCGGCGAGGAGATCACCGCCGATCTCATTGTGGTCGGGATCGGCGCCGCGCCCGATGCGCGACTGGCGCAAGCAGCGGGGCTTGCGGTCGAGGACGGCATCATCGTCGACGACCATGGCCGCACCTCCGATCCGGCGATCTTCGCCGCCGGCGACTGCACGCGCTTTCCTGGCCCGCACGGCGCAGTGCGGTTGGAGAACTGGCGCCACGCCCAGGAGCACGGGGCAATCGCCGGCCGCAATGCCGCCGGTGGCGACGTCGCCTACAACGTCGCGCCTTCGTTCTGGTCCGAGCAATACGATCTCTATATCCAGGGCGTGGGCTGGCCGCTGGCGCACCCGAGCGCGCGCGTGCGCCGACCGCTTGCCGCGGGCGCGCTGTTGATGTTCGATCTCGACGGCTCTCACCTCGTTTACGCCGCCGGCATCAATGCCCAGCGCGATCTTGCTGTCGCGCGGCGGCTGATCGAGCGCCGAGTGCCGGTCGAGGCCGCCGACCTCGCCGACGCGGGCAAGCCACTCGCTCAACTGCTGAAAGCGAAAGTGTAACGCGGCCCAACACCGGCCGCGCTTACCTTATCGTCTTGCCTGCGTCTGCACGTTCAGCGTCACCGGCGTGCCCGCGCGCACCGCCTCGAGCGAGCGCTCCAGTGCCGGCACGAGCTCGCGCGGGCTTTCGACCTTCTCGCCGCGGCCGCCGCAGGTCTCGATCACCTTCTCATAGTCGGGCGATGGCTTGAGCTCGGTGAGCGCCATCACGTTGGCCTTGGCGGCGTGGCCGTCGGGGAAGACGTCGAGCGTCGATTGCCGCACCGCGAGCCAGGACTGGTTGTTGGCGACGACAGTCAGGGTCGGCAGGTTCTCCGCGCGCGCGACGTAGTGGTAGGGAATCGGATTGCCGAACATGTAGGAGCCGTCGCCGACGGTCACGATCACCTCGCGCTCGGGCGCCGCGAGCTTGGCGCCGAGCCCGGCGCCCAGCCCGAAGCCGAGCCCGCCCGAAAGGAGCCCGCCCATGTAGCTCAGCGGCTTCTTCAGCTCGAGCACCGGCAGCGGCGCGCCCAGCTCGCTGATGACGATGGCATCCTCCGATTTCACCCGGTTGATGCAGGCGGCGAGCCAAACCGGATGGATCGGCGTCTGGTCCTTCACGGTCTCGATCAGCTTCGCGCGCTTGCCGTCGATCTCCTCGCGCATGGCGGCGAGCGCCTTGCGCCGGCGCTCGATCGCGGCGCTCTTCCCCTTCATCGCATCCGTCAGGGTTTCGCGCAGCATGGTCACGGCGGCGAGCGAGGAGCCCGCAACGAGCAGGTCGGCCTCGCATTCGCGGAACGGATAGCGCGTGGCCAGCGGATCGGCGGCGATGTGGATGACCTTGGCGTCCTTGCGCGGTTGGTGGTTGCGCGGCATCCATGGCACCACGCTCTCGATGACGACCACCACGTCGGCGTTCGGCAGCAGCGCGCCGGGATCGTGGCCGAGATGCATGGGATGGTCGGTCGGCAGGTTCATGTCGCGCGCTTCGGCCTGCACCACCGGCAGCGCGAATTGCTCGGCGAGTGCCGCCAGCGCGCCCACCGCCTCCGGCATCCGGCCGCTGCTCGAGGTGATGATGAGCGGAAACTCGGCCTTGGCGATGAGCTGTGTCGCCTCCTCGATTGCGGCGCGCGCTGGCTCGGGAGGGAGCGTGCCGAGCGGGCGAACGGTGTCGCGGCGCGGCTTGGCGCCGGAGGCGGTGAGCACCTCGCGCGGCAGCGTCAGATAGACCGGTCCGCGCGGCTCGCTCATGGCGATGTCGAGTGCACGATCGACCACCGCTTCCACCGGCTGCCCGCCGCGCAGCTCGTAGTCCCATTTCACGTATTCGCGCAGCATGCCGCCCTGGTCGAACGCCTCCTGCCCCCAGTGGATCGGCCGGTTGCGCGAGGCGATGCTGCCGGTTTCGGTGAGCGGTGTGCGGCCGGCGGCGAGCAGCAGCGGAATATTGTCGCGCGCGGCGTTGATGATGCCGTTGATCGCATTGGCGGTGCCGACGGTGACGTGCACCATCACCGCCGCCGGCTTGCCGGCGATGCGGTAGTAGCCGTGCGCCATGGCCATCGCCACGTTCTCGTGCGGCACCGTCATGAAGCGCGGAACTTTCGCGTCCTTCGTCTGGGACAGCGCCTCCACGATGGGGGCGAAATCGGTCCCGGCATTGGCGAACACGTATTCGATGCCGCGGGCGCCCAGCCGGGCGATATAGGCCTCGGCCGCCATGCCGTTGGGGGTCTTGCTGTCAGTCACTGTCGCACCCATTCCAGAGGAACCAAGCGGCGCAAGGTGGCCGTCCGGCCCGGCTCTGTCAACGAATCCCACCCGCGTCACTGCCCGCCGGCGTTTTGACCGCCGCAAATCGCCCGTGCCATAACACGGCGCCGCTGCGCGCGCCGCGCGGCTGCCGGAGCACATTTGCATGGCCCAGGCCGACAATGATGACAAAAAGTCGAGCCACACGCTCGCCGATCACGTCCTGGGCCAGGATTTCGTGCACGAGCACGACGGCGACGCCGATCACGACCACGATCACTTCGAGTTCGACGACGACACCCCACTGGAACAGAACCCGATCTGGATCCAGGACCACGTCACGCTGGTGACGGTGGGCATCGACATCGGCTCCTCCGGCACGCAGGTCATCTTCTCCCGCATCAACCTGCGCCGCTACGGCGAGGACCTCACCAGCCGCTATTACGTCGT
>JBKPUA010000242.1:0-6099 GCA_046735815.1 Pseudomonadota bacterium
TGGCCCAAAAACTGACCCGCCCGGACGGGGAAATCCGGGCGGGTCGCGTTGATCGGCGCAGGGGATCGGGGGGGCGTGAGCGCCGATCGGGGCTGTAAATCCTGGCCATGTCGGCCGGGTTGACTATTAGTCTCCGCAGGCGGGGAAAAGGTTCAAGTCGATTTAACGTCACGGCGAGAAATTTTGGGGCGCTTGAGATCGTCGGCCTCGCCCCGCGGCCAACGGCGAAATGCAAGTTCTTTCAAATCGTTGCGCGCCCACGCCGGACCGACCCGGGTTCGCGCGGTGCGCTTGCGGGCGCGTGCGACGCAATAGCCGGCGTCGGAACCGGCTCTCGAACGATTACCGCCCGCGCAGCCTTCCTGACCGAGGATCCAGCGCGACCCGACGCTCACCGGGCGCCGGCGCCGCCTGCTGCAAAGCCGTACAGGTAGTTCGGTTGCGCGGCCAGAACGATGCGCTGGGCCTCCAAGGTGCGGATGACTGCTGGGACGCTTCGCCGGTCGCGGATCCGCCAGCGCGACACGGTGATGCCATCGGAGGCGAAGGACGCGACCCGATCGAGGTGTAGCCGACGGGCCATCGCCGCCACCGTCCGCTCGGGCACGTTCGGCGCCAGCTCGATCAAAACCTCATGCGGCACATGCGATGGCATCCGCTCGTCGGCCGCAGCGCCCGTCGCCAACGCGAGCAGCGCGAGCATCGCGCCCAACATCCGCGGCAGATGCCGGTTGCCGCGTTCGACCAGTTCCGCGTTGGGTCTGGTGGTGTGCGAACGCATGCCAGGGCCTCTCTCTACGGAGCTCGCCCGCGCGGTTCTCCACTGTGTGGCGACCCTTCTCCGTGGGCCGCATCGCACCCCGTGATCCGCCGGTTATTCCTTCGCGGCGACGAAGCCGACGACCTTGGACTCGGATTGCATCTGCTGAATAATCTTGCCGACCTCGTCCTGCGGCAGCTTGGTCTCGGAGAGGCGGATGCGGTAGAGCTGGCCGCCCATGTTGAGCGGTCCCTCGACCACCGTCGCCTTGTAGGCCCCGAGGAAATTGGTGATGTCGGTCGCGGTGGCTTGCGGGGCAAAGCGCACCACCGCAAACGAGCCCCCATCGCTCGTTGCGCTCGCCAGCACGGGGCCACCGGAAGCACCCTGCTCCTTGACCATGATGCTGGTGATGACGGCGGCCTGTACCAGGATCGCCACCGCGGCGGCGGTCGCCGACCACGCCAGCGTGCGCGGGGTGAAGCTCGACAAGAACTCCGAGATGCGGCTGCCGAGATCGAGCGAGCGCTGGCGACGCGGCGAACGCGCCTCCTCGGCGTCGATCGCGGCAAACAGCTTCTCCATAGCGCGTGCCGACGGCGCACCGAGCGTCTCGTTGAGATGAATCGTCTCCGCAAGCTCCTCGCGCACGAGGTCGTAGCGCCGCGCGAGCTCACGGTCGCCAGCCAGCGCCTGCTCGACCCGATCGGCCTCGCGGCGGCTCAGCGTCCCTGCCGCATGCCACGGCAGCAAAGCCTCGATCTCATGGCGCTCTGGCTCTTTATTGATCATGTTCATGGCCAACCTCGTTCTATTCCTTCCGCCTTGAGCAGCTCTGCCAACCGCTTGCGCGCGTAGAACATGCGCGTCTTGACCGTATTCTCCGGGATGCCGACGATCGAGGCGACCTCCTCGACCGATTTCTCGTGGTAGTACACGAGATCGACGATCTCCCGATGTTCTGCGGAGAGCCCGGTCAGGCACTTTCGCAGGATTGCACCTTTGTCCTTCTTCTCCAGGGCGATCCCTGGATCGTCCGCCGGATCCTCGATCGCACCGGCGGTCTCCTCGTCCAATTCCTCGTCCGGCCGACGCCGCAACGCGGACAGCGCCTTGAAGCGCGCAATCGCCAACACCCAGGTCGACACCGCCGAGCGCCCCTCGAACCGACCAGCCTGCCGCCACACGTCCAAGAACACCTCGCTGATCAAGTCCTCGGCCATGGACTCGTCCCGGACAAGACGCAGCACGAACCGAAACACTCGCACGTGGTGCCGCGCATACAGCACCTGCATGGCCAACCGGTCGCCAGACGCGATTCGTCCGATCAGCACCTCGTCTGATTTCGATTGCATCGCCCTTCGGACGGTCGGACTCGTGAGATTAGTCGCAGCCCCCTACCGTTGGGTTCACGGTTCCGCCACAGACAAGGCAGCGCCACCCCCTTTTCTGCCGCAGCCCCCTGCGGCTCCCCGAGCACTTTGAGACCTAAATATTATGGCCGATCGACGACCGGCCGGAACCGTCGTTTCAGAAATTTTGAAACAAATGCAACCATTTGCGTCGGATTGCACGGGTCGGAGGGCTGGCCCGCATCGACGACATTGCCGCCCTACAGCTACCGAAGCGAGCGCGTTATCCGTTAGGAGGCGATTAACTCAGCTTCCAACTCGCAACGGCGTGTGGATCTTGCGCAACGCCGCCAGGACCGAGAGCGCCGTAATTCGCCCCGTTTTCGGGTTTTCCGAGGGGATGTTTTCGATCGAGACCGTGAATCGGGCGGAATCGCTATCGATTTCGATGGTGTGGCAGTTTCGCTCGACGGACGGGTCGGCCCAGATCTCCATCGAGGTGCGGTCAGGCCCGATTCCGGCGAGCGACAGCGCCGCCGCCACATTGACGTTGGCGGGAAATCCCGCCGCCGCCTCCCGCGCGCTACCGGCAAACACCCGCTTGGGGCCGTTGAGTCCCTCAAGCGAGATGCCGTTGGCTTCGAGATAAGGCGCCCCGACAAGGCCGCGTGGCGGCTTGCGGGTGATCATGCGCACGGAATGAATCTGCCCTTCGGCCGCGGCGGTCACGGCGTCGAGCCCGAGCAGCGCCCCGGTGGGCACGATGATCTGCCCGCCCCGCTCCTTCGCCAGCTCGATGAGCTCGGGTCGCGGCAGCAGCGCGCCGGCGGAGAGCACCATCACCTGTTTTCCCGCCTCCAGCATCGGCCGGCAGATGCGCTCGAGCACCGCTGCCGGTGCGCATTCGATCGCGAGGTCGGCGTGTTCTGGAAACACTTCCGGCTCGACCAGGGGGCATGCGATGCGCTCGGCATCGAGCCAGGCGCGCGCCTTGGCCTGATCGCGCACGGCGGCGCAGGCGAGCGTGAGGCCCGGCATGCCGTCGGCCAGCCGGCGCGCAAGCACGCGGCCGATGGCGCCGAGGCCGCCGATAGCGACGCGCGTCATCGCCATGGAGAGATCGTGCACATGCGGGAAGCCTCCGACCCATACTGGCCTTTGCCTCTTACGCGGCCTCGTGCTCGGCCACAAGTACGTGGAACCCCCGCGGCAACCGGCGGCTTGACCACCATTGGCGGACGGGCAAGTGTTCGGCCAAATCCAGGGAGATGTGAATGTTCAGGAGAATTTCGCTCGCGGCCATCGGCCTTTGGATCGCCGCCACCGGCGCGGCACTGGCACAAGCCTATCCGAGCAAGCCAGTCACGATGATCATCCCGTTCGCCGCCGGCGGTCCGACCGATGTGCTCGGCCGTGTGATGGCGCAGCGCATGAGCGAGCTGCTCGGCCAGCAGGTGGTAGTCGAGAATGTCGGCGGCGCGGGCGGCATGACCGGCTCCAAGCGCGTCGCCGACGCCGCACCTGACGGCTACACCTTCGTGCTCGGCACGGTCGGCACCCACGCCCAGGGCCAGACGCTCTACAAGAAGCCGCTCTACAACGCAGCGACCGATTTCGCCCCGGTCGCGCTCATCGCCGAAGTCCCGATCGTGCTCATCACGCGCAAGGATCTGCCGGTGAGCAATCTCAAGGAGTTCATCGCCTACGCCAAGGCCAACCAGAGCAAGATGCAATACGGCTCGGCCGGCGCCGGCTCCGCGACCCATCTCGGCTGCGTGCTGCTCAATTATCTGATCGGAGTCGACATCACTCACGTTCCCTATCGCGGCACCGGTCCGGCGATGCAGGATCTGCAAGGCGGTCGGATCGACTACCTGTGCGAGATCGTGACCACCGCCAAGCCGCAGATCGACGGCGGCACGGTGAAGCCGATCGCGATCATGACCAAGGAGCGCTCGAAAGCGTTGCCGAACGTGCCGACCGGGCTCGAGCAGGGAACGCCGGATCTCGAAGCCTACACCTGGAACGCCATCTTCCTGCCGAAGGGTGCGCCCGCCGATATTGTCAAGAAGCTCAACGACGCCGCCGTCGAGGCAATGAAGACTCCAACAGTGAGAGAGCGGCTCGAAGGTCTCGGAGCGGTGATCGTCCCCGAGGATCGCGCCACGCCCGAGCAACTCGCTCAGTTCGTCCAGCGCGAGATCGAGAAATGGGCGGCTCCGATCAAGGCGAGCGGTGTAACAGTCGACTAAACATCGTCGCCGCTAGCGCATGTTGCGCCGCTATTCCAGCTCGATCTCGCCTTCGATCTCGTGCACGAGATCGATGCCGGCAATGGTCACCGTGGCGCGCGCCGGAAACGTCTCGCTGCCTTTGAGCTGGCCGTCCGCGAGCGCCTGACGCACCGCCTTTTCGATCTCGCGCTGGGCGCTCACCCCGAGCGTCTTGAGAAATTTTCGGATACTGGCGTTGAAGACGTCCTCGTTCATTTTCTCGCCTCCGTCGCTCCATTATAGGCGGAAGTAGGTGGAACGGCGCCCCCGCACCGCCATTATTGCGGCCCCAGTTTGCGCGAATAATTCCCAATTTGCGCCCATGTGAAGCCATCCCGTGGGTGACTATGACATGTTGGTTTGTAGTGACAGGGGGGATTCCATGTTCACTCCACGGACTTTAGCCATCATGGCAGCTGCGGCTGGGGCGCTCGCCAGTCTGCCATTGAGCCATGCGCAGGCGTGCGACAACGACCGTTTCCCGTGTCCGATCGTCCAGGACACCTCAACGCCGGACGCCGCCGCCGACGCCTCCAGTCGGGCCGCACCCACGCAGGCTCGTAAGAAGGACAATCAGGCCCGGAAGACCGACAAGGCGTCGGAGAAACCGGAAGCTGACGCCACGCACAAGCCGGCGGGCGCCAAGGCAAGCAAGCCGGCTGCGCAGGAGCAGGCCGCCTCCCGCAGCAAAGCCAGCAAGCCAGCTGCTCGCGAGCAAGCGGACGCTTCCGGCGCACCGGTAGCCGCCGAAGCGGCCGTCTCGGCGCCGCCAGCCAACACCGAGAGCCAAGCCGCGCCGACGGCCAACGCCGCGCCTGCCGGCGCTCAGGCCGCCGCAGCCGCGCCAGGCTCCGCGACGGAAGGCGCCACCGCGCCGGCCGCACCCGACAGCGTGCAGATGGTCGATTCCAACGAGGTCAACGAGCTCGATCTCGCCGCCGCTGCTCCGACACCGGAGCCGACCGGGACATCCTGGCTGAGCTACCTGCTGGTGACGCTGGGTGGCGCACTCGCAGCGGCATCGACGGTGCGTCTGTTCCTGTTCTAACGTTGGCCGACGAGGCGAAGGGCGCGGACCGCGCGGTCCGCGCCGATTATGCTTGCGTTGCCGCGGCGACGCGCGCACGAGATTACGGCTCCGCCCGGTGACATTTGCCCATTGACTTAGGTTCCCTTTTTGTTCCTTATGCCGGCTACCGCTGCCGTTGATCGCCGATGCCGGTCTTCACGCCTCAACAGGACGCCGCCCTCGTCGCGGCCGCCAACTGGCTCAAGGACGCACGCGGAAGCGCGGCAATCTTCCGCTTGTTCGGCTATGCCGGTACGGGCAAGACAACGCTGGCCCGCCACCTTGCCGCAGCAGTCGACGGCAAAGTCCTGTTCGCGGCCTTCACCGGCAAGGCGGCATGCGTAATGCGCAGCAAGGGCTGCCAAGGCGCGTCCACCATTCACAGCCTCATCTACAAGCCGCGCGAAAGCAGCGAGGAGACCCCGAGCTTCGAGCTTTGGGATGAGGCACCCGCCTCCAAGGCCAAGCTCATCGTGGTCGATGAATGCTCGATGGTCGATGCCAAGCTGGCGCGCGACCTGATGTCATTCGGCGTGCCGCTGTTGGTGCTGGGCGATCCGGCGCAGCTGCCGCCGATCCAGGGGGGCGGCTTCTTCACCGACGCCAAGCCGGACGCCATGCTGACCGAGGTGCACCGGCAGGCGC
>JBKPUA010000243.1:0-20352 GCA_046735815.1 Pseudomonadota bacterium
TTTGCCGGCCATCCCACCGTCGGCACGGCGGTGCTGCTGGGTCTGCGCGACGGCGGCGGGACGAGCCGCGAGATCGTGCTGGAGGAGGGCATCGGTCCGGTACACTGCACGGTCGAGGCGAGCGCGAGTGACGCTGGCCGCGCCCGCTTCACGCTGCCGCAATTGCCGGTCGAGGCCGGCCCGGTGCCCGACGATGCCACCATCGCCGCGGCGCTAGGACTCGCGCCGGCGGAGATCGGCGAGCTCCGCCCGGCGCGCTGGTCGGCGGGGATTCCCTTCACCTTCGTGCCGGTGCTCGAGCGCGCCGCGCTCGCGCGCTGCCGTCCCGAGCCCGGCAAATTCGACGAGGCCTTCGGCGCGGCCGGTGCGGCCTATGTGTTCTGCCGCGAGACGGTCGAACCCGGCCATGACTTTCACGCCCGCATGTTCGCGCCCGGCATGGGCGTGCCGGAAGATCCGGCGACCGGCTCGGCGGCCGCTGCGTTTGCCGGCCTGCTGGCGCCGCGGCTGTCCGATGGAACCCACACCACCATGATCGAGCAAGGCTACGCGATGGGTCGTCCGAGCCTGATCCACCTCGCAACGACGGTCGAAGCCGGACGGCTCGTCTCCGCTTGGATCGGAGGCGACGCCGTCGTCGTGACGGAGGGAACAATCGAGGCATGACTGAGATCGCCATCGTGCCGATCGAGCGGCTCGAGCTTGCGCTGGTGCCGCGGCCGTGGCCGTTCGCGCGCGACAAGCGCGCGGAGATCGATGCTCACTTCGAGGCGCTGCAGCGCGCCACTCCGGCGCTGTGGAACGGCCGCGTCCTGCTGCTGCACGATCATGCCATCACCGGCGCGGTGTTCCACGGCGCCTATCTCGAGACCGATTACGCCAGCATGCTGGCGTGGCGGGAGTGGAATGCGGACAGCGGCATCAGGAATTGCTTCGGCATGGGCGCGCTGCGCGGCAGCGACGGCGCATTCGTGCTCGGCGTCATGGGCGCGCATACCGCCAATGCGGGACGAATCTATTTTCCTGCCGGGCTGCCCGACCTGAGCGATCTCGACGGCACGCGCGTTGATCTCGCGGGCAATGTCATGCGCGAGGTCGCCGAGGAGACGGGACTCGCGCCCGAGGATTTCGACGCCGAGCCGGGCTGGATCACGGTGCTTGCCGGAGCGCGCATCGCCCAGATCAAGCTGCTGCAGGCGCGGGACACCGCGGCGGCGCTCGCCGCGCGCATCCGCGCGCATCTCGCAAGCGAGCGCGAGCCCGAGCTCGCCGACGTGCGTGTCGTGCGCGGTGCGGCCGACTTCGATCCGATGATGCCGGAGTTCGTCACCGCGTTTCTGACCCACGCGTGGGGCTCGTAGCCCGGATGGAGCCTAAAGCGCGTTTACGCGCGTCCACAGCCCGCGAAGACGGGCGTAAACGCCCTTAAGGACGCGCTATGGCGAAATCCGGGGTTCGTGCCGCAGAGCGACACCGTCCCGCATTGCGCTTCGCTCCATGCGGGCTACGGTGCTGAGAATTATTTCGACGCCGACCAAGATGTCATACTTGAGCCGACAGTTGGCGGTAAAGAGAACGGTATCGCAGATAACCCACCAGTGGGGCGCGAGAGAGAAACGATCGGATCGATCTCCATGAAAACACACCACGCGGTTGCACTGGCCATGGTTGCGGGCATCCTCATCGGCGGACTGGTCGTCCAAGGCATTCATGCCCAGGCGCGGCCGCCGGCATATTATGTTGCCGAAATCGACGTGGCTAACGAGGATATTTACAACAAGCAATGGGCCCCAAAGGCTGAGGAGACAGTCAAAGCCGCGGGGGGCACCTACCTCGTGCGCAGTACCGATGTCGAGCGGATCGAGGGAGCTGCGCCGAAGCGCCTGCTGATCAGCAAGTGGGACAACATCGACAAGCTTACGGCTTGGCGTGAGTCTCAAGCCTACATGCGCACGCTGCCGATACTCGACAAGGCCATAAAATCCGTGCGGTCGTATGCGGTCGAAGGCGTGAACTAGGACGTAGCCCGGATGACCCCCGCGCAAGCGGGGGAAATCCGGGTTTGTGTTGCGCGGAGAGACCGCCCCGCATGTCGCCACAGCGCGTCGAAAGACGCGCGTGAACGCGCTTTGGGCTCATGCCGGCTACTCTTACTGTGTCACAAATTTCGGTGTCTGTTGCGAGCGGCGCAGCATGGGCAACGCGAGAGCGTCGTGGCGAGAGCGGCCACCAATCTCCGGCGCATTGTTGCAATCGAGTTCGGAACGTGGCGTTCAGGCCGCAACGGCGGATCCTCTGGACTGGTAACCTTCGCGTAAGGCAAATTGCGGGAAGAGCGTGGTGGTACGATCTGCTGAGGGGGGAATCGTTTCGCGCTCAGAGATCAGGAATCCGTAGGCCGCAATGCAAAGGGTGGCGTGATGGTGGAAGCCGCGCCATCCCCGTCCTTCAAAATGTCCCAGGCCGACCTCCTGCTTGAGTTCCTGATAGTCGCGTTCGATTCGCCATCGCAGCTTGGCAACGTCGACGAGCTGATGGAACGCGACGTCCTCCGGAAGTGTCGACAACCAATATTTGATCGGCTCCTTCTCGCCATCCGGCCATTCAATCAATAACCACTCCTCCGGCCGACTGTTAGCAAGCCAGTAATCCCGATGCGCGACACGAACGCGCACACGGGCAAATCGCGAGGACAACTTCTCCCCCGTGGCTTCCCGCCACGTGATCGTGCGCCAGGCACGCTTTGGCAGGGCCAACGCAAGCTCCTTGACCGAGACCGGTTTGTGCTTGTTATCGCGGCGCAGCAGCTTCGGTGGTCGCCCATGACCCGACCACTTCTTTGGCCGACGCGGCCCTGTGCCAGGCGCCCATACGGTCGTGTGTGACTGGATGCCGGCGACATAGCTCAAGCCCAATCCCGTGATGCTCGTGCGCAGATCAGTATCGACCCCGTAGCCGGCGTCCATCAGCACCGCCCCGCGCGGTAGCCCGGCCTCGCACGCCCAACGGATCTGTGCCAGCGCGATCTCGGGCTTGGTCTTGAAACCGATCTCGTCAGGAACTCCTACCTTCCGCCGACGTTTGCGATCGTTCGCCCACTCCTTCGGCAAATACAGCCGATAGGCCACCGGCAAGCTCGCATCGTGATTGGCGATCGACAACGTCACCGCGACCTGACAATTGTCCTGCTTGCCAAGCTCCCCGCAATATTGTCGAGCCACCCCGACCGAATGATGCCCTTTCTTGGGAAAGCTGGTGTCGTCGATAATCCACGCTTCGATCGGCCCGTGGCGTTCCAGCACCGGCAGTACCAGTTTCCGCACCTTCGCGAGAACCTTCTCGTCCGACCATCCTCCCTCGCCAATAAAATGCAGCAGCGACTGATGCTGCGCTGCGGTCCGTTCTGGTGCTGTAATCGCTGCCATCGGCTCCACGCTCTTGCGCTCGCAAGGCATCATCAAACCCAAGCAGTAATCGCGAAGCGGCTTGGTCCGGTCCGCATGCCCGATCACGCTCGTGAGCCCCTCCACGTAAGCGGAAAATCGCGCTTCACCGTCATTCGATCTTGGCAGATCCATTCCAGCCTCCCATCGCTGAAGTGTGAATCTTGCCAAATAGATGATTCTGCTCTCCGTTAGCCGCGACTTTCTGACTCAGTAAGAATAGAAGGCCTGACGGAAACGCAGTAGCTCCGCCACGCGCCGGTTCCACTTCGCGGCTGAGCACAAAGGCGTAACAACTCAACGCGCTCCGAGCGTTGGACTTCTGCGAGCGGAACCGGGCCAAGACACACAGCGTTGAGTAGGTGCGGAAGGAGGGACACAGATGTGGGTAGCCCTTGTTTGTTTCCAGTGTGCTGGCTGCTGCGATTGCATTTGACGTGCTGGCATTGCTGATTAGGAAGCAGTAGTCGACGATTCGATTCTCGGGCAGCCTACCTTGGTGGAGGAGTCCATGGCCGGCCCATATTCGCCCTTGCTGCCGGACGGGACGGCGTGGCTACGGGCGATCGGACAACGCCTGCGGGCTGAATACGACGCTCTCGCAGGACCCATGCCGCCGCACCTGATGGCGCTCCTCGATCGGCTCGTAGCTCCGGCCGAGGGGGAGGTTCAGCGCTGCGGTAGCTCCGCTCTTCCATCTGAGAATCAGGACGGCCCGCCCCCGCGCCGATGCCAACCGTCGCCTTGACCTATTTCATGCGCCCGCCGCGAACAACGAAGTGGTGACGCTTCGATGTTCGCCGCGTTACTTGCTGGGCGCCCAGCGTCCCACGGCAGCATCAATGGCGGCATCGAGATACGTGTCGCGTACCGCTAGCTCGTGATTCTGGCCGCAGTGCGGGCAACTCAGCTGCAGCTTGAGCGCCCACGACCGACGCAGCCCCTGCACATCCGTCGCCACGCCAGTCGGAACAGGAAGCCTGGTTTTCGGGCAGGTAAAGAGCAATGTCGCCATTAGTTGTCTCCTCCGGGGACTGACGCAAGATTCGGGACGTTCCGGCGCGCCGCTGCTTTTTTTCGGAAACGACCTACCGCGGGGCGTGTTGTTAGCGCTGCGAGGGTGCCTCCCCAGCCCCAGCCCCCAACCCCTGGGACGCCCTCGCGCGACGATGGGAAGTAGCCCCCGGCCTGATCCATGCAGGCCGGGGGCGTCGCGCACGCCCCTAGATCTCTCATCAACCGAGCAGGCTCGCAGCCGCAATCACGACGCCGACAACGAATGCCGCCATGGAGCAAAGCAGCAAAGTTTCATGGAGAATTCGTGCCATTTCTGCCCCCAGCGGCCAGACGGAAGTTCCATTTCCGGAAACCATAATTCGGTACCGGCATTCTGGTTCCATCGGGTTCCAGACTCTTCGTGTGGATTCGGCTGCCGGCCTGCGATCCATCGTCCCCTCGAAAAAAGCCCCGCCTGCGCGGGCTTAAGGGCGAGCGGGATGGACAGAGGGCCCATTCCGCTGGGGTCGGCCGCGGCAATTTTGTTCCATCAGTGGAACCCTCGCCACGGTCCAAACGCCCGTCACGGAACTGCCAAAAATATTAAAGTTCGTCAGGAACCGTACCAACGCAATTGCGTTTCCGGAAAACACGGGGGTTTCTGGAAATGCCAAGTTCGCGTGCCGAGTACTATCGCCGTCAAGCCAACATCTGCCTTCGCCTCTCCCTCGCAGCCGTCGATGACGAGGCGTGCACGCGCCTGCTCGCAATGGCCCGGCACTTCAAGTCCAAAGCCGACGCGGCCGAACGCGAGAGCGAGCCGCCGCCATCAGTGGCGGAAATCCACACCGTTCCGACCAGCGCCAACTAACGCGTATGGGAGGTCGGGTACTGTCTGAATGAGGACAGCAACCGAGGTGGCCTCACTTTATCGGCTTCGAAGCTGTACCGCGTCTTGGTAGCGGAAGATTGTCTTCCAGTGCCCAACTGTGTTCGGCTTCCAATGCCGCTTGCATCCAAGTCTTGGCCATTTCCTGTAATATCTGACGATGCCGTTCTGATTTGGTCTCGGCGGCCCGACGCAAACATTCTTCTGCGAACTCGCGAAATTCCTTGGAGGACGACGCCATGGCGCCAGCCTTCTTCGCACGCGAAGCATGACCGGCCTCTCAGTCAGCAAGCGGTAAAATATAGCACAGCGGTCCACGGTAGTATCGATCGAATTAGGACACTGTGGATCTTTAAATTAGAACAGAAGCCTCGGTGATTAGGACACGACCCGGAGCTCGAACCAGCACATTGCACGCCTCGTAAATCCGACATTGTCGCCGGCGACAGTCGTCGGGTTGAGGGCGCGCAGAGCCTACTGTCCCGTTTCGAAACTGCACTGCGCGCCTCCGCCCGCCTTCTGCATGATCTCGTTCGGGTCTATCGTGCAGCGCAAGTTCGAGACGCTTTCGATGCTCGAGCCTGCGGCTCCCTGAGAAGGAATGCCTGCGGCCGCCGCCGTGGCGGCAACTTCGTTGGCTTCGCGTCCGGTCAAGGTTCGTTTGCGCGAGCCGAACTTGAGCTCGCAGCTGCGCGAGGTGATATCGACATTGCTTACGCGGCAGACGACGGAATCCGCATCGACGGAAATTTTCGTGTTGGGCGTGAAGCCGAAGCTGGTGTTGCCGCGGAACAGGCGCGCGATGACCCGCTTGTCGAAAGCGCGCACGGCGGGCGAATGCGGCGCGATCACCGCGGCCAACGCCAAGGCGTTTGGCCCGCTTGCGGTGCCTGCCGCAGCGAACGCCGAATTTTGCACGACGGTCAGGGCCAAGGCCGGAATAATCAGCTTCTTCATCTGTGCAGCCTCCGTTTGGGTGCCCTCTGCGCTGGGCTCATGGAAGGAAAGTCGTCAGTCCGCCTAAGCTTCTCGGCCTCGCGCCAGCGCGCTATGGTTTTCACATGTCCATGGAATCTATAGCCGACGCGCCGCCTGCGTAACCATCCCGTTTGGTGCAGCGCATGCCCTTGGACCTGCCCCTTCGTTGCCGGTGCGGCCGCATGCGCGACGTCCCCCAGTCGAGTTCCGCTTCGTCTGCTATTGCAGGGACTGCCAGGCATTCGCGCGTTTCCTCGAGCGGGCGGACGTGCTCGACCCGGCCGGCGGAACGGACATCTTCCAGATGCCGCCCGCCCGGGTGAAGCTCGTCGCAGGCACGGATGCCATGCGCTGCCTGCGCCTCTCCAACAAGGGTCTTGCGCTGGTACGCCGATTGTTGTCGGACCCCGATTGCCAACACCGCCACCGGGCCGCGCTTCCCGGTCATCGGCGTGGTTCATTCCTTCATGAACCACGAGGCCGACGGTCGTTCCCGGGACGAAGCCCTCGGTCCGCCGCTCTGCCGCATCTACGAACGCTCCGCCGCCGGGCCTCTCCTGCGCAACGCGCCCGGTCCGCCGTCGCTCGGGATTTTCGCCCGCCGTGCGTCAAGGCTGCTCGGCTGGTGGGCGCGCGGCCTCGATCGGCCGACGCCGTTCTTCGACGATCGGATGAAGGCTCCGCGCGCCGTGCCGCGCGTGCTCACGCCGAGCGAGCGCGCCGCGCTTTGACCCGCCTCGTTGACGACAAGACCGTGTATGATGAGTGGGCCAAGAAGACCAACGCCGTTGGCCTCAAGGTCCGGCGCATCGTCCGGGTGCTCGACTCGTCGCTGGCGGAATAGGAGCTCGGGGCCGTCCGCATCACGGTCGTTATCGAGCAATACGTAGAGGAGGGTAGCCGATGCGCGCATGCGCTTCGCTCGTTCTGCTCGCCGCGCTGTGCAGCGCGAGCCCGGCCTTGTCGCAGACGGCGCCGGCGCCGTTCGGCGAGGTCGCCCATCACATGGTTCGGGTGGAGGGGCTGCGCTTGCACTATGTGACCGCAGGTTCGGGCGAGCCGGTCGTCCTGATCCCCGGCTGGCCCGAGATGAGCTGGATCGCCTGGCGCAAGGTCGTCCCCCTGCTCGTCCAAGCAGGACGCCAGGTCTACGTGCTCGAGCCGCGCGGCTTCGGCGACAGCGACAAGCCGCAAGGCGGCTACGACCTCGACACCGCCGCGCGCGACCTGCACAGCTTTCTGGCCGCGACCGGGCTCGGCCGCCCGGGCGGCGTCGACATCGTCGCGCACGATATCGGGACCTGGATCGCCCATGCCCACGCCGCGGCGTATCCCGGGGACGTCAAGCGGCTGGTCCTGAGCGAGGCCAACGTGCCCGGCATATCGCCCGCGCCCGCGGGCATCCCGAGCGAAGCCGTGAACCTCAAGAGCTGGCAGTTCGCCTTCAATCGGCTGGACGACCTGCCCGAGATCCTCGTTGAGGGGCGCGAGCGCGCCTATCTGACCTGGCTGTTCGCGACCAAGACCACGCGAACCTACGCGATCGAGCCTGCCGCGCTCGACGAATATGTCCGTGTCTTCTCCGCGCCGGGAACCGCGCGCGCCGGCTTTGCCTGGTACCGCGCCGCGTTCAGCGCGGAAGGGCTTGCCCAAGCCAAGGTGCGCGCTGCGAAGCGGCTGCCGATGCCCGTGCTGGCGCTCGGCGCGAAGGACGGCGTCGGCGACGGCCTGCGCGCGACGGTCGCAACGCTCGGCGACCGTGTAACGGGCGGTGCGATTGGCGAGGGCTGCGGACACTTTCTACCGTCGGAGTGTCCCGACGAGCTCGTCACGGCCATCCTCGCCTTCTGGCGCGACAACGCGGCGAGCGGATCGGGAGATCGAACCGTGGCGGCGGCGCAGAATCGCGCGACGTCGGAGCGCGCGCGCGACGAGCTGGCGGGCAAGCTTGCTCGGCGCGAGATCCAGCGCGCGCCGTCATCAATTCCAGGTCGCGAAATCGTGCAGGTGTTGACGGAGATTCCGGCGGGAGTCGAGTCCGGATGGCACGTTCATCCAGGAGAAGAGGTCGGCTACATCATCGCCGGCGAGGTGGAGATGATGGTGCAGGGACGCGCCAACGTCATCCTGCGCGCAGGGGATGGATTCCTCATCCCGCCGCGGACGCCTCACAATGCGCGCGACCTCGGCCCGAAAACCGGTCGGATGCTGTCGACCTATATCGCCGAGACCGGCCAACCGATCGCGACGTTCGTGGACGCACCCGTTCAGAGATAGCTCGGGCACGCGCGTTGCGCGCGCGGCAACATCGATGAAAACAAACAAGCTCTTGATAGCCGCGGTGCTCGCGATCGCAATCGGGGCGCCGATTGCGGGCTTTGTGGGGAACATGATCGTGGCGCAGCCGACGACGTCCACCGGGGTACGGGTCCCGTTCCTTCATGGGCCTCCCCCTGGCCAGATCGCCGGTCAATCCGGGTTGGCATCTCTCGAGCGCGCGGATGAGTGGCTCAACTCCCCGCCCCTGACCGCATCGGCTCTGCGCGGAAAAGTCGTCCTCATCGATTTCTGGACCTATACCTGCATCAACTGGCTGCGCACGCTTCCCTATGTCCGGGCCTGGGACGAGAAATATCGAAACCAGGGATTGGTGGTAATCGGCGTTCACTCACCGGAGTTCGCCTTCGAAAAAGACGTAAACAACGTTCGCCGGGCCGTGAAAGACATGCGCATCGGTTACCCGATCGCGGTCGACAGCGACCATGTCATATGGCGCGCCTTCGACAATCAATATTGGCCGGCGCTCTATTTCATCGATGCGCAGGGGCGTGCTCGACATCATTATTTTGGCGAGGGCTCATACGAACAGTCGGAAATGATCATTCAAGCATTGCTGGCCGAAACCGGAATCGGCGGCTTCGACCGCGAACCCGTCTCGGTAGATGCCCGCGGTATCGAAGCGGCCGCCGATTGGGGCAGCCTGAAGTCTCCGGAAAATTATCTCGGATATGAGCGCACCCAGAACTTTGCGTCCCCGGGCGGGGCGGTCCTGGACAAGCCTCGCATGTATGAACTGCCTGCGCGGTGGCGCCTGAACGAATGGGCGCTGTCCGGCGATTGGACGGTGCAGAGGGGAACCGCCGTGCTGAACAAGCCCAATGGAAAGATCGCGTACCGTTTTCACGCGCGCGACCTTCATCTCGTCATGGGCCCGGCAGCGCCAGGAACGCCGGTGAGATTTCGCGTGCTGATCGATGGACAGCCGCCAGGCGCGGCTCACGGCATCGACGTTGACGAGCAAGGCGCTGGCACAGTGAGCGAACAGCGTCTCTATCAGCTGATCCGACAACCGAAACCGGTCGCCGATCGCCAGTTCGAGATCGAGTTTCTCGGTTCTGGCGTGGAGGCTTTTGCATTCACGTTCGGCTGATCCGCTGCGCAACGATGCGACCCGTTTCCCCGGGCGCGAGAAATCGGCTAGATTTTGCCTACCGGCCCTTGCAGCGGGACATGCCGAAATCGTCGTGCAGGAGCGGGCCGCGCGCGTGCCGTCGGCGGGCATAATACTTTCGGCAAGTCTTCGTCTGCTGGCCCTTGCACATCCATGCCGCGCATTGGCGTGCGCGGCGACACACTCGCGTCGAGGGAGCTATGCGATGACTCGGCATGTCCTTTCCAAAGTTGCTGCGATGATGGTTGCAGCGGTAGCGATTGGCGCTTCTCCGGCATACGCACAGTCGGGCGCAGGGCAGATCACGGTTCTCTACGACGCCTTCGGCAAGACCTCAACGATGAAGAAGGACTGGGGATTTTCTGCGCTCATCGAGTATGGCGGCAAGCGCATCTTGTTCGATACCGGCAACAACGCAGAGATCTTCGCGCACAACGTCGAGGCCAAGGGTATCGACCTGAGGCAGCTGGATTTCGCAATTGTCTCCCATCGTCACGGCGACCACACGAGCGGGCTAAATCATCTCTTGAAGGTCAACCCCGCCGTGAAGGTCTACGCGCCGCAGGAAAACTTCGGGGTGTTCGGCGCGGCTTTGCCAGGCACTTTCTACAGGCGCAACGAGTCCCTTCCTTCGGAAATGCGTTATTTCGACGGGAGAGCGCCCGAGACGCTTCGGTTCGGCAGCCCATGGCCTGAAAGCAATTTCACATGGATAACCAAGACGACCGAAGTGGCGCCCGGATTCCATTTGATCCTGCTGAATGGGACTTGGGGCGTCGACCTGGAGGTGAAGGAAATCTCGCTGGCGATCGACACGCCCGACGGGATTGTTCTCGTTGTCGGGTGCAGCCACCCGACAATCGAAAAGATCTTGGAGGCGGCCAAGAGTACGATCAACAAGCCGATACATCTGGTTCTGGGTGGCACTCATTTGTTGCCGGCGAAAGACGACCAGATCAGCAGCATAGCGGTCTCTCTGCGTGACAACTGGAGCGTGCGCTATCTCGCTCCGGTTCACTGCACCGGCGAGCCGGCCTTCGCGATTCTCAAAGAGACGTTCGGTGACCGCTATGTTTATGCCGGCCTCGGTACGACGGTCTTATTGGGGCCGAAGGTCACCGTGAAAGCGGAAGCGGGGCAGCCGAGCAAAAACGCAATGGACGATGAAGACTTGCGCAGCTACCGCGAAGCGGTAATGCGCGGTCCCTTGCGCGCTTTGCTCGGGGGAGACAAGCGTCTGGCACGAGCGCAGCAATGACCGTTCGCTATCACCCAGCTCGAACCGTCGTCGCGGGGCAGATTGGGGCCAAGGCCCCGCAGGGCATCGCTCGCAACCGTTAGCCCACGTGCGAGAGCGGCGTACTCTCCGCGAATGCGGTGCGCGGCATCGTCCGGCTATGGCGCAAACGCGAAGTCCGTGAATGTCCGCTTTGATGCATCTCGTCATCAAGCCATGCCCATCTACGAAAGGCACGGAGCAATATTGGTTCGGAAGACTGATGGCAGCGGCAACGAGGAGAAACTCCCCAATCGGCTGAAGCGCTTCAGGTAGGCGGCTCGTCCCGCTCGCGTTCGGAAAGTGGGCATTGTTCGCGGTGCTCTTGTGCCATTGGCCTCATGACCGGTAATTTGCGCCAGTCTCCCATCGATTGTGATCGAGGCGGCGCGCAAGATTGCCATGACTTCCGCAAGCGACATCGAGCGTCAGCTGCGGGCGCGCTACCGTCAGCCCGCCGGCGTCGAGCAGTTCGGCATCGAGCCCGTTCCGGAAGAACGCAAGACGACCGGCTGGTTCGACCTCTTCAGCATCATGTTCAACTTCCTGATCAACCCCGGCATCATGCTGAGCGGGGGGTTGATGGTGGCGGCCGGGCTGTCGTTCCAGGCCGCGCTGGCGGCCGGATTTTTTGGCACCATCGTCGCACTGGTGTTTTACCTGATCATGGCGACGCTGGGGGTCGATTACGGGATCCCGGGTCAGGTCGCGACCCGCGTGGTCTATGGGCTTAACGGAGCAAAGCTGATCCCCTCGCTGTTGCGGACGGTCGTGTCGGTCTACTGGTTCGCGTTCCAGACCCTGGTCGGCGCATCCGCCATCGTCGCGGTGCTCGCGAAAATCACCGGCATCACCTATCCACTGATCTCCGTCAGTGTGATCTTCGGGTTGATCCAGGCGTGCGTCGCGGTGATTGGCTTCGGATCGCTCAAAATGCTGGCGCGGGTCGCATTGCCGATCAAGGTCGTCGTGTTGGCCTATCTGTTCGTTATGTTCGCGAATCACGACGATCCGAATTTTGCGCTTGCCAACGTGCTGGCCTACCCGGGAGCCGGCGGCTGGAACTGGATTTTGCTGGCCGGTTGGCTGAACGTCACGATTTCGGGATGGCTGACGAACATAACCGACGCGGCGGATTTCGCCCGTTATACGCGCTCACGGACCGACATGTGGGTTGCCACCATCGCGGCCGGCGCGCTCGGAGCGTTGCTGTCCACCGCGCTCGGCGCCTACGGGGCCGCCGCAACCCTGGGCAAGGTCACCAATCCTTTCGTCCTGACCGCTCAAATCGAAACCAGCTGGTTCGCCTTCCTTCTTGTGCTGGTATTCCTCTGCGTCGACGACTGGACCATCAACGTGCTCAATCTCTATTCCGCGGGACTGTCGCTTTCCAACATGTTCGAGCGGCTTGGGCGGTTCTGGACCACGCTGATCGCTGCGGTGCTGGGGGTCGCGCTGTGTGGCGTGCCGGGAGTGTTGGACTTCTTTCGCTACATCACTTTGTTTGGGAACGTGTTCTCGCCGGTCGCAGGCGTGCTCGTGGCCGACTACCTGTTCGTGCGACGCATGCAGATCGACGTCGCGGCGCTCTACGACCCGAAAGGCCGCTACCGCTACCGGGCCGGCTTCAATCCGATCGCAGTTGCCTGGACGGTGATCGGCTTTTTGATATGCACGTACGTCATCCCGACCGCATGGATTCCAGCCTTGGTGACGCTGCTGATCACGGGGCTCGGTTACCTGCTGACCGTTTGGGGCATGCAGCGCGCCAAGATGGGCGAGCCGGCTCAGACTTAGCGTTGGTCCTGCTGCTGCTCGGAAGCAATCGATACGTGGTGGTCGTTGCCCTCCCATTTCGAGTCGAGGCTGAAGTACCTGGTGAAATCGAGCACCCGCTTGCCCGCGAGCTCGTCCTTTCGCAGGCGCACTCCGTGCCTGCCAAACGGAAGAATCTTAGATGATCGGTCTTCGACGGCTTGCCACCCGTCGAAGCCCATGTGCAGAACGAACGGACTTTCCATCTCAATGAGGAGATCGCGATTTGCAGGCAGCGCGTCGAATGGAGTGTCGGTGCGCCAATGCCAAGTCCCGACCGCGCCGACTTTGCCACGCAGATGCTTTTCGACGCTATTCAACAGCTCGATCGGCCGCTTTTCCCGTCGTGCCCGCAACAGCTTCAGAAACTCCGCGTGTGCCCAGACCAGGGGCATCGCGCTTCCTGTGGGTTTGCCTGGCTGCAATCCGCGCTCCGGCAAAGGCGGTCCATCCCAGACCTGCTCGGGGATAAGCCCGGCCGGACCGGTCATCCGCGTCATCATCTCGAGGTACGGCAAAGGATCGCGGCCAAGCTGCAGTTCGAAGTGCGCGCGCTCGCCCGTCAGCAGCGGCCAGGCTCGACCGATGCCGTTTCCGTCGTAGGGGCTACCGTCCGCATGCTCGCCATAGCCGTCTTCGTTGTAGCGATGATAGGCAATGCCCAACGGTGTTTCGACTCGAAGCATCGTATCCGCGATCTTCGACGTATTTTGAATTCGGCGATCGTCGGGGCTGCGCAGCCCCAGGCGCGCCAGGTGGAGATACTCCATCCCGATGAGCGTGATTGCCGGCATGCTCTGACCCCAGCGGTTGGCGACGTTCACGCGCCCGAGCAGGCCGCCCTGCACCGCAGCCGGCCCGATCCGCACGTAATAGCCGTCGACACCGTGTTGGGAGGCAAAGGGGCCACCCGAGACATAGGTCCAGTCCTCGATCCGCTCGTTCCAGTAGTCGGCCAGTGAAATAACGTAATCGCGTTCATCAGCGCTGAGAAATTCAGCCGCGGCGATCAGGGCGACGATCTCGATTGCCAAGGTGAAAGGGCTGATGCCGGAATTCTCTTCCCAGCGGTCTTGCGGGCTGATGGGGCCGTGTTGAACGAGATAGCTGACCGCGCGCCGGATCATGGCATCCACGCCACCCAATCCGCGCAGGGCATCCTGCTCCGCGAGCTTGGCGGCGAGGACGATGGGAAAACCGACCTCGTCGAGCTGAATGCCACCCCAGAATGGGCGGCCATCGGGAAAGCAGTTCTGGTTCCAGCTCCCGTCCTGGTTCTGAATGGCGATCAGGTAGGACAACATGGAGCGGGCATCATCGACCTGTCCCACGCCCAGAAGGGCGAGGCCCGCTTCGACACAATCGCGCGGCCAGACCAGGTGGTAGCCACCAATGGTATCGGTGGAATTTCCCCACGGCACGCTCAGGCTGGCGACGATCGAACCTGGATAGGTGCGGCCCTGATGCACCTTCAGAACGACGGCCGACAGATAAGCTTCCCTCCGGATGTCGGCCGGGGCATCCGGAATGTCGAGGGTTTCTCCCCACTGCTGCCAGCCCGCGATGAATTGCTGGCGTATCGAGTCATATCCTTGGCTCAGGCTCGAGCGCGCCTTCGTGCGGGCTCCCACGGTGGTTTCGGCGAGGCCGAGCGCAAGCGTGCCTTGCGTTGCCGGCAGCTCGCCCAGCAGGGCGACGTTGCCGTCGATGGCTTCGCCGTATTCCCAGGTCATTCGCCCGTTCTTGGAAAAATCCTGCCATCCGTCGGAAGCTCCCACGTATCCCGCGCTCGATTTCGAGAAGCCGGAATCGCTCAGCAGGCAGAGAGCGGTCTCGTCCTTCCAAGCCGTCAAATGCTCCCCGGCGCGCGCGTTGTTGTGCTCGCCGCCATTGTTGAGATGCGGCGCCAAAAGCGCGTAAAGCTTCATATCGTCGCCGGTCAGGCGATAGCGGATGAGAACGACGTCCTGGGCAGGATCGGGCAGCACTTCGATGAGTAACCGGTAGCCGTCGCCTTCGTGCACGACCTGCGGCAACGGAATCCAATCATCCGGCAGGGACACGCGGTAGCGGTTGACGCGTTTGACCTCGAACCACCCGGATGGTCCGGCGACGATGAACCCTAGATCCCGAAGCTGCGGGTGCCCGGTGGCCGGCCAGTAGACCTCGTTGAGGATGCCGTAGCCCATGGTGACCCAGACCCGGCTGGTGCCGAGGGCGGTCGTCACGATGTCCTTTGCGCTCGAGGTCCAGGTTGGCCGAGAGCCCGGGCCTCCCGGCGCGAGTGCCGAGGGCTGGGACGAACGCGAAGTCCGTAAATGTCCGGATTGATGCATGTCGTCAGTGGGCCGGCGGCTCCATGCCGCTCTTGCGGATGAGCTGCGCCGCCTCGGCCGAGGCCATGAACTTGACGAGCTCCTGCGCGGTGGCGCGCTGCTTCGAGACGGCGAGCACGCCGACCGCGAAGTCGACGTAGGCCTGCAGCTCCGCCGGCAGCGGACCGACATAGTCGGCGCCGGCAACCGGCAGGATGACGTTGATCTGCTGCATGCCGATCTCGGCTTCGCCTTTCGCCACCACCTCGGCGACCGGCACGCCGTCGACCAGCCTAGTCTTATCCTTGAGTTGCTCGGCGAGGCCGAGCCGCTCGACCAGCTTCGCCGCGATGATGCCGCTCGCGCCGCTGCGCGAATAGGCGATCGATCTGGCGGCGAGCAGAGCGCGCTTGAAGGCCTCGGTCGTGCTGATGTCGGGCTTCGGCGCTCCCGCCTTGACGGCGACGCCGACGCCGGCGCGGGCAAAATCGACGCGCGGGCCCACCACCTTGCCCTGCTTGATGAGGTCGTCGATCGCTTCGGGATAGTGCGCAACCAAATCGGCCGGGGCGTCGGCGGCCACCTTCTGCATCAGCGACGGCCCGACCTCGAAGCTGACGATCACCTTGTGCCCGGTGGCGCGCTCGAAGGCGGGTGCAACATCGCGCAGGCCCGATACCACGCCCATGCCGGCAAGGACGGTGAGCTCGGCAGCGCCCGCCGCGCCCGCCACGCCCCCCGCCCCCGGCAACGACAAGGCCCCGCTCAGCAATACGGTCACGAGCTTTCGTCGCATGGCATTTCCCCCTTTTTGTCGATCCGAAGTACGCGCGCGCTCTTGGTCACGCGCGCGGCTTCGGGTGCGCATTGCGCGAACCACAGCGGGGCTCGCGGATGCGCGTTTGTATGTCATCTTATCAGGCCGGCGCTCGGCTGGGCAGGGACTGCCGGGCACAAGGTCGAGGCGGGGACGCGGCATGTCGTCGAGCTAGTCGTCGAGCGGGCGCGAGCGCTCGCTCGAGACTTCGAAGCCGAGATGGCAGACAATAGATGAGCCTTCTCCGCCGCGAGCGGCGCGCGGAGTTGTTCAAAGCTCAGGGCCGGCGGAGAAAAACGCGGCGGCGGATCGATTGCAGACTAAAGCTTCGACACCTATCGGTGGCGACGACTACAGCGGATTCAACGTCCATTCTTCGGCGATGTCGGACTTTCTTGCACCCACTGCCAACAGCAGGCGCTCCGTGGTGGAGCGGTCGGCGCCGATTCCCTTCTCCAGCTGCCCCGTTGACCGGAAGCCCCTGGCAGATCTGGGGTCTTTCAGCATCGCACGAAGCGTTCGCTTTTGGCTCCACTCGCGGATCGCAGTCCAGAGCATTCGCATCCTCCCATAGATGGAAGTCCGCACCATAAGCCACGGCGGTTCTCGCGCCATGCGGCAATTTGCTTTGCCAGATTAACTTTCGGTAATGCGTGCCCAAGCCAGTGCCACGCGCCTGATGAAGTGACCCTTATTGGCCCCACAGCCAACGGCCCAGCATCACGGCCGCCAGCATGCCCATGAGCTGCGCGACGATGAATGCCATCACGCCGGCGGGCTCGATGCCGGCAAAAGTGTCCGAAAGCGCCCGCGCGATGGTCACCGCCGGATTGGCGAAGGAGGTCGAGGCGGTGAACCAATAGGCGGACGTGATGTAGAGGCCGACCGCATAAGGCCCGGCAGCAGGACTGCGCGCGCTGCATCCGAAGATCGTCAGCAGCAGCCCGAAGGTGGCGACGGCTTCCGCCAGCCATTGGCCCGGACCTGTTCGCACCATGCCGGACAGCTGCCAGACCGGCAGCTCGAACATGAGATGCGCGGCCCACACGCCGAGGATGGCGCCGACGACTTGCGCGCCGATGTAGATGGCGGTCATGCTTGCCGCCATTGTGCCGCGCAGCGCCATGGCGAGCGTGACGGCCGGATTGAAGTGCGCACCGGAGATAGGGCCGAACGTCAGAATCAGCACCGACAGGATCGCGCCGGTCGGGAGCGTGTTGCAAAGAAGCGCGAGCGCACCGTTACCGCCGGAAAGCCTTGCCGCCATGATGCCGGAGCCGACCACGGCTGCGAGCAGAAAGGCCGTCCCCAGGCATTCGGAAACGCAACGCTGCGCGAGCGTCGGCTCGACGCAACGTTGCGCAAGCGTCGGGTTCACGTCGACTCGGCCGCCTTCGCCGCGGCGGCTGTCGTACGGCCGATTTCGCTGAGCTTGTGTTGCAGGGTCAATCGATCGAGCGAGCGCAACGGCAGCGCGGTGAAAATTCCGATCCGTTGCCGCAGCATGCGGTAGCCGTCCTTGAACGCGAGCGCGACTTCGGCCGGCGTGCCGGTCGCGAGCGCCGGATCAGGAACGCCCCAATGGGCCGTCATGGGTTGGCCGGGCCACAACGGACATGCTTCCGCTGCTGCGTTGTCGCAAACCGTAAAGACGAAATCGAACTCCGGTGCGCCCGGCGCTGTGAATTCATCCCACGACTTCGAACGAAAGCCCGACGTGTCGTAACTGAGGCCCTGCAACAGTCGGAGCGTTTCCGGATGCACCTGGCCTTTCGGCTGGCTGCCGGCGCTGTACGCACGGAATTTTCCGGCGCCCAGCTTACCCAGGATCGCTTCCGCCATGATGGAGCGGGCCGAGTTGCCGGTGCAAAGGAACAGCACGTTGTAGGGATGCTCGGCCACGGCGCACCTCACGGCACTCGCGCAAGCTCGGGAGCGCAACAGGCCTTGGCATGCGCAACGCGCGCCTCGCGCTCGCCGCTGCCATCCCCATAGTCGGTGCTCTCGCCCGTCGTGAGGAACGTTTCCCACGCAATGCCGGCAGGATCCTCGGTCCAGGATTTTTCCGACTTGGCGTAGCAGCAACTGGTCTGCCCCTGCTCGATCACGTCGCCGCCCGCCCGGTGCAGGCGCGCGTAGACCTCATTCAGCTCGTCCTTGTCCTCGACCTGAATGCCGAGGTGATCGAGACCGGCTTGCCGGCCGCGCGCCGAGATGGCGAAGTTCACGCGCGGATCGTCGAGCATCCACTTGGCATAATCCGTCTTGATGACCAACGGCTGCGCCGCGAACAGCGCCGAATAGAAGTCGATGGAGCGCTTCAGATCATCGACGGCGACATGAACGTGCATGCGCTTCATGGAGTGTGCTCCCTATACCGCGGGCAACGATTGGTATCCGATCCGGCCCATCATGGCCTCGAAATAGTCCCGCACCCTGGGCGGGAAGCGAAGCCCTTTGACGACGGCGGCAGATCGAAGCAATGGCAGGACGGGAATGTCGTCGAGCGACAGCCGGCCGTTGATCGCGAGCGGGCTTTCGATCGCGCGATCGAGCTCCTGCAACTCAGGCATCAGCGCGTCGATGTGCTCGCGGGTCTTGGCCCGCAGCTCAACCAAATCGCCGAGCTGTTTGCGCTTGCGCACGACGTAATGGTCGTGCGCGGCGACCGTGGCGAACTCGGGCAGTGCAAGCAGGGGATAGCGCGGCCAGGTCAGCGGCACGGTCCTAGCCATGACCTTGTCGGCTAATGCAGCGATTTCGCCGCGTTGCGGGCCGGCGAGAACGCGATCCCCAAGGCCATCGATGTAGTCGACCATATCCATGCTTTCGAGCATGGCTTGGCCGTCATCCTTCACCAAGATCGGCACGACGCGCCTGCCCACGAGGCCAATCATCGTCTCGGACTCATCTTCGAGGACGACTGTTTCCTGCAAGTGCAGACGCTTGAGCGCCGCCGTCATGCGCACGCGAAAACAAAGCGAGCAGTGCTCGAACAGATAGAGTCTCATGCCACCGGCTCCTCGCGGCGAACCGCGGCCGGGCTGGCTTTTGCGCGCTCTCCCGGGACGCATTGGCCGGGACGGCCCTGGCAGCAGTTCTCGGTCAAGTAGCCGAGCAGCGCGTTCATGGTCTCGTAGCGCGCCGCATAGATCATCGAGCGTCCGTCGCGGCGCACGGTGACGAGGCCCGCATCCCGCAGGCGATCGAAGTGGAAGGTCAGGGTGTTCGGCGCGAGTTTGAGGACGCCCGCGACCCTTCCCGCAGGCATGCCGTCCGGCCCGGCCTCGACGAGCAGGCGAAACACATCAAGCCGATTATCTTGCGCAAGGGCGGCCAAGGCAGCCAGGGCCTGATGCTTCTTCATATTTCAACAATTATCGAAATATCACCCGCGCGTCAAGATAATATTTCGATGAAGACTGAAATAAACTGCTGCCCGCTTCCGGCGGAAAGGCGGATCCGACTTGTCGGCTTGTCGTGGTGCGCGCGCACGCGCCGAGGCGACGGCCAGGTTGCCTTTGGCCAGCACGCAACGGTCGCCTTTGATCTATATCAAGGCGTTCTCGGCCATCCATGGCAGCAATACGCAGAGGCTAGTGAGCGATGGGACGATGACCTATACGCCGCAGAGCACAGCCAGGTTGCCCGGAATCCGGAAAGCTACCCTTCCCGCGTATGTCATGCTTGCGCTCACGCTCGTGGGTATCGGTGCCGCGCTCTATGTTGCACAAGGGAACTACACAGGCCAGCCGCTGTGGTGTCCGATCATTGATGGCTGCAAAGCCGTTGTAAACAGCCCGTATTCGCGCATCTTCGGCGTGCCGATGTCGTATTTCGGGTTCATCTATTACTTGTACATGTTTGCGTTGGCAGCGCGGCTGGCTTTCGAGCCGTTCTCAACGAGCTTGCGTTTCCGCGCGATTCTTTACGCCGCAATGGGCGCCGCCTCTTCGGTATATTTCATGTACCTTCAGCTCGCTTTTATTCGCGAGGTATGCAGCTATTGCATTCTCTCGGCCGTCACGTCGTTTCTCCTCCTTTTCGCCGCGCTTTGGCACTTTCAGGTCACCCGCAATCGAACGCGACCGCTTCTCGGGTGAACTTCCGCAATCGCGGACGATCCCCTTTTCGTAGACTGGACCGCTCGAAGACCGAGGCTCGTCGGAGCATACGAAAGTGCCCTGGTTGCGCCGCGCGGAATACGGTAGCGTTGCGATGGTTGCGCAGCGAAGCTGCCATTCGTCGGCGGTCCAACATGCGCTCTCCGGCGCGCGGGCCCGGGTGATCTCTTGGAAAGCGCCACAACGACGGCATTCGCGCTCGCGGGCCTCGGTGGCTTGAACGCGCACGGGGCAGGATTTCTCGCTGC
>JBKPUA010000244.1:0-22043 GCA_046735815.1 Pseudomonadota bacterium
AGAACCGACACGACCTCCGCTGCCGAAAAGGGAGCAGTCATCCGCGCGGACCGCCGCTATTGGCTCGCCGTTGCGTCTGCCGACCATGCGCGACACGGCAAGGCTCTTGGCATCATGCAGGTCTGCCACGGCAAAGGCGGACCGCTCCGACGCATCCGTCCCGGCGATGGCGTCGTGTATTATTCGCCCACGGCTTGTTTCGGACGCAAGGATCGGCTGCAGGCGTTCACCGCCATCGGCATTGCCGAGAACGACCGCACCTACCAGGTCGATATGGAGCAGGGCTTTCGCCCGTTTCGCCGCGACGTGACATACGTCGAGGCGAAGGAGGCCTCGATCCTGCCGTTGCTCGATCAGCTGGAGCTCACGCGCGGAAAACGCAATTGGGGCTACCCGTTCAGATTTGGGCTGGTCGAGATTGCAAAGCATGATTTCGACACTATCGCGGCGGCCATGGGGGCGAGCCTATGATGGTGCGGCCCTCGCGAGGGCTCTCAGCTGTCGTCGACCGGTCGCTCAGCGATATGATATTCGATCATTGGTGCGCGAGCGCGGTCGCCGGTGGCCGCCACTGCGCCGTGGGGGACGCGTTTGCCGGACTACCTTCTCGCCATCGACCAAGGCACGACCTCGACTCGCGCGATCCTGTTCGATGCCACGCTGGCGCCGGTCGCGACGGCGCAGCAGGAATTTGCCCAGATCTATCCGCGCCCCGGTTGGGTCGAGCATGATCCGGAAGAGATCTGGTCGACCGTGGTTGCGACCGCGCGCGCGGCGATGGCCCGTGCCGGCGCGCAGGCCAGCGACATCGCGGGACTCGGCATCACCAACCAGCGCGAGACCACAATCATCTGGGATCGTGCCACCGGCAGGCCCATTCACAATGCCATCGTCTGGCAAGACCGGCGCACCGCCGACACTTGCGCTGCGCTTGCGAGGAATGGACACGAGCCTGCGATTACGCAGCGCACCGGGCTTGTCGTCGATCCATATTTCTCCGCCACCAAGATCGCCTGGCTGCTCGATCACGTTGAGGGGGCGCGCGCGGCCGCGAGGGAGGGACGGCTTGCCTTCGGTACCCTGGATAGTTTCCTGCTCTGGCGGCTCACTGGCGGCAAAGCGCACGCGAGCGATGCGACCAATGCGGCGCGCACCCTGTTGCTCGACATTCACCGTGGCGAGTGGGACGCCGAGCTCTGCGAATTGTTCGGCGTCCCTGTCGGGCTGCTGCCGCAAGTGCGCGATTGCGCAGGCGAGTTCGGCACTACCACGCTCTTCGGCGGGACGATGCGCATTCTGGGCGTTGCCGGCGATCAGCAGGCAGCGGTGGTGGGGCAAGGCTGCTTCGCGCCCGGCATGGTGAAGTCGACCTACGGCACCGGCTGCTTTGCCCTCATCAACACGGGCGATCAACCGATCGCCTCGAAGAACCGGTTGCTCGCGACCATCGCCTACCAGCTTGGCGGCCGGCGCAGCTACGCGCTCGAAGGCGCGATCTTCATCGCCGGGGCCGCCGTGCAATGGCTGCGCGACGCGCTGAAGGTGATCGGCGCGGCGCCGGACGTGAACGCGCTGGCGGCGGCCGCCGATCCGGCGGAGCAGGTCTACCTCGTTCCCGCCTTCGTTGGGCTCGGGGCACCCTGGTGGGATGCCAATGCCCGTGGTGCGCTCTATGGGCTGACCCGCAAATCGGGGGTGGCCGAGCTTGCGCGCGCCACGCTCGAGGCGGTCGGCTACCAGACCCGCGACCTGCTCGAAGCCATGCAGGCGGATTGGCCAGCGGGGACCGACACCGTATTGCGCGTCGACGGCGGGATGGCGGCGAGCGACGTCACCATGCAGTTCGTGGCCGACATTCTCGCCGCCCCGGTCGACCGCCCCGCTGTGATGGAGACGACCGCACTCGGCGCCGCCTATCTCGCGGGCCTGGCCGCGGGATTATGCCCGCACCCGTCCGACTTCGCCGCCCTGTGGAAGCGGGAGCGGCGCTTCGAGCCACGGATGGACGCGGCCACACGCGAGCGCAAATGGGCGGGCTGGCGCGATGCGGTGGCGCGCACCTTGACCCGCGAGTGACACCGGATCAGAAGCCACGGTCGTGCCCCGTGTTCATGAGATAGTTGAGCCGTGCGTTGCCGACCGGTAGCGTGGCGGCATGGGGAACGGCAATCGCGAGTCGAGCAATGGCGCGAGCGGCCAGGAGGCGCGCCGCGCGTTTGCGCTCTCAAGCGATCCCGCGGCGCGCGTGCTGGTGCGGTTCGACGGCGTAAGCAAGCACTTCTCCGGCGTTGCTGCGGTCGATCGTGTGTCGCTCGACATTTTCGCGGGCGAGTTCTTCGCGCTGCTCGGTCCCTCCGGCTGCGGCAAGACCACGCTGCTGCGCCTGCTCGCTGGGTTCGAGGTGCCGGACGAGGGGCGCATCCTGCTCGACGGCGAGGACATCGCGCGCGTGCCCCCCTATCGGCGGCCGATCAACATGATGTTCCAGAGCTATGCGCTGTTTCCGCATCTCACGGTCGAGGGCAATGTCGCGTTCGGGCTCAAGCAGGAGCGGCTGCCGAAGGCTGAGATCGCGGCGCGGGTCGCGGACATGCTGGCGCTGGTCCAGCTCGAACGCTTCGCCAAACGCAAGCCACATCAGCTTTCCGGCGGCCAGCGCCAGCGGGTGGCGCTCGCGCGCTCGTTGGTGAAGCGCCCGCGCGTCCTTCTCCTCGACGAGCCGCTGGCCGCGCTCGACAAGAAGTTGCGCGGGGAGACACAGTTCGAGCTGATGCGGCTGCAGGAGAAGCTCGGGCTGACCTTCATCATCGTGACCCACGACCAGCAGGAGGCAATGACGGTGGCGGATCGCATCGCGGTCATGGACCACGGGCGGCTGGTCCAGGTCGCCTCCCCGTCCGAGATCTATGAGCTCCCGAATTCGCGCTGGGTCGCCGACTTCATCGGTGACGTCAACCTGATCGAGGGCCAGGTGCTCGAAGCCGGCGCGCCCGGGACGGTGATCGCAAGCGCCGCTGCCGGGCAGCTGCGTGGGCTCGCGTGCGAGGGCGCCAAGCGCGGCGACACCGTTTGGGTCGCGTTGCGGCCCGAGAAAGTGCGGATTGCACGCGAGCCGCCAGCGCGGCCGGAGGAGAATTGCGTCGCAGGAACGGTCGGGACGATCGGCTATCTGGGCGACCTCTCGATCTACCAGGTGCGGCTCGACAACGGATTTGTCATGAAGGCGGCGGTCGTCAATGTCACCCGTTTGGTCGAGCGCGCGATCGGCTGGGATGACCGGGTGTGGTTGAGCTGGACGCCCGAAGCGGCCACGGTGTTGACGCGATAGGTGAGGGCGGCCCGGTACGCAGCAATGAGTGCAGCCGGCGATCATAAGCAGACTTGGGGCGCGCGACTGGTTGTGCTCGTTCCCTATCTCTGGCTCGTCGCGTTCTTCCTCGTGCCGTTCCTGATCGTGCTGAAGATCAGCCTCTCCCACACCGCGATCGCGCAGCCGCCTTACGCGCCGGTGTTCGATCCCGGCGCAGGCTGGATCGCGCTCAAGGAATTCGTGACCGCGCTGTCGTTCGAGAATTACGCCTTGCTCGGCTCCGACTGGATCTATCTGCTCTCTTATCTCCGCAGCCTCGAGATCGCCGCCGGCTCGACTGCGCTGCTGCTGTTGATCGGTTTCCCGCTCGCCTATGGCCTGGCGCGGGCGCCGCGACGATGGCAGCCGGCGCTGTTCGTGCTGATGGTGCTGCCATTCTGGACGTCGTTCCTGATCCGCATCTATGCCTGGATCAATATTCTCCAGCGCGACGGTCTGCTGAACCAGGCCTTGCTGGCGCTCGGCATCGTGGATGAGCCGCCGGCATGGCTCTCGACCGACACTGCGGTCTATATCGGTATCGTCTATTCCTACCTTCCGTTCATGGTGCTGCCGATCTACGCCACGCTCGAAAAGATGGACGAGACGCTGATCGAGGCCGCCACCGATCTCGGCTGCCCGCGCTGGAAGGCGTTCTGGCTGGTCACGCTGCCGCTGGCGCTGCCGGGCGTGGTTGCCGGCGCTCTCCTTTGCTTCATTCCGATCGTGGGCGAATTCGTGATCCCCGATCTGCTTGGCGGCTCGCAAACCCTGATGATCGGCCAGACCCTGTGGACCGAATTCTTCGCCAACCGGGACTGGCCGGTCGCGTCCGCCGTCGCGGTTGTCCTGCTCTGCCTGCTCGTCGTGCCGATCGTGATCTATCAGCAGACGCAGAGCGGCAATCCGGCAGAGGGACGCTGACGATGCGCCGGGCGTCCTGGTTCAATATCGCCTCGGTCGCGCTCGGGCTCGCCTTCCTCTACCTGCCGATCGCCATTCTGATGATCTACTCCTTCAACGCCTCGCGCCTCGTCACCGTGTGGGGCGGCTGGTCGATCCGCTGGTATCTCGAGCTCATCAACGATCGCGCCATGCTCGAATCGGCGTGGGTGACACTGCGCATCGCGTTGCTTTCGGCGACGGCGGCAACCGTGCTCGGCACGCTCGCCGCCATCGCGCTGGTGCGGTTCGGACGTTTCCGCGGCCGCGTGCTGTTCACCGGCATGGTCTATGCGCCGCTGGTGATGCCGGAGGTCATTACCGGGCTCGCGCTCCTGCTGCTGTTCGTGGCGGTGAATATCGATCGCGGCTTCTGGACCATCGCGATCGCACACACCACGCTGACCGCGTGCTTCGTCACCGTGGTGGTGCAGTCGCGGCTGCTGACCTTCGACACCAGCCTCGAAGAGGCGGCGATGAATCTCGGCTGTCCACCGTTGCGCACCTTCCTGACCGTGACCTTGCCATTGATCGCGCCGGCGCTCGCGTCAGGCTGGATGCTCGCCTTCACGCTGTCGCTCGATGACTTGGTGATCGCAAGCTTCACCACCGGTCCCGGCGCGACCACGCTGCCGATCCGCATCTATTCGGAGATTCGCCTTGGCGTGAAGCCCGAGATCAATGCGATCTGCTCGATCCTGATCGCCGTAGTCGCCATCGGCCTCGTCGCGGCCTCGCTGCTGGCGAAATTCCACGAGGTCGGTCGCGGCGGCATTGGCAATCTCGCCGCGCGCACGTGATGCTTCGCGTCTATCGGGGGTCTTGCGGGGCGTCCGGCGCGGCCTCGGTTTCCGCATCCGCCGGCGTGCCCTGAGCCGGCGCCGAGGCTCCTGCCAGCGCGGGCGCCCCTGTCGACGGTGGAGTGGCCGGGGGCTGTGCCGGCGCCGCGCCCGTCAGGCGCTCAATCGCCGAGCGCACCGAGTCGCGGCTGCGCACCGCGTCCAAGATCGGCTGCGCCGCGCCCGAGCGTTGAATGCGGCTCTGGGGATCCGGCAATATGATTGGGTCGTCCCACGATCCCTGCACCATGAACGGCAGCTCGAACAGCGGGGCGGCAGTGGCGCCGCTTGCGGCCACCGACAACAGGCTCGCGGTTCCCTTGAGGTCGAGCTCCCGCTCGGGAATCGAGGCCGAGCCCGTCAGCGCGAGCCCGACGTTCGGGCCCTCCATGTGGACGTCCTCGACGTTGGCGACGCCTTGCACGATCTTCAGATTAACGGTGAGCATCTCGTAGGGCGTTTTCCCGGTGCGGAACTCGCTGCCCCCGGAGAGCGGCCGGCGCTCGATCCGCTTGAGCAACTGCTCGACGTTGAAGCCGGCGATCGCGCCCTTGCGGCTCACCAGCGTCGCGGTGCCATTCAGGCCCTTGGTCAGTTCGTAGACACTGCTGCCGGAGCTGTCGATCGCGAAGCTGAGATTGCCTTTGCCCTCGAGCCTTCGAATGCCGAACAGCTCGGCGAGGCATTGCTCGAGGTCGACATTGGAGAATTGCAGTTGCGCCTTGAAGTCGGCGCTGCCCGGCGATTTGGCGAGGCCGAACGTGCCCTTGACGATGCCGCCGAAGGCCTGCGATTCGCCCACCGCCACGGTGAGATTGCCGCCACGCAGAGTAGCCGCTACCGCCGTGCGCCCGAGCCTGGCACCGGCGACATTGACGCGCGCGGCCGACAGCCGGAGATCGATGTGGACGCTGTCGAGGCCGTCGAGTGAGATCGGTTTGCTGTCCCAACCGCGCTCCCCGCCGGTGAGCAAACGGACGGTCGAAACATACGGCGTCAGGTCGAGTCCCTCGGCCGCCAGCGTCCCTTGCAACGTCTGCCGCCCGTCGAAGCTCAGCACGCCTTCGCCGCTGTTGCCGTCGAGCTCGATGTTGACGCCGGAAAGTCCGATGATGCCCCCGACGACGTTGGTCTGTGCCTTGAGCGCGAAGCGGCCGAAGCCGCCGCCCGGCGGAGCCTGCTGGCCGACCCAGCGCAGCGTGTCGCGCAGCGAGGTGGCGTCGGCGGCAAGCGTGCCCTCCATCTTGAGCGTGGGCCGGTGGCTGAGATAGCCGTCGAATGCGAATTTGATGGGCGGGCCGCCGAGACGCACCTTGAGGCCGGAGCGGTCCCCGTTCAAGGCGGCGACGAAATCGGTGAAACCGATGGTGGCGTCGATCGGCTGGTCATGCCAGGCGAAGCGTCCGGTGGCAGCGAAGCTGCGCGAGATCGACGGCCAGGCGAGCGCCAGCTCCACGTTGTCCAGCGTCTCGATGATCTTGTAGGCCTCGTCGCGCAGGATGACGGTGCCGTCCTCGATCCGGATCTCGGAGAACGCAGTGGTCCGGCCGGGGCTGGGTTTGAGGTTCCGCGCCAGCGTCTCGATGTGACGCGACCAGTTCGAGCTGCGATCGTCGTTGAAGATGACCGCGATGGTCGGACGCACCAGCGATACGTCCGCGATCTCGATGCGGCCGGTCAGAAACGGAAAGAAGCGCAGGCGGGCGACCACCTGCTCGGCCGTGAGCGCGGGCGTGCCAGTGAGGTTGTCGCCGAGGCTCACATCGTCGAAACGTACCGTGCCGGTCGGGAACAGCGAGACCGAGACGTTGCCGCGCAGCACCGGATCGAGCCCGGTCACGGTGCGGATCTCGGCCTTGACCGCCTCGCGTACGGCGTCTGCCGGCATGAGAAATGGCAGGATCGCGAGAGCGCAGATGCCGACCGCGGCCAAGGCCAGAGCAGCGAGTCCCAGGCGTTTGATGTCAACGGCCGCGGTCACGACGCGTCTTTCTCAATGTTCGCGGGTCAATTCCGCCGACTATACCGAGGGATGGCGGAGGTGCAGACTTGCAACCCCGACGTTAAGAGCTTGCAATTGCTCTGTGACGCTTTCGTGGCCGGCGTCCGACCGAGCCCGGAGGTAATTTCCGGGCCCATCTGTGCAATTCCCCGCCGCTAAAGCGTGTTCGCGACGCGATAATTGGCTTCGGTCTTGCTCCGGATCTCGTCGAGTGTCGCCCCCGGAGCAAGCTCGACCAGGGTCATTCCACCGCCCTGCTGCTTGTCGATGGCGAACACGCCGAGATCGGTGATGACCATGTCGACCACGCCGGCGCCGGTGAGCGGCAATGTGCAGCGCTTGAGCAGCTTGGGCTCGTTCTTGGCCGAGTGCTCCATCACCACCACGACCCGCTTGACCCCGGCGACCAGGTCCATGGCGCCGCCCATGCCCTTCACCATCTTGCCCGGAATCATCCAGTTGGCGAGGTCGCCGTTCTCGGCCACCTGCATGGCGCCCAGGATGGAGAGGTCGACGTGTCCGCCGCGAATCATGGCGAAGCTGTCGGCGGAAGAGAAATAGCTCGTGGTCGGGATTTCGGTGACCGTCTGCTTGCCGGCATTGATGAGGTCGGGGTCCTCTTCGCCCTCGTAGGGGAAAGGCCCGAAGCCGAGCATGCCGTTCTCGCTCTGCAGCTGCACGCTCATGCCCTGCGGGATGTAGTTGGACACCAGCGTCGGGATGCCGATGCCGAGATTGACGTAGAAGCCGTCGCGCAGCTCCTTGGCGGCGCGCTCGGCCATTTGGTCGCGTGTCCAGGCCATCAGACTTCCTCTCCGGTTCCTGCCGGCGCCGCGGTGCGCTTGCGCACGGTGCGCTGCTCGATGTGCTTGACGGCGTCCGGTACGTGCACCAGCCGCTTGACGTAGATGCCCGGGGTGATGATGTGGTCGGGATTGATGTCGCCGGGCTGCATCAGGTGCTCGACTTCGGCCACCGTCACCTTGCCGGCGGTGGCCATCATCGGATTGAAGTTGCGCGCGGTCTTGCGATAGACGAGGTTGCCCTCGGTATCGCCGATCCAGGCGTGGACGATCGAGAGATTGGCCACGATGCCGCGCTCCATCACGTAGCGATGGCCGTCGAACTCCCGCTCCTCCTTGCCCTCCGCGATCAGCGTGCCAGCCCCGGTGCGGGTGAAGAAGGCCGGGACGCCAGCGCCGCCGGCGCGGATGCGCTCGGCCAGCGTGCCCTGCGGATTGAACTCGATCTCGAGCTCGCCCGCGAGGTATTGCTGCGCGAAGGTCTTGTTCTCCCCCACGTACGACGAGATCATCTTCTTGATCTGCCGCGTCTCGAGCAGGATGCCGAGCCCGACGCCGTCGATTCCGGCATTGTTGGAGACAACGGTGAGATTTTTCACGCCGGAATCGCGGATGGCGATGATCAGGCTTTCGGGAATGCCGCAAAGCCCGAAGCCCCCCGCCATGACCAGCATCCCGTCCTTCAACAACCCGGCGAGCGCGGCCCGGGCATCGGGATACACTTTGTTCATGAATTCCCCGTCTGGATGGCGACCGAGACCGTTCGCGACCGCGGCCCCGGCCGATAAGGCCGGCAGAATTTTCTACCGCGCTGCGGCAAAGGCTGCAATCTCTGTTGCCGCTAGGGCGCGCGAATGATTGGCCCGCGTGATTTCTATGATAGGCCGCCAAGCCCCGGACGGGATATGTGGTCGGCATAACGGGTGATGCGTACGACCGGCAAAATGCCCACGGCGACGATGATGAGGGCCGCGAGCGAGCCCTGCTCGAAGCTGCCGCGGGTCGCGAACTGGTAGATGTAGGTTGCGAGCGTCTCCACATTGAGCGGGCGCAACAGCAGCGTCGCCGGCAGCTCCTTGAGGCAATCGACGAACACCAGCAGCGCCGCGCCCCAGATGGCGGGGGCGACGAGCGGCAGGTGGATGGTGCGGGCGAGCGTCCCCGCGCCGGCGCCGAGCAAGCGCGCCACGTCGTCGAGCTCGGTCGAGATGCGCGCAGATGCCGCCTGTGCGAAGCCGATGGCAATCGCAAGAAAGCGAATGACATAGACAATGACGAGAGCCGCCGCCGAGCCCGCCAGCACGAGCCCAACGCCGCGACCGCCGAAGGCGCGAGCGAGGGCGTTGATGGCATCGTCCGCGAGCACGAGTGGTGACAGAAGGCCGAGCGCCAGTACCGTCCCCGGCACCGCGTAGCCGACGCCGGCGACGTTCACGCAGGCGGCGACCGCCGGGTGTTTCACGTAGCGCAGCGCCGCCACCGCCGAGAAGCCGAGCAGCAGCGTGACAGCGGTTGCGGTCGCGGCCAGCGCGACGGTGGTGAGCGCGTAGCGAACGAGCGCGATGTCGAAGCCGACCAAGAGCCCGCGCACGATCACCTCGTGCAGGAGATATCCGGCGGGCAGCACGAAGCCGAGCACGACCGGAACGAAGCAGGCGATGGTGGCGACCCATCGTCCAGGACCCGACAGCGTAATGCGCGAGACGAACCGCGAATGCTGCGCCGAGACGGCGAAATCGCGACGGCCGCGGCCGCGGCGCTCGAGCGCGATCAATGCCGCGACGATCAGCAGCATCAGGCAGGACATCTGCGCCGCGCCGGCGAGGCTCCCGCGGTTGAGCCAAGTGGTGAAGATCGAGAGCGTGAGCGTCTGCACCCCGAGATATTCGCTCGCGCCGATGTCGTTGAGCGTCTCGAGCAAAGCCAGCGCGACACCGACGGCGAGCGCGGGGCGCGCCAGCGGCCAAGTGATGCGGCGGGCAAGCTGCCAGGGTCGCGCGCCGAGCACGCGAGCGGCCTCGCTGAGCAGCGAGCCTTGCGTCTGAAACATCGCGCGCGCGGCGAGATAGACATAAGGATAGAGCACGAAGCTGAACAGGAAGATGGCGCCGCCGAGCGAGCGCACGTTCGGAAAGCGATAGTCGGCGGCGGAGCGCCAGCCGAGCACCGTCCGCAGCGCCGACTGCACGGGCCCCAGCGCGTCGAAGATATCGACGTAGACGTAGGCCACGATATAGGTCGGGATCGCGAGCGGGAGCGGCAGCAGCGCAATCAACGCGTCGCGCCCGGGAAAGGCGAAGGTGGTGACGGTCCAGGCGGTGCCGGCGCCGACGACGATTGTCACCGCGGCAACGCCGGCAAGCAGGAGCGCGGTCTGCACCAGCGCCACGGGAACGACGTGCCGCGTGAGGTGGGGCCACAGATCGCCGGTCTCGCCGAAGGCGAGCACGACCAGGCTCCCAAGCGGCGCGATCGCGAGCAGCGCGGCTACTGCCGCGAGTGCGGTAACGGCGAATGCCTGCCAGTGCAAACGTAGAAAGGCCGGCCACCGATCGCTGGATGGCCGGCCCGCAGATTTGGCGTCGATCATCAGGTCAGTTGTCGAATCCGACTTTGTCCACCAGGTTGGCCGCCGCCTTCTTGTTCTCGGCGATCTTGGAGATCGGCATTGGATCGGGATTGAGCTTGCCGTAGCCGGCGATGGTGGGATTGATCGCAATGCCGGGCCGCACCGGATACTCATAGTTGAGATCCGCGTGCATGTGCTGCGCCTTCTCGCCCGCCAGCCATTCGATCAGCTTCATCGCGTTGTCCCGGTTGGGCGCGTATTTGGCGAGCACGACGCCGGAAATATTCACGTGCGTGCCGCCGTCCTTGAACGTGGGCAGGATGACCTTGGTGGCCTCGGCCCAAGCCTTCTTGTCCGGCTCATCGTTCTTCATCAGCGCCCAGTAATAGGTATTACCGACGCCGACGTCGCACTTGCCGGCCGCGACGTCGCGCGCGGTCTCGCGGTCGCCGCCGGAGGGTTTCTGCGCGAGATTGGCCTTCAAACCCTTGAGCCATTCTTCGGTCTTGGCCTCGCCGTAATGGCCGATGAAGGCCGCAAACAGCGCGTTGTTGTAGATGTGCTGCCCCGAGCGGATGCAGACCTTGCCCTTCCATTTCGGATCGGCGAGGTCCTCATAATTGAGCGCGCTCTGCTGCACTCGGTCCTTGGAGGCGTAGGCCACGCGGGCACGCATGGAAATCCCGTACCAGTGTCCCTCGGGATCGCGGTACTGCGGAGCCACGACCTTGTCGAGGAGATCGGACTTGATCGGCTGCGTGATCCCGGCGCGCACCGCGTCCTCGAGCCGTCCGATATCGACGGTGAGCAGGACGTCGGCGGGGCTGTTGGCGCCTTCGGTCTTGATGCGCTGCTCGAGGCCGGAGCTGGCCGAGATGACGTTGACCTTGATGCCGGTATCCTTGGTGAACGCCTCGAACAGCGGCTGTATCAGCTTGCTTTCGCGATAGGTGTAGACGTTGACGTCGCCCGATTGAGCAAGCGCGCTGCCGGCAAGCAATACGCTCACGGCCACTCCAGTACGCGCAAGCGCGCGCACGCGGACGCTGTTCATGGGATCCTCCTGCTGCGTGCCGCTGCGGCACGAACCCGACTGCGAATTGGATGCGACGCGTTGAGGTAGTAGCCTCACCGATCACCCGTCAAATGGATAAACGCCGCATATTCAAAAGCTTAGAACTATTCCAGGGTGTTCGCTGTCTGGAATGATTCGAAAAACGCAGCTTGCGCGTTGATTACGCATTGCGATCGCAAACGTCAGCCGACGGGTGATCGACTGCTGCGGCAACAGGTCTCAGCGCGCGACGAACCGGGTCGGTGCGGGAGCCAGTGCGATCTCGGCGATCATCTTCTTGATGATGGCGCGGCCGAACGAGTTGAAGTTCTCCGCCACCAGCACGAACGCACCCGGTCCGCCGATGACGTTGTCCTGGTAGTACTTCTCGAGCCCGCCCGGCGGGTTGGTATGCTCGGCATTCCAGGGCACCGGCCGGTCGCTGAGAATCACCAGACCGTTGATGACGATGCCTTTGGCGATCGTCTCGTCGCGAGCGAGCTTCACGTCGCGGCCCGCATTGTTGGTGCCGTCTCCCGACACGTCGATGGTGCGCCGCGGTGCCTCGAAGGGGGCTCGCTCCAATTGCGCGGTCGCGAACTCGATGCCGCCGCTGATCGAGGTGCGGTCGGCGAACGAGCGGGGCAGCTCCAGCAGCTGGTCGCCGAACTTGCGCGCCGCGGCGGGTCCGTCGATCAGGCTCCAGTCGATCACGAGCTTCTGCGCGCCGAAGCCCGACCATTCGACGAAGCAAACCGCGATCCGCTGCTGCGGACCTGACTTGATCGCGTCCATCACATGCGGATCGGAAATTGCCGCCGCGTAGCCCTCCCGCTGCAACAGGAATTTGGGATGATCGACGCTGCGGGACACGTCGGAGGACAGCACGAGCAGGAGATCGACCTGTTCGGCCGCAAACGCGAACCCGGTCGGGATCAGAAGGAGTGCCGCAACCGCCAGCAAATGGCGAACCAGCGCTAGCGTGCATTCCGAAACCCGTATCATCGTTGCCCTCCGTAAGGCCCTCGCAGCCGACGTCGTGCGACGACCGCAAGTATGACGCAGAATAGCCGATTCCGCTCGTCCTGCGCATGGGCAGCGGTCATTTTTCATGCCCCAGCGCCGATGTGAGCCGGAATGTGGGACGGCTCGTTCGCGGGCCGGCGGGCGAGCTTTTCAGCTTGCCGCCACGCGGCTTGCGGGAAACGCGATCTCCACCAACGTTCCGGCCTTCGGCGCGCTCGTGATGTGGAAGCGCGCGCGGTTTGCCTCGGCTAAGGCCTTGGTCAGCGGCAAGCCCAGGCCGGTGCCGGCCGCCCCATCGACCGAGGTTGCCAGCTGCCGGAACGGCTCGAGCGCGGCCGCGAGGTCCTTTTCGCTCATGCCGATGCCGGTGTCGCGTACGCGCAAGGCCACCTCACCGTCGTCGTTGAGCGCGGTCGATACGATCACCTGCCCGCCGGCGCGGGTGAACTTGATCGAGTTCGACAGCAGGTTGAGCACGATCTGGCGCACCGAGCGCGCATCGGCGACGATCTGTGGCACTGTCGGCGGCAGCGACGTGCGGATGATGATCTGTTCGCGGTTGGCCTGCGGCTGCATGATGGCCAGGCATTGCTGCGTCAGCGCATTGAGCGACACGCTGGCAAAGCTGAGCTCCAGCTTGCCCGCCTCGATCTTGGACAGATCGAGCAGGTCATTGATCAACGACAACAGATGTCCGCCCGACGCGTGGATGTCCTTGAGGTATTCGCGATAGCGCTCGTTGCCGACCGGACCGAAGCGCTCCTCCATCATGATCTCAGAGAAGCCGATGATTGCGTTGAGCGGCGTGCGGATCTCGTGGCTGACGCGGGCGAGAAAATCGGACTTGGCCACCGAGGCCTGCTCCGCTTGCCGCCTCGCCTGGGTGATCTCCTCCGCCGCCTGTTTCCATTCGCTGATGTCGCGAACGGCGACGCAGAGCTGGTCGCCACCGTCGTCGATCCGGCCCATGGTCATGAACAGCTGGAGCGGCTCGCCCTGCCGCGTGCGGCCCATCACCTCGCGCCCATGCCTGTGTGAGCGGGCGTCGCCGTCGTTGGTCGCCCTGTTGAGGCAGTCATACACCGCCCCCACGTTCTGGGGAGCAAGCACCTCCGACAAGGGGCGGCCGGCGAGCTCCTTCGCTCCATAGCCGAACAATGCGCCCGCTCCGCGGCTGGCGGACAGGATGAACCCTCGCCGATCGAGCAGAATGACGCCATCGCTCGCGGTGTCCAGGATCGCGCTGAGCGCCACAAGGTCGATGGGCGCCGATGCGAACTCGGGGGCGATGGTCTCGGCGAGCGCGGGCGCACTCTCGTCGGCGTCCGCAGACGCGGCCACCGGTGCCGATGCGTGCGCCTCGATCGGGTCGGACGGCGACACCTCGGCCGAGGGCCGGTGGTTGGCGGCAGACAGCCATTGGGTGAGCTTGCGCGAGAGCTCGTGAAAGGCGCTGCGCTCGACCGGGGTCAGTGCCGGCGCGCTCGGCTCCGCGGCAGTCGGGAAGGGGACGATGTTTAACGCTGCGGGCGCGAGCTCCGGTGCAGCGTCCGGGTGTTGCGCCGACAACGCGACGGCGCCCTCGCTGATATCGCGGCAGATGCCGAAGCCGCGATAGCCGCGGAAAGTCCGGTCGCGATCGAACACCGGCAGGCCGGAAAGCTCGACCGTGAGCCGCTTGGCGCCCGCATCGCGCGGCCACAGCACGACGAGCCCGCTCCAAGTGTCGCGCGTGGCCAGCGCGCGGGTGATCTGTCCGGTGGGATCAAGGCCGAGCTCCGCCGCCAGCTCCTGCCACGGCCGCCCGAGGGCTGCAGCCGTGCGCGAGCCGACAAGGCTGACGAATTCCTTGCTGTCGAGAGTGAAGCGCCCGTCTTCGTCCATCCGCCAGATGAAGCGAAGGGGGAGGCGTCGCAATCCGGATACGCTCATTCCGCGGTAGCCCTTGGTCCGCCGCAACCGCGCCAGGAGCCTCCGATCAACTCTTAATGCCGGCGCCCGCGGCAGTCCATGCAGCCCGCGTGCGGCCCCGCGTCAAAGCCGGAATATCCTTAATCGCAACGCGTCGCCATTTCGCAGCACGTCTCGCGATCACACTCACGCCGCGAGCTCGCGCATGATGGTATAGAGCGCCGACTGGCCTTCGAAACCGATTCCCGGCAGTTGCGGCAGCGCCAGATAGCCGTCGCTCAATTCCGCATCGTCGGCGAAGCCTCCGAAGGCACCGAACACGCCTGGATAGGATTCGGCGCCGCCGAGGCCGAAGCCGCCGGCGATGGCGAGCGACATCTGGTTGCCGCCGTGGGGAAACAGGGCCCGGCGCGGCCAGCCGTGACGGGCGAGCACATCGACGGTGCGCGCGTATTGCACGATGCCGTAGGCCTGCGGCGGATCGATCTGGATGACGTCGTTGCGCTCCGGACGCAATCCGCCGAAGCGAGCCAGATTTTCCACGTCCTGCGTCGAGAACAGATTTTCGCCGGTGGCGAGCGGCGGTTCATAGTGGCTTGCGATCTCGGCCAGCAGCGCGAAATCGAGTGGATCGCACGGCTCCTCGAACCAGCGCAATTGAAACGGCGCCAGGGCCTTGGCATAGGCGAGCGCCTCGTCGCGACCGAACTTGGAATTGGCATCGACTGCGAGCTGCGCATGGGCCGGCAGAATCGCCTTGACCGCCTCCACCCGGCGCACGTCCTCGGCGAGCGGAAGGCCGCCGACCTTCATCTTCACCATGGTGTAGCCGGCATCGAGATGGCGGCGCATCTCATCCTGCAGGTCGCGCACGGTCTGGCCCGGCGCATACCATCCGCCGCCAACGTAGCAGAACACCCTGTCGGCGATCTTGCCGCCGTTGTAGCGCTCCGCCAGCACGCGATGGAGCGGCTTGCCCGCGATCTTGGCGATCGCATCCCACACCGCGACCTCGATCGTGCCGATCGCGATGGAGCGCTCGCTGTGGCCGCCGGATTTTTCCCGCTGCATCATGACCGCGAGGATCTTGTCCGGATCGAAATTGGCCTGAGCCGCGTCGAGCAGTGCCTGCGGATCGGCGGCCAGAATCCGCGGGATGAAGCGGGCGCGCATCGCGGCTCCGCAGGCATAGCGCCCAGTCGAGTTGAAGGCGAAACCGGTGACACGTCTGCCGTCGCGCACGACGTCGGTCAGCACTGCGACCACCGACGTCGTCATCTCGGAGAAATCGAAGCTCGAATTGCGGATGTCCGATTTGAGCGGGACGGCGCATTCACGAATGTCGACGATACGCATCGTGTCGGGCCCTGTTAGCGTATGTTCCGGCGAAGTGGGTACCGGTTCGCCGATAAGAACATGCGCCACTCGATAACTGCTAGAGTGCAATTCGCGGCGCTGCCGGCGCCGTTCGGTGCGCCCCGTTCGGCGGGAGCGGAAGGGGCGATTGGGGTGTTAGTATCCCAGCAGGTCGCATGCCCCAATGGCGTAGCGCTGATGCCGACCTACAGCAGGAGATGAGGATGGCCGCCACCGATCGCTTCGATGTCCCCCCTGAGATGCGCGCTTTCGCCGAGAAGAGTGTCGAACAGGCCAAGCAGGCCGTCGACGGATTCATTTCCGCCGCCCACCGTGCCATGAACGAATTCGAAGGCCATGCCGAGACCGCCCGCAAAGGTGCCAGGGATGTGGCTGAAAAGGCGATGAGTTTTGCCGAGCAGAATATCGCGAGCTCGTTCGAGTTCGCCCAGCAGCTGCTGCGGGCCAAGGATGTCCAGGACGTGTTCAGGCTGCAGTCCGACTATCTCCAGCGCCAGATGCAGGCGTTCAGCGAGCAGGCTAGGGAGCTGGGCGAAAGCTCGAGCAAGGCCGCCAAGGATGCGGCCGCGCCCAAGCGCTGAGGGGCCAGTCCCCGACTTGCGAGGCCAAAAATCGTTGCTGCAACCGATACTTGTGTTGCAATGCAGTATTATGTTGCGTTGCACCAAGGCCGCCGCTATATAGCTTTCTATCTACGGCTGTGGCGTTCCGACGTCGGGGGAAGGTCACAGATTCATTGTCACCAAGGCGCGGATCGTGTGGGGCGCAGATCCGTGCGATGCCGGAGCTATCGCCCCCCAAAGGACCTGTCGCATGACCGAGTCGACCGAAGCCAGCAAGTCCAAGTTCAAGATGGCGCCAGCCGCGTTCGAAATGCCGAAATTCGAGCTGCCGAATTTCGAGCTTCCCAAGATGGAAATCCCCGCCGCCTTCCGCGAGATGGCGGAGAAGAGCGTCTCGCAGGCGAAGGAGACCTACGAGAAGATGAAGTCGGCCGCCGAAGAGGCGACCGACATGCTCGAGGACACCTACGCCACCGCGACCAAGGGCGCGTCCGATTACGGCCTCAAGGTGATCGAAGTGACGCGTGAGAACACCAATGCGGCCTTCGATTTCGCATCCCAGCTGATGACGGTGAAGTCGCTGTCGGAGATGGTGGAGCTCTCGACCGCGCATTCACGCAAGCAGTTCGAGACGCTGACCGCTCAGTCCAAGGAGCTCGCCGCCATCGCGCAGAAGGTGGCGACCGATGCGTGCGAGCCGGTGAAGGAAAGCTTCGGCAAGGCCTTCAAGAAGGTGGGTTGATTTCGCTGCTTCTCGAGGCAGAAACGACCAGCGGGGCCCGGGCTTGTCCCGGGCTTTGCATTTGACAGGGCGGCGTGGCGTATTGCTCGCCGACGCGTTCCAACTACGTGGTTCCAGCGTTCGGGCGAGGTCTTGTCAAACCGGGACACGGCTCCTAGGTTGCGGCCGCATCGACGCGCGTGCAGCTGTAGCTCAGTTGGTTAGAGCGCTTGGCTGTGGACCAAGAGGTCGGTGGTTCGAGTCCACCCAGCTGTACCAAACGTCTTGTTGCCCGACCGGGCGCTTCTTCCTGATCACGCCGAACGCGTCGCCACGAACCGCGCCGCCGCCTTGAGCACGTCGGCATCATCGCCGAAGGGTTCGAGCGCGGCCTGCGCCTCGGCCACCAGGCTGTCCAACCGTCGCCGCGCTACCGCCGGCCCCAGCACGCCGACCAGCGTTGCCTTGTGGGCGGCCGCGTCCTTGCCCGTCGCCTTGCCGACCTTTGCCGGATCGCCTTCGAGGTCGAGAAGATCGTCGGCGATCTGGAATGCCTCTCCGAGCGCGGAGCCGAAACGCTCCAATGCGTTCCGCTGGCTCTGATTGGCCTTGCCCAGGATCGCGCCGGCGAGGCAGCCGAAGCGCAGCAGCGCCCCGGTCTTCATCGCCTGCAGCGTCTTGACATCCTGCTCGCCGAGAGTGGGCAGAGCAGCATCGAAGCGACCCTCCGCCGCGAGGTCGAGCATTTGCCCCCCCACCATGCCGCCGAGACCGGCTGCCCGCGCCAGCGCCGCGACCAGCTTGAGGCGGACCTCGGCGTCCGCGTGCGTCTCCGGGCGCGCCAGAATGTCGAACGCGAACGTCAGAAGTCCGTCGCCGGCGAGAATCGCGGTCGCCTCGTCGAACGCCTTGTGCGCGGTTGGGCGACCACGGCGCAGGTCGTCATTGTCCATCGCGGGCAGATCGTCGTGCGCAAGCGAATAGCAATGCACGCATTCGAGCGCGGCGCCCGCCATCAGGGAATTCCGGCCTGGAACGTCGAACAACGCGGCAGACTCAACCACCAGGAACGGACGCAAGCGCTTGCCGCCGCCGAGGCTCGAAAAGCGCATGGCGTCGAGCAGCCGTCGCGGCCGCGCGCGCTCGCCATCGCTCGGCACAGGCCCCAGCAGACGGTCGAGCAGCGCTTCCGTGTCGTGGGCGACCTGAGCGAGACGATCCTGGAAGACCGTATCGACGTTGACCCTTCTTTTCGCGGCCTCGATGCGTCCCATGCGTTCCAACCCCGCCCCCGAACCCGCCCGGCAAATCGGATCCCCGACTCTTCTTGACCGGCATCGCGTCGGCCTTGAGCGCGCTTGCTCGCTAATCTAGCAAGGGCTTCCCGCTCGTCCAACTTTTCCTGGTTCAATTCATTGAATATGTTGAATTGTTTTGTGGAGTCGGCGGTGCGGCCCGGATCGGCGGTCCGTTCCAGCCGCAGCGTGGAGGCTGTGGTCGCGCGTGCTGGTTGTCGCTTCCGTTGCGCTTGCGGTTTGGCTCTACCTCTTGCTGGCTCGCGGGGGCTTCTGGCGCTGCCGCGAGCGCGACGCCGATGTGCCGGCAAAGCTTGCGGCATGGCCGCGCGTCGCGGCCGTGGTGCCTGCACGCAACGAAGCCGATCACATCGCCGACAGTGTCGGATCGTTGCTGGCCCAGGACTATGGTGGCGCTTGGACGGTCATCGTGGTCGACGACGACAGCGCTGATGGCACCGCCGAGGTCGCCCGTCGGGGCGCGGGCGGCGACGCCCGGCTGCGGGTGGTGAACAGCCGCGGTTTGCCGGCGGGATGGACCGGCAAGCTGTGGGCGCTCAAGCAGGGTATCGACGCCGCCATGGCGATGCCCGAGCCGCCGGATTATCTGCTGCTCACCGATGCTGACATTGTGCACGCGCCCGATTCGCTCAGCCGCCTGGTCGCACGCGCCGAGAGCAAGCATCTTGTGCTGACATCGCTGATGGTGAAGTTGCGCTGCGAAAGCTTCGCCGAGCGCGCCGGCATCCCGGCGTTCGTCTTCTTCTTCCAGATGCTCTATCCGTTCGCCTGGGTGAACCGGCCCACCAGCGCGGTGGCCGCTGCCGCCGGCGGCTGCATGCTGGTGCGCGCCGACGTGCTGCGCAAGGCGGGCGGCATCGAGGTCATTCGCGGCGCCTTGATCGACGATTGCGCCCTGGCGAAAGCGCTCAAGGCCCATGGCCCGATCTGGCTCGGCTTGACCGAGCGCGTGCACAGCGTGCGACCCTATCCGGCCCTCGCCGATATCCGCCGCATGGTGGTGCGCTCGGCCTATGCGCAATTGCACTATTCGTCGCTGCTTCTCATGGGGACCGTCGCCGGCATGGTGGTGACCTACCTTGTTCCGCCGTTCGCGGCCATTTTCGGAAGCGGAATCGTCCGTATGGTCGGCCTCGCAACGTGGGCGCTCATGGCCCTGACATTCCAGCCGACGCTACGGTTCTACCGGCTCTCGCCCCTCTGGGGCGTCGCGCTGCCGGCAATTGCGTTGCAATACACGCTCTACACTCTCGATTCCGCCTATCAATATGTGCGAGGACGGGGCGGAACCTGGAAGGGGCGCGTGCAAGCCAACGCATCGGGGTCGCGATGATCACTGCCGCCGAAGCGCGATCGGGCAAAGGCCATCGGGACGAGAATTTTCCCGTCGCGTCGCGACTGATTCATCCGCGTTATCGCGCGCCCATTCTCGCGTTCTACGAGTTCGTCCGCACCGCCGATGATATCGCCGATCACGCCACGCTGGCGCCACAGGAGAAACTTGCGTTGATGGCGCGGCTCGAAGCGACCTTGCTCGGGAGGAGCGACGACGACCCGGTAGGCGTGGCGTTGCGCGCGCAACTCGCCGCCCGCCAGCTTTCGCCGCGCCACGCGCAGGATCTGCTCACCGCGTTTCGGATGGACGTGACCAAGCTGCGCTATCACGACTGGGACGACCTGATTGGCTATTGCACCTACTCCGCCATGCCGGTCGGACGTTTCGTGCTCGACGTTCATGGCGAGAGCCGCGCGCTCTGGGGAGCCAACGACGCGCTCTGTGCCGCGTTGCAGATCATCAATCACCTGCAGGATTGCGGCAAGGACTACCGCGATCTCGACCGCGTCTATATTCCGCTCGACGTGCTCGCCGAAGCGGGGGCGAAGGTCGAGGACCTGCGCGCGGATCGCGCCTCCACGCCGCTCATCTCCGTCATCCACAAGCTGGCGCGCCGCACCGGCGACCTCCTTTGTGACAGCCGGGTGTTTGCCCCGGGTATCAAGGATACGCGCCTTGCGCTCGAGGTCGCGGTCATTCAGACCTTTGCGGAACGCTTGGCCGGCGTGCTGTCGCGTCGCGATCCGCTAAGCCAGCGTGTTCATCTCGGCAAGGCGGGGGTCGTCGGCTTCGGCCTTCTCGGCCTATTATGGGGGGCAAGCCGCTGCGTCGGCCGTCGGTTCGCGGCCGGCAATAAACCGCAGGATGCGTGAGCATTGGCGCTGGCAGAAGCATCAGACACGGGGGCGGCCGAGCGGGCGTCGGGCAGCTCCTTCTACAACGCGATGCGGGTGTTGCCGCGCGCGCAGCGCGAGGCGATGTTCGAGATCTATTCCTTCTGCCGTCAGGTCGATGACATCGCCGATTCGAGCGGTCCGCGCGATCAACGCCGGGACGCGCTCGCGCGTTGGCGCGCGGACGTCGATGCGCTCTACGCCGGCAGGCTCGTCCCCCGCACCCGCGGCCTGTCGGCACCGGTGCGCGAGTTCGGGTTAAAGCGCGAGGATTTCCACGCCATCATCGACGGCATGGAGATGGACGTGGTCGCCGATATCCGCGCGCCCGACGAGGCCACCTTCGACCACTATTGCGACCGGGTCGCGAGCGCGGTCGGGCGGCTGTCGGTGCGCGTGTTCGGGATGGACGAGTGCAACGGCATTGCGCTCGCGCACCATTTGGGCCGCGCCCTGCAGCTCACCAACATCCTGCGCGACCTCGACGAGGATGCCTCTTTCGGGCGTCTCTATCTGCCGGTGGAGGCGCTGCGCGCGGCCGGCATCGGCGCGACCGACCCGGCGACGGTGCTGGCGAGCCCGGCGCTCGGCATGGTCTGTGCCGATATCGTAGGGCGGGCGCGCGCACACTTTTTGCAGGCCGATCAGATCATGGCGCGCAGCGCCCGCCGCACGGTGCGCGCGCCGCGCATCATGGCCGAGGCCTATCGCCTGATCCTCGACGGCCTCGTCGCCCGCGGCTGGGCGCAGCCGCGCCGTCCGATCCACCTGCCGCGGTCGCGGCTGTTGTGGATCATCATGCGTCACGCCTTCATCTGATGCCGCGCACGGTTCACGTGATCGGTGCGGGACTTGCCGGGCTCGCCGCTGCGGTACGCCTCGCCGCGCGGGGAACCAGCGTGGTGGTGCACGAGGCCGCCGGCCAAGCCGGGGGGCGTTGCCGCTCCTACCACGATCCCGTGCTCGACATGGTGATCGACAACGGCAATCACCTTCTGCTCTCGGGCAACCACGCCGCGCTCGACTATCTCGCGACCATTGGGGCGCGCGAGCGCCTCGTCGGGCCGCCCGCGGCCGAGTTCGCGTTCATCGATCTTGCGAGCGGCGAGCGCTGGACCTTGCGCATCAATCCCGGGCGCCTGCCGTGGTGGATTCTCGATCGCAGCCGCCGCGTGCCGGGCACCAAGACGCGCGAATATCTGGCCTTCGCCCGTCTGCTCCTCGCCGCGAAGCGAAAGACGATCGGCGAGACCGTGCGCTGCGCCGGACCGCTGTACGAGCGCCTCGCGCGGCCGCTCTGGCTCGCAGCGCTCAACACCGAGCCGAAGGAGGCGAGCGCCTC
>JBKPUA010000245.1:0-5885 GCA_046735815.1 Pseudomonadota bacterium
GCCCGACGGAGGAATTTCAGCGACTCGCCGTTTCCGGGCTGCGTCGGCCCGCTGCGCTACAAAGACCGCAGCGAGCTCGACCGCGACCTCGCAAACCTCAAGTCGGCGGCCGGCAAATCGAAGCCCGCCGACGTGTTCATGACCGCGCCGTCGCCGGGAATCCTCACGCGTTTCATCATCAACCTGCACTATCCGAGCGAGGACGCCTACGTGGAGGCGCTGGCCGACGCGATGAAGACCGAATATCGGGCGATCGTCGAGGCCGGCTTCGTGCTCCAGATCGACGCACCCGACCTCGGCTCCGCGCGCAACAACCAGTACCGGGACTTGACCGACGACCAGTTCCGCAAGATTGCCGAGCGCAACATCGCAGCGCTCAACGCCGCGACCGAAGGCCTGCCGGCCGAGCAAATGCGGCTGCACATCTGCTGGGGCAACTACGAGGGGCCGCATACGCACGATCTGCCGCTCACCAAGATCATCGATCTCGCGTTCAAGGCGCGTCCGCAGGCCATCAGCATCGAGGCCGCCAACCCGCGTCACGATCACGAATGGGAAGATCTCAAGGAGATCGATATCCCGGACGACAAGATCCTGATCCCGGGCGTGATCGATTCGACGACGAACTTCGTCGAGCATCCGCGCCTGGTGGCGCAGCGCCTCGCCCGCTACGCCGAGGTGATCGACCGCGAGCGGCTGGTCGCCGGTGTGGATTGCGGATTCGGCACCGCCGTGCGCAGCGATCCGATGGTTGCTGACAGCATCGTGTGGGCGAAGCTGCGCGCGCTCGCCGAGGGCGCCATGCTTGCCAGCAAACGATTGTGGGGATAGCGATCGGCAGTCGTCCATATCGGCTCGCAGCAGGGGCGCGAAATCGCATGAAGCCGGCTTCGAGAATCTCCCCGGTTCTCGCCTTCGCGGCGTCGCTCGCCATCTGCTCTCCCGTGATCGCGCAGGACGACCCTTGGCCGACGCGACCCGTGCGGCTGATCGCGCCGTCGGGACCCGGCGGCAATCCGGACGTTCTCGCGCGGCTGCTCGCGGACAAGTTCAGTGCGGCGTTCGGAAAGCCCTTTGTCGTCGAGAACGTGCCGGGGGCGGGCGGGGTCGTGGCCGCCAACCAGGTGGCAAAGGCCGCGCCCGACGGTCAGGTGCTGATGTTCGGCGATTCCGGCTCGCTCGCGATCAATCCGGCACTCAATCCCAGCCTCGGCTATGACCCGATCAAGGACTTTGCCCCGGTCACGGCGCTGGTGACGCTGCCGACGATCCTCGTGATCCATCCCGATGTGCAAGCGAGATCGCTCGCGGAGTTCATCGCGCTCGCGAAATCGCAGCCCGGCAAGATGAGCTTCGGCTCCGCCGGCGCGGGCTCGATCCATCATCTCACGTTCGCCATCTTCGCCGAGCAGGTCGGCATCGACCTTCTGCACGTGCCCTATCGTGGCGGGTCGGCGATGGTGAACGGATTGCTCACCGGGGAGATCCAGGCGGGATGGTCCGGCATCCCGAACGTCAAGGAATTGATAGCGGCCGAGAAACTTCGCGGATTGTGCGTCAGCACCTTGCAGCGCTCGCCATCAACACCGTCGATACCGACCTGCGACGAGGTCGGTCTGAAGCGCTTCGACGTCGCGACCATGATGGGCTTGCAGGCGCCGGCCGGCACCTCTCCTCGGATTGTCGCGCGGCTTCAGGCCGAGGCAGCGAAGTCGATGCGGGAGCCCGCGATGGCGACGCGCATGACCCAGCTCGGCATGGTCATGGAGGAAAACGGCACCGCCCACTATGCGGAATTCATAAAAGCTGACATCGCCCGCTACGAACAGGCGGTGCGGAAGCTCAACCTGCAACAGAAGTAGATGGGCGCGATTTCCCCTCGGCACCTTCGCAAAGCCCGGCACCGGCGGCAAAAGCATTCATGCGCGTGCTGCGGCGGACGCTCGAGCGGGGAGACTGGAACGCGGCGCCGTGAGCATTCACTCCGGCGCTACCCGACCAATCGCCTGCTCGCATTCCTCGTGCGACTCGAATGGACCGAGCAGGGCCAGGTGGTCATCGTCGAAGACGTACCATCCGGGCTCCGTGACCCGGAACAAGTGGACGTCTTCTCGCGAAACGTGAGCGGTTGCGAGCTGTTGCATGATGGCGTGTATCTCCCGGCGCAATGCGTTTACTTCGCGCTCGGATTGTCCGAAGCCCCCGGGCCGAAGGCCTTCTTTTGAAACTCCGCGAGCGACTCCATGAGCTTGCGGGCCTGATCCATGCCGTTTTCCAGGCCGGGGGTCTGATCCGTGCCGTTCTTGGCCGTTTCAGGGGCTTTCTTCATGTTCTGAGCAATGGCCTCGCTCGCCTCCAAAGCCTTCTTCTGAAACGAAGACAGCATTTCCATGAACTTCGGGTCCATCCCAGTCTGCGGAGCATCCCCGGCAAGACTGAGCTCGGTCGATAGCACGGTCACGGCAAGCGCCGCGGCGAAACACGTGAAGATCTTTCCGGAACGATTGCTCATGGCTATCTCCCATCTCTCCGAATGCGGTCAGGATGGGAGTTTTCTTGCCAGAATGCCGCCGCGGAGGATGTGACAGCCGTCACAGAATGGTCGGGAGCAACAGTGCCCCGAACCCGCTTGCCAATATAAGAATCGAAAAAGCCTTGCGCGCCGTCGCGGCGCGCAAGGCCTTTGGATTAGAGGTCCGCCGAAGAAATGCTCAGCGGAAGAAGACGCTCCCCGGGAACGGAGCGGTGTAGCCCGGCGCGGGATAGTTCATCGTCTGGGACTGGGATGTTCCGCTGGTCCGCGCGGCGGCAGCGGGCTTGCGCTGGCCGGTTCCGGAGGCCACCTCCGGGTCGCGCTTGCGGTCGGTGGGCTCGATCACGCCGCGGGCGCCCTTGATCGCCGCGAGCGTGCGGCTGTCGAGGTTGTAGACGTCGCGCCGATTCTGCAGCTTGCCGGCGCTGTCGACAAAGGCGGTCTGGTAGGTCAGGTGGACCCAGATCTTCACCGGTTGCAGCTGAAGGTCCTGCTCGCCGGCGCCGAACATCCGCTTGATCCGCTCCGCGGTCCAGTGCTCCTGCGGCCGCGCAATGTTGAGGAGAACCTCGGCATATTTCGCCGGATCCTGCACGCGCATGCAGCCATGGCTGTAGGCGCGGACCTCATGCGCGAAATAGTACTTGTCCGGGGTGTCGTGCTGATAGACCGAGAACCGGTTGGGGAAGTTGAACCGGATTCGCCCGAGCGCATTGCCGTCGCCGGGCGGCTGAGTGATCTCGACCCCGCCGTTGGCACCGTAATGCACCCGCAGGCCCATGCGCGAGAGCACCGTCGGATCCTGCGCCAGCGCCGGCAGGTATTCGTTGCGCACGATCGATTGCGGCACGTGCCAGGTCGGGTTGACGGTGATGTATTTCATCGTCTCGCTCAGCAGCGGCGTCGCCATGCTGGGCTTGCCGATCACGACGCGGGTCGTCCAGACCTGGGCGCCGTTATGCATCACCCGGAGCGTGAAGTCCGGCTGGTTGACGATCACATGCGCCTCGCCGAGGTCGCGCTGATACCAGCGCCAGCGCTCCATGTTGGCGATGATGATCTCGATCTGCCGGGCGGAGGCGTTCTTCGCATTGGCTGATGCGGCGTGCAGCTCCGCGAGCGCAGCCTTGAGCTTGCGGTACTCTTCGTGCTGCGGGCTGAAGGTGTCGAGCGCTTTGCCCGCATCCGTGCTCTCGGCCATCAGAGTGAGAACGTCGGCGGCCTCGGGCGCGGCTTGCGGCAGCTCGATGTTGTTACGGCTGACGCGGGTGTATGGGAAGCGCCCGGCCTGCACGTGGCGGGCATAGGTGAGCACCGTCTGCGTGAGCTTGAGATCGGCGTCGGCCAGCGCATCCGGGCCGAGGCCCGCGAAGGTCGGCGTCTTGTAGTCGCTGGCCTCGAGCCCATCGGCATCTGCGTCCTTCAAGCGAGCGATCGCGGCGCTGGCGCGCGCGTTCTCGACGCCCTTGTCGACCCAAAGCGGTTGGAAGTTGCGCTTCTGGTAGAACGCCTCGACGGCCGAACGCTCTTGCTTGCTGGCGAAGATCTTGTCCGACGCCGCAGCCAGACGGTCGCGGATCTTCTCGGCGACCGCGCGATCGGCGGGATCGAGCGCCGCCATCGGATCGGGCGCGGCGGCCTGCTCGGTCGTGGCCGCCAGGCCAGAGGCGGCAGGGGTCGCCGTTGCGGCCGGCTCCGTGGGCACCGCCAGGGCAGGCTCGGCGGGCGTCGCCGGGGCGGGCTCGACCGCTGCCGCCGAAGCGGGGGCAGCGGCTGCCGCCGGCGCGGCCGGGGCGGCCGGGGCAGTAACCATCTTGTCGATATCCTGCGCCTTGCCGCTGAACACGAACGGGGTGGCGGCAAGGATCAGGGCAAGCGCCGTGCCTGCCAGGATACGGTCGTAACGAAGGCCACTCATGCGATATCTCCCCAAGAGACGTGGAAGGTCCTGCCGCGCCCATGCGCGGTTCAGTCGAGCCGAAAGCACCGAAATTCGCTGAATGCCGGCAGCGCCACGGCACAAATGCCCGTTGGCGAGCCGAGATCGCGGTCAGAGCGAGATTTGCTGCATGACGGCCCCAATCAACCACCCCAGTTCCGGCCCGATCGCCGATGGCGGGGTGGCTCCCGACTGATTAGTCGCGCTGACCGGTGAATTGGTTCAAATGCGATCGGGGGGACGGAAAGCTCGCGCAGATCGCGGGGTTTGCGACAACGCTCCCGTGTACGGCCGTTGCCGCTCGGGCTACGCTGGAAATCGCGTTACGCGGCCGGGGGCGCCGGACGTGATCGCAGGGAGGACGCGGGAATGACCTTCAGGGGTATTATCCTCATCATTGCGCTCGGCCTTGCTCCGGCTTGGCCGGTCGAAGCGGCCGATCTGCTCGTGACCCAATACAACAACGACCCCTCCGGCGCGCCTTACGGCATTGCGCTCGAGAAGGGATTGTTCAAGAAGCACGGCCTCGATATCAGCGGCATCATTTCCGGCGCCGGCGGCGGCAGCTCGGTCCGCAACGCCATGGCCAGCGATCTCGGCTTCGGCGACGTCACGGCCGCTCCGGTCATTGCGGCGGCCGAGCAGGGGCAGGACGTTAAGATCGTCAGCATCACGTCGCGCTCGCTCGCCGACCTGGTGGTGATCGTAATGCCCAATTCGCCGCTCAAGACCGCCGCCGATCTCAAGGGCAAGAAGTTCGGGATCAGCAATCCGAAATCGCTGGGCGAGATGATGGGAGTGCTGGTGATGGAGCAGGCCGGGCTCAAGCAGGGCGACGTGCAGATGACGGCGCTCGGCAGCCTCAGCGGCGTGCTCACCGCGTTGGAGAACGGCGTGGTGGACGTCACCTCCATCCCCGTCATCCTGTTCCGCACCCGGGGCGGCGAGAGCAAGTACCGCGTGCTGGTCGGACCGAAAGATCTGCCGCTCATTCCGTCGCAGCTCGGCATGGCCACCGGCCAGGCGACCAAGGAGTGGCCGGACAAGCTGCGCGCCATCCAGGCCGCGCGCCGCGACGGCACCAAGTTCATCTACGAGCACACCGACGAGGCCATCGAGATCCTCAGCAAGGTCTACGCGCCGCTATCGCCGAAGGATGTGGGGGTCATGGTGAAAGAGCTCGTCGACGCCAAGTTCTGGAGCGAGGGCCGGATCGAGATGCCGCTGCTCGAGAACACCGTGCACGCGATGAAAGGCGTCGGCATGCTGCAGCAGGATGTCGATCTGAAGAAGATTGTCGATAGCTCGTTCCTGCCGGCCGATCTGAAGTAATGTCGACCGCGGACTCGGATCGAGACATCCACGCCTCGCTCTCGGGTGTGACGCGGGTCTATCCGGCGGCCGCCGGTACGC
>JBKPUA010000246.1:0-11016 GCA_046735815.1 Pseudomonadota bacterium
TGGATGAGCCCTGATCTCGTCGCGCTGCTCTATCTCGTCGCCGGCGTCCTCTTCATCCTGGCGCTACGCGGGCTGTCGAGCCCGGAGACCAGCCGGCAGGGCAACCTGTTCGGCATGGTCGGCATGGCGATCGCCATCGTCACCACGCTCGCCTCGCATCCGCCCGACGGCCTCGGCGCCTGGTCGCTGGTCGTGCTCGGCTTTGCCATCGGCGGCGGCAGCGGCGCCGTGATTGCGCGCCGCGTCCCGATGACCGCGATGCCCGAGCTGGTGGCCGCATTCCATTCGCTCGTCGGCATGGCGGCGGTGCTGGTGGCGGCCGGCGCGCTCTATGCGCCGGCGGCGTTCGATATCGGCACCGTCGGTGCGATCCACAAGCCGAACCTGGTCGAGATGTCGCTCGGCGTCGCCATCGGCGCCGTGACCTTCACCGGCTCGGTGATCGCGTTCCTGAAGCTCTCCGCGCGCATGAGCGGCGCGCCCATCATCCTGCCCGCGCGCCACGCCATCAACATCGCGCTGGCGATCGCCATCGTGCTGTTGATCGTCTGGCTCGTGCGCGCGGAAAGTTATCTGGCGTTCTGGCTGCTCACGCTCGCCGCCTTTGCCTTCGGCGTGCTGATCATCATCCCGATCGGCGGCGCCGACATGCCGGTGGTGATCTCCATGCTCAATTCCTATTCCGGCTGGGCCGCCGCCGGGATCGGTTTCACGCTCGGCAATTCCGCGCTCATCATCACCGGCGCGCTGGTAGGCTCCTCCGGCGCGATCCTGTCCTACATCATGTGCAAGGGCATGAACCGCAGCTTCATCTCGGTCATCCTCGGCGGCTTCGGCGGCGAGGTGGCGGGACCGGCGGCCGGCAAGGAGCAGCGGCCAGTGAAGCAGGGCTCCGCCGAGGACGCCGCCTTCATGCTCAAGAATGCCGGCAAGGTCATCATCGTGCCGGGCTACGGTATGGCGGTGGCGCAGGCGCAACATGCCCTGCGGGAGATGGCGGACCGGCTCAAGAAAGAAGGCGTCGAGGTCAAATACGCCATCCATCCGGTCGCCGGGCGCATGCCCGGCCACATGAACGTCCTGCTCGCCGAGGCCAACGTGCCCTATGACGAGGTGTTCGAGCTCGAGGACATCAATTCGGAGTTCGCGCAGGCCGACGTCGCCTTCGTGATCGGCGCCAACGACGTGACCAACCCCGCGGCGAAGGAGGACCCGTCCTCGCCGATCTACGGCATGCCGGTGCTCGAAGTGTGGAAGGCCGGCACCGTGATGTTCTCCAAGCGCTCGCTGTCCTCCGGCTATGCCGGCATCGACAACACGCTGTTCTACCGCGACAACACCATGATGCTGTTCGGCGACGCCAAAAAGATGACGGAGGAAATCGTCAAGGCGTTGTGAGTCGGAGCGCCGACGACAGAACGATTATCCGTCCTCGTCATCTATCTCCCGGCTTACGCATTTCCTCAAGCAGATCCTGCATGCTCCGGCGCAGCCCGTGCATCTGGTCGATCAGGTGTAGGACGACCGAGACGCCCTCGTCGTTGACGCCGAGATCCTCGCGCAGGTCGCGAATGAGCTGAGCGCGCGCGAGGTCGATGTCGGAGAACATGAGCTCGGGCTCGGTCTGCGGCGGGATGATCCAGCCGGCGGCGATGAAGGTCTCGAGCGAGTGATGCTCGAGACGCGCGCGCAGCAGAAATTCCTGGACGGTGATCATTCAAGCCTCCAGATGCTGGCGCGGGTTATGGTCCTTGGCCGCTTCCCAGCGCCGCGCGAATTCTTCGAGCTGCGGATCGGTCTTCTCCGGCAGCACGATCTTGAGCGTCACGTATTCGTCGCCGTGGCTCTTGTCGCCGCGCAGCGCGCCCTTGCCCCTCAATCTCAGCACCGTGCCGGTGTTCGCGCCCTTGGGCACGGTCATCCGCACCGGACCGGTCGGCGTCGGCACGTCGAGCCTTCCTCCGAGCACCGCCTCCGGCAGCGTGATCGGCAATTCCAGATGGATGTCGTCGCCCTCGCGCCTGAAGAATCTGTGCGGCTCGACCTCGATCTCGACCAGCGCGTCGCCGGGCGGACCTCCGCCGATGCCTTGGCCGCCCTTGCCGCGCAGCCGCAGCACCTGCTTGTCCTTGGTGCCGGGCGGAATGACCACGTCGAGGGTGCCGCCGTCGGGGAGCGTGATGCGCTTGGTCGCGCCGTTGACCGCCTCCAGGAACTCGACGGGGAGCCGGTAGAGGGCATCCTGCCCGCGCATGCGAAAGCGGGCTTCGCCGCGCCGCCCGAACAGGTCCCGCAGAACGTCCTCCGATTCCATGAAATCGGCATAGCCGCCGGCGTCGCTGTAGGCATTCGCCTGCGCGTCGGCGCCGTGGAAGTCGCGGTAATAGCGCTCGCGCGGCCGCTCGTTGCCGGCGGCGTCGATCTCGCCCTTGTCGAAGCGCGCGCGCTTCTCCGGATCGCCCACGAGGTCGTAGGCGCCGGAGACCTGCTTGAACTTCTCCTCCGCCTGCTTGTCGCCGGGATTGAGATCCGGGTGCAGCTTCTTGGCCAGTTGACGATAGGCCTTGCGGATCTCGTCCTGCGTTGCGTCCGGCTTCACGCCGAGGACGGCGTAGGGATCCTCGCTCACGGGGCGCTCCTGTCTGGCTCTCTTGCAAGCGCAAGGGAACGCGAGGCGATGACGGAAATCAAGCAGCGCCGGCCGCGCCGGCGCGAGCAAATGTGCGATGGTAGCGGCAGTGACGGTTGCGACCTAGAATTCGCCGCCGCAGTCGAAAGGCCCATAACAGCGGGATCGCATCCATGCTCGTCGGCGTGCCGAAGGAAATCAAGGACAGCGAATACCGCGTGGGACTCGTCCCCTCGACGGTGCGCGAGCTCGTCAGGAATGGCCACCAGGTCATGATCGAGACGAACGCCGGCGTGGGCGCCGGCCTTGCCGACGCCGATTACCGCGCGGTCGGCGCCGAGATAGTGCCCGATGCCGCGCAGGTCTATGCGCGCGCCGAGCTGATCGTGAAGGTCAAGGAGCCGCTCGCAGCCGAGCGCAAGCGGCTGCGGCGCGGCCAGGTCCTGTTCACCTATCTGCATCTCGCCGCCGACCCGCAGCAGACCGCCGATCTGATGGCCTCAGGCGTCATCGCCATCGCCTACGAGACGGTGACGAGCCCCCACGGCACGCTGCCGCTGCTCACCCCCATGTCGGAAGTGGCGGGGCGCATGGCGCCGCATGTGGGCGCGCGTTGCCTGGAGAAGGAGAACGGCGGCCGCGGCGTGCTGCTCGGCGGCGTTCCCGGCGTACCGCCGGCCGACGTCGTGATCCTCGGCGGCGGCGTCGCCGGCAGCCACGCCGCCCTGATCAGCGCGGGAATGGGCGCCACCGTCACCGTCGTCGACCGCAACACGGAAGTTCTGCGCCGCATCGCCGGCCAGCTCGGCGCCCGGGTGCGCACCGTGTTCTCGACCAGCGACGCGATCGAGACCCTTTGCCGCCGCGCCGACCTGGTGATCGCGTCGGTGCTGATCCCGGGCGCGGCCGCGCCCAAGCTGGTCACCGCCGCCACCGTCAAGGCGATGAAGCCGGGCTCGGTCATCGTCGATATCGCCATCGATCAAGGCGGCTGTGCCGAGACCTCGCGCCCCACCACCCATTCGGCGCCGACCTACACCGTGGACGACGTCGTGCACTACTGCGTCACCAACATGCCGGGCGCGGTGGCGCGCACCTCCACCTTCGCACTCAACAACGGCACGCTACCGTTCGTGCTGGCGCTCGCGGACAAGGGTTATCGCCGCGCGCTCGGCGAAGATCTCCATCTGCGCAACGGGCTCAACGTCTACCAGGGCGAGATCACCCACCGCGCAGTGGCGGACGCGCTCAAGTTGAAATTCGCGCCGCCCGAAGCCGCCTTGCGGCTGTGACAACGCCTACAATCTGCTCGACAAGGGCATATATCGGGAGCTGCACGGGGGCGACGTCTTGCTATTTCGGTTCCAGACGCAAGGTCTACGCAACGACGCGATATCGCTGGTGATGTCATGGTTGCGCTGCCAGACGGCCGGTGGAATATGTCGCCCCGTTAAGAACCCGATCTGAGTGCTGGCCGGACATGGTTGTGAGCAGACAGATGGCTGACGCAGACACCGTTCCGAAACAGGCCGCCGCCGAAACCCATTCGTTTCAGGCCGAAGTTGCCGAGCTGCTCGGGCTGATGGTGCACTCGGTCTACTCCGAGACCGACGTGTTCCTGCGCGAGCTCATCTCGAACGCGTCGGATGCATGCGACCGGCTGCGCTACGAGGCCATTGCCAAGCCGGAACTCAGCGCCGACGGCGCCCCGTTCGCGATCCGCATCACGCCGAATACCGAGGCCAACACGCTCGCCATCGCCGACAACGGCATCGGCATGGACCGGCAGGAGCTGATCGACAATCTCGGCACCGTCGCCCGCTCCGGCACCCGTGCCTTCATGAGCAAGCTCGCCGAAACCAAGGACGGCGCCGGCCTCATCGGCCAGTTCGGCGTCGGGTTCTATTCAGCCTTCATGGTGGCGGACCGCATCGAGGTGGTGAGCCGCCGTGCGGGATCGCCCGAGGCCTGGGTGTGGACGTCCTCCGGCGGCAACGGGTTCGAGATCACAGCCGCCAACGAGGCGCAGGCCGCGGAGGTGCCGCGCGGCACCAAGGTCGTGCTGCATCTGAAGGAGACCGCGAAGAAATACCTCGAGCCCTATGAGATCAGGCGGGTGGTCTCGACCTATTCCGATCACATCCTGTTCCCGATCGAGCTCGTGAACAGCGAGGGCAAATCGGAGCAGATCAATTCGGCGAGCGCTTTGTGGCAGCGGTCGAAGTCCGAGCTCAAGCCGGAAGACTACACCGCGGCCTACCGCACCATCGCGCACGCGTTCGACGAGCCGGCGATGACCCTGCACTACCGGGCGGAAGGGCGGCAATCCTATGCGGTGTTGCTGTTTGCGCCGGCGAGCCGGCCGTTCGACCTGTTCGACCCGACCCGCAAGGGGCGCGTGAAGCTCTACGTGCGTCGCGTCTACATCACCGACGACGCGGAGCTGTTGCCGTCCTACCTGCGCTTCGTCCGCGGCGTCGTCGACAGCGAGGACCTGCCGCTCAACATCTCGCGCGAGATGCTGCAGAACAATCCGGTCGTCGCGCAGATGCGCAAGGCGCTGACCGGCCGCGTGCTCTCCGAGCTGGAAGACCTCGCCGAGAAAAACACCGAGGCATTCGGCAAGCTTTGGGACGCGTTCGGCGCGGTCATCAAGGAGGGCCTCTACGAGGACGACGAGAAGCGCGAGTCACTGCTCGCGCTCGCGCGCTTCACCACGACGGCCGCCGAAGCCCGCACGCTCAAGCAGTATGTCGCCGATCTCAAGCCGAACCAGACCGAAATCTATTACCTCGCTGGCGAGAGCGCCGAGCGCCTGAAATCGAACCCCAAGCTCGAAGCGGCGCGCGCGCGAGGGATCGAGGTGTTGTTGCTGACCGACCCGATCGACGCGTTCTGGACCGCGCTACCGCTCGACTTCGGCGGCAAGCCGCTCAAATCGCTCAGCAAGGGCGAAATTGATTTCGGGCTTGTGCCGGTGCTCGATGCCGCCGCGCAAGCCGCGCCAAAGCCTGACGCAACCGACGAGGCAAGCGTGATCGCAGCGGTAAAGGCGGCGCTCGGCGAGCGCGTTTCGGACGTGCGCGCATCCCAGCGCCTCGCCGATAGCCCCGCCTGCCTGGTGGCAGGCAAGCACGGCCCCGATCTCGAGGTCGAGCGCCTGCTGGCGCGCCAGAACCGCGGCGTCGGCATCAAGCCGATCCTCGAATTGAATATGCGCCACGCCATCGTGTGCGCGGTCGCCAGTGCGCAGAAAGACGGACGCGAGGCGGACGTCAACGATCTCGCCGCACTGCTGTTCGAGCAGGCGCAGATTCTCGACGGCACGGTGCCCGATGATCCCGCCGCCTTCGCGGCGCGGCTTAATCGGTTCGTGATGCGGGGATTGGCAGGGAGCGAATAGCGAGTAACGAATAGTGAGGCGGGGCATTCTATTCGCTATTCGCTATTCGCTATTCACCACTCGCCCTGTTCGCCATCCGCGGCCCAGCCCGCGGCGGCAACGCGATCGACCACAGCGCGCGATCCGCCACGTCCTTGAGCGTGACGGTCATGACCTCGGTGGCGCCGTCGATCGCCACATGGCCGAAGAACTGGAGCCCGAAGCAGGGGGCGAGGTCGTCGCGCTGGTCGGCGCCGCAGCCCTTCTGGAACACGGCGCGCGGCCCAAAGCTGTTGTCGAGCGCCTGGGGGCGCCAGGTGCCGGCATGGATCGGGCCGGAGATGAACTCCCAGAACGGCTCGAAATCTTGGAACACCGCCCGATTCGGGTCGTAGTAGTGCGCCGCGGTGTAGTGCATGTCGGCGGTGATCCACACCGTGTTGCGGATGCCGGCATGCTTGATGAAGGCGAGGAGTTCGGCGATCTCGAGCTCGCGGCCGCGTGGCGCGCCGTCGCCCTGGGCGATGGCGTCGCCGCTCACCACCCCGATCGGCAGGTCGGCGGCGATGACCTTCCAGGTCGCCTGCGAGCGCGCCAGTTCGCGCTTGAGCCACGACAGTTGCATCGCGCCGAGGATCGCAGCGGCGGCGCCATCGGCGCGTAGCGGCGTGCGGTAGGAGCGCATGTCGAGCAGGAAGATATCGAGCAGCGGGCCATAGCTGATCTTGCGATAGATCCGCCCGGCCTCCGCCAATGTCTCCCGCATCGGCATGAATTCGTGGAAGGCGCGACATCCGCGCGCGACCAACTTGAGGATGCCCTTGTCGCCTCCTGAGCCGGGCGCGGCACCGGGACACCAGTCGTTGGTGACCTCGTGATCGTCCCATTGCGCGAACAGCGGGACCTCGACGTTGAACGCGACGAGGTTGCGGTCGAGCAGATTGTATTTGTAGTTGCCGCGGAACTCGGCGAGGGTCTGCGCGGCCTTCGACTTCTCCTCGGTGACGAGGTTCTTCCATACGGCTCCGTTAGGAAGCTTCTGCTCCGCCGGAATCGGCGCGTCGGCATAGATGTGATCGCCACTATGGATGAAGAAATCGGGGCGGCAGTTGAGCATGGTGGCGTAGGTCCGCATGCCGCCGCGCGCCTCGTCGATCCCCCAGCCGCCGCCGGCGGTGTCGCCCGACCATACGAACGAGATGGTGCGCCGCGCGCGCGGCGCCGTGCGGAAACGTCCGACCTGCGGCGCGCTGAGCGCGCTGGAAAACGAGTGATCCTGAAACCGGATGCGGTAGAAGATGTCCTGTCCCGCCGGCAGGTCCTCGATCAGCGCCTTGGCGGTGAAGTCCGTCTCCGGCAGCGCATCGACGAACACCGCCTCGCGCACATCGCGGAAGCTGTCGCTGGTCGAGATCTCGACCAGCATGCGCGCCGGCCGGTCCGCGCGCGCCCAGACCATACCGGAATCGACCGAGACGTCGCCCGACTGGATGCCATGGGTGATGATCGGCCGGTCGCCGGCGCGCGATAACGCTGGCTTGGCGAAGCCGGCGGCAGCGACGGCCGCCGACGATGCCGCAACAGATAAGAGTCGCCGCCGCGTGAGTGCGCGGGCGCGCGTGGTGACGGCCATTGGGCCTCCGCCGTCGAATCACGCGACGGAAGCTGCCCGCGTCGTCTGACAAGGACTCGACACTTGTGCGACAGCTGCGTGAATCCGTTTCGACGGCTGACACGCTTGGCGTCAGCGCATGTTCCGGCGAAGTGGAGGCCGGTTCGCCGACAAGAACATGCGTCACTCTAAATTAGTGCCCGGACGCGAGCTTGAGTCCTACCATGCCGGCGATGATCAGGCTGAGGCACGTCACGCGAAACACGTCGGTCGGCTCGCCGAACGCCGCCATGCCGACGATCACGGTGCCCGCGGCGCCGATTCCGGTCCACAGCGCATAGGCGGTGCCGAACGGGATCGATTTCAATGCCACCGCCAGTAGCGCGAAGCTCAAGGCGATCGCCGTCAGCATGCCCAGGCTCGGCCACAGCCGGGTAAGGCCGTCGGAGTATTTCAGGCCCAGCGCCCACGCGACCTCGAGCAGCCCGGCGAGCAGGAGCGCGAACCAGGCGGTCAACGCTTCGTCTGCCTGTGTCATCGCCATATCGCTCGTCGGATGGCCACGCGGGTCTCCCCCGGCGCCGGAACGAATCGGCCGGCGCAGGCGAATCACTCGGATATATCGAGCGCTTCCTTGAAGCTGTGATGACGCTAACGCCGTCTATACGCTGCTCACAACCGCCGCTTCGCCGTCATGCAATTGCAACAGAAATCACCGACAAATCGCGCATTCGTCGTCGACGGGATCGCGGATGCTCGAACGGGTTTCGATTGGACCGAAGCGGGTCCGCACGCTGTTTCTGTCCGATCTCCATCTCGGGACCAAGGGCTGCCAGGCCGATCGGCTGCTCGAATTCCTGCGCCACTACGAGGCCGAGACGGTTTATCTGGTGGGCGACATCGTCGACGGCTGGCAGCTCAAGTCTGGCTGGTATTGGCCGCAGCTCCACAACGACGTGGTGCAAAAGCTGCTGCGCCAGGCGCGCAAGGGCGCGCGGCTGCTCTACCTGCCGGGCAATCACGACGAGTTCCTGCGCGACTACTACGGCACCCATTTCGGCGGCATCGAGGTGATCGAGGACGCAATCCACGTGAGCGCGGACGGCAAGCGCTACCTCGTGATCCACGGCGACCTGTTCGACGTCGTCATCCGCCACGCGCGTTGGCTCGCGCTCCTCGGCAACAACGCCTACGACCTCGCGATCTGGCTCAATACCTATTTCAACGCCATCCGCCGCGGCCTCGGGCTGACCTACTGGTCGCTGTCGCAATGGGCCAAGCTGAAGGTCAAGAACGCCGTCAATTTCATCGGCGAATACGAGAAAGCGCTGGCGGCGGAGGCGCGGCGGCGCGGCGTCGACGGGGTGATCTGCGGCCACATCCACCACGCCGTGATGCGCAACGACTTCGGCCTCACATATGTCAATTGCGGCGACTGGGTCGAAAGTTGCACGGCGGTGGTCGAGCACTTCGATGGGCGCCTCGAGATCATTCGCTGGATCGAGCGCGGACCATCGGCGGACCAACCGGAGCCGGCCGTGGCGGAAATGCCCGCAGCGGCAGGGCCGCGGTCGAAATGGCGCTCGGCTGCGCGCGCGCCGGCCGCCTCCCTCGCCCGCGGCGGATGAACTGCGCGGCTGATGACGATTACGAGGCGGACGTCGTGGTGGGCCTGGGCGGTCGTCCTCGTGCTATGGCTCGCCACCATGGCCGCGCTTTCCGGCCCGCTGTTCCCTTTTACGCCGCAACCCTCTGGACTCGACCTCGCCCAGGTTCCCGACCTCGACCTCTATCTGCGCCAGCGCGAAGCGCAGCACCCGAACGTGCGGCCGGATCTCGCCAAGACCATCCTGTGGAACGACCCCGCCACGCGCGCCGCGACGGCGCTGTCGCTCGTCTACATCCACGGCTTCTCCGCCAGCCGAAAGGACATCTCGCCGGTGGTGGAAACGCTGGCGAGCCGGCTTCGGGCCAACGCCTTCTTCACCCGCCTTGCCGCTCACGGCAGCACCAGCGGCGCCGAATTCGCAACCGTACGCGCGCAGGATTGGCTCGATGACGCGCGCGAAGCGCTGGCCATCGGCCGACGCATCGGGGAGCGGGTGATCCTGATCGGAACCTCGACCGGCGCGCTTCTGGCCACCATGGCGGCGCTCGAGGACAACTGGCCGCGCGTCGCGGCGCTGGTGCTGCTGTCGCCCAATTTCGGTATCCGCGATTGGCGGGCGAAATTCATCTCGGGCCCGCTCGGCCGCGTGCTCGCGCAGATCATCATCGGCGGCGAATATTCGTTCCGGCCCGACAGCCGCGGCCACGCCGAGTTCTGGACCTCGCGCTACCCGTCGCAAGCCATCGTCGCGCTGATGGACCTGGTGAACTATGGGCGGGCGCTCCACCTCGACAACCTCAAGGTCCCTACCCTGATCATCTATACGGACAAGGATACGGTCATCGGTACCAAAGCGATCCAGGATCGGTTCGATGAAATCACCGGGTCGCCGAAGCTGCTCGTCGATCTCCCGGAAGCCTCGCGCCACGAGCTCACCGGCGATGCGCTGGCGCCGGAGACGGTGCGGCCGGTGCTGCGGCAGATGATGAGTTTCCTCGCCGACAGCGGCGTAGTCGGGCCGACGTCCGCCGACGGGAGCCACTGAGCGCCCGCCGCCGCGGCCGCGGCTTATCCTTTACCCTGGGTCTGTTTGTGCTTTGGCCGAGCTAGGCTGCCGTTGCCATGGCAATGGGTCCGTGCCAAGTCACGGCCGGCGATGCTTGGCTTGGAAGGTGGCGAGAGCCGCGGCTGCCGTTGCCGCCGCCGAGCACCTCGGATCGGAGAGAACCATGGCTGGAAATCGTGCCGCCTCGGAGCCCGATATCGTGCTTGTCGGCGCCGGGATCATGAGCGCCACGCTGGGGGTCGTTCTCAAGGAGCTCGACCCCGCGCTGAAGATCGAAATATTCGAAACGCTTCCGGGCGCGGCAGAGGAGAGCTCCGACGCCTGGAACAACGCCGGCACCGGGCATGCGGCGCTGTGCGAGCTCAACTACACGCCGGAGCGGAGCGACGGCAGCATCGACATCTCGAAGGCGCTCGAGGTCAACGTCGAGTTCGACCTGTCGCGGCAGCTGTGGTCCTATCTGGTCAAGAAAGGAGCCATCGCGGACCCGCAGTCCTTCATCCATCCGGTCCCGCACATGAGTTTCGTGCGTGGCGCAGACAACGTCACGTTCCTGAAGAAGCGCTACGAGGCGCTTACCGCGCATCACTCCTATCGCGGCATGGAGTACAGCGAGGACAAGCAGCAGCTCGCCGAATGGGTGCCGCTGGTCATGGAGGGGCGCGACCCGGGCGAGAAGGTCGCCGCAACACGCATGGTCATCGGCGCGGACGTGGAT
>JBKPUA010000247.1:0-19186 GCA_046735815.1 Pseudomonadota bacterium
CCGCATGAAATTCGTCGCCAACCTTCTGGTCGCCATCAACAACGTTGCCAGCGCCGAGGCGATGGTGCTCGGGCTCAAGGCCGGCCTCGATGCCGAGACGGTGTTCAAAATGGTCGCCTCGGGCGCCGGCAACTCGCGCGTCTTCGAGCTGCGCGCGCCGATGATGGTGAAGGATCGCTACGGCGACGCCACCATGAAGATATCGGTCTGGCAGAAGGACATGGCGGTGATCGGCGAGTTCGCGCGGCAGCTCGGGTGCCCGACCCCGATGTTCGACGCCACCGTTCCGGTCTATGCGGAAGCGATGAAATCGGGCCATGCCGAGCACGACACCGCCGCGGTCTGCGCGGTGCTGGAGGCGCTGGCCGGCGTCAAGCGGCGGAAGAAGGCGCCGCGCCGCGCCAAGGGTCAAGTCCGCGTATGACGCGGATGGGGCGCGGCGTCACTCCCGCAGGAAATCGAGCACCGCGGTCTCCGCCAGCACCGCCTCAGGAATGCTGTGGCGTTGCGAGCGGGCGCGCTCCTCCGCCGTTTGCGTCGCCTGAAGATAGGCGCCGAGATGGCGCGCGCGCTCGATGATGCGGCGTCCGACCGGCACTCGCGCCGCCTCGAACCGCCGCAGCGCCGGCTCGACCTCGCGGTCCGCGAGCGCAGCCGCCAGCGCAGCGGCGTCATCCGCTGCCTTGGCCACCCCGGCTGCCACATGCGGCCGCGCAACGAAGGCGGCATCGCCGATGATCGCCGCCCGGCCGAACGCCATGCGCGGCGTCTCCAGGTCGTAGATCGGCTGCAGGATCGGCTCGTCGATCATGCGCACCACCGCGCGGAATTGCGGCGCGAGCAGCCGCTCGGCCGCCGCGCGCATTTGCGCGATGGCGTCGCGGGCGATCAGCGGCGGCGGAATCGAGATCGCATGAGTGGTGCCGCTCTCGTCGGTCAGCAGGCGTTGCAGCTCGCCATGCTCATCCGCCGGCCGATACCACACGACGTTGTAGCGGCGGTGGCCGGGGCGCAGATCATTGTCCGGCCCGGCCACCGGATAGCCCAGGAATTGCTCGCCCGGCGGCAGGCAAAATGTCATGGTGTCAAACAGCTCGCGATGGATCGCGGGCGGAAACTTCGCTTCGGGAATGAGCGCGCGCCAGGCCACGTAGCCGACATAGAGCGGCAGGAGCTTCGGCAGGCATTGCTGGCGGATGGTGGAGCGCAGGCCATCCGCGCCTACCAGCAGCTCGCCCTCGGCGGTTGCGCCGTCGCTGAACCGCGCCGCCACCGAGCGTTCGGACTGCTCGAATTCGCGCACGCCGCGGCCGCGATGATAGTGCTGGGCGGGAAAGGCGTCGCGCAGCGCGCGATAGACACGCTCCCAGGCGGTAAGCACCTGCGGGCATGCACATTCGCCCGCCAGCCGTCCCGATGCATCGAGGATCTTGCGGGTGGTGATCTCGACGCCGAGGTCGGTGGCATCAATGCCGAGCTCACGCAGCGTCGCGATCAGGTCCGGCTGCGCAACGATGCCGGCGCCGCGACCGGAGAGCTCGCTCTCGACCCGCTCGAACACGTCGACGTCCCAGCCGGCGCGCTGTAGCAGCAGCGCGGCGAGGAGCCCGCTCATGGAGCCGCCGACGACCAGCGCGCGCCGCTTGGCTGCCTCGTGCAATTGCCGCGACCCCGCCATTTCCACCTGGACAAAGTTGTTATATATCGGGCCAAACCTGGAGGAATGCCATGGCTCTAACGATGTTGGACAAGCAGGCGGAAAAGTCCGAGCGCGCGGCGTGGCCGCCGGAGATCGCCGCGGAGTTCGAACGCGAGAAGAACAACCCCAACCCTTGCGTCGGCACCTCACTGGTGTCGGAGACCGATCGCGTCCGGGTGTGGATAATCCGCCTCAAGCCCGGCGAGCGTATCGGCTTCCACCGCCACGTGCTCGATTATTTCTGGACCTCGGTCAGCGGTGGGCGCGGGCGCCAGCACGTGCACGACGGCACCACTGTCGAATACACATATGCGCCGGGCGAGACGCGGCATGAGAGCTATGGCTCCGGCCAGTGCAAGATCCACGATCTCGAAAATCTCGGCGACAAGGAGATGGTCTTCATGACCATCGAGTTCCTGCAAAGCGCCAACAAGCCGATGCCGCTGCCCGATCATGTGCGGCAGCAAGCCGCGGCATGACGTCGCGCTGATTCCGAGGGTCGATGCATTTGCGTCGGCCCGCGCGGTCGTGCGAGGGAGCGTGGAGCCATCCATGCGATTGCGGATGTGCCCGTCGCTGGTGGGCATGCTCGCCGCGACGATCTTCGGCATTTGCTTTTGGGGAGCAACCGCAATGGCCGCGGATGGCTTGATCACGATAGCGAGCAGCTTTGGGGCGAAGGACACGGCGGATCGACTCGAGTCGGAGATCACCGCCCGGGGCCTGACGGTGTTTGCCCGGATTGATCACGCCGCGGGTGCCACGCAAGTCGGCTTACCGTTGCGCCCGACCGAGGTCCTGATCTTCGGCAACGCCAAGGGTGGTACGCCGCTCATGCAATCCGACCAGAGGGTCGGCGTCGATTTGCCGTTGAAGGCGCTGGTTTGGGAGGATGCGGACGGCAAGACATGGCTGTCCTACAATGATCCGAAATGGATTGCGACGAGGTACGGGCTTGGCGACGACACCAGTCGCGTCGTCGATAGCTTGTCCGCTGCCCTCGCCGGCTTGGCCCGCGCAGCGACCGAACGTCCATAAGCGGACTAGCCAAGACGACACCCTTCCTGCACACTGGCTGCCAAAATAAGAGAAGCTCGTCCGCGCGAACGAGCCCGCGTCCGCGGAAATCGGGCTTTGGGGGGAACAAGTGGGTCTTAGCTTTGATCTGCTGATCAACGCCGTGATCGCCGGCATTCTGCTCGGCGGGTTCTACGCCGCGGTGACGCTCGGCGTGTCGATCTCGTTCGGCATTCTCGACATCGTCAACATCGCGCACCCGGCGTTCATCATCCTCGGCTCGTATATCGCCTATATCGTCAATACCCGCCTCGGCATCGACCCTATCGTGGTCAGCATCGTCATGCTGCCGGTGTTCTATCTGCTCGGCGCCGGCGTCTACCAAGTCTACTACGAGTCGTTCGAGCGGCGCGGGCAGGAATCGCTGCGCGGGCTTTCCTTCTTCTTCGGTCTTCTCTTCGTGACCGAAGTCATGCTCATCCTCATTTTCGGTGTCGACTATCGCTACGTCGAGGCGCCCTATATCGGACCGAGCTGGCGCCTCGGCATGATGGATTTTCCCTTGCGCATGCTGGTGCCCTGCATCGCCGCGCTCGCCTTGTTCGCCGCGCTGCAGCTTTACCTGTCCTACACCTTCATCGGGCGTGCGATCTCCGCGGTGGCGCAGGACCAGTTGGCGCTGCGCCTCATGGGCGCTTCTCCCGTTCGTATCAAACGCATCGCGTTCGGTATCTCGATCGCGACCACCTCGGTCGCCGGCGCGCTGTTGATCATCATTCAACCGGTCGAGCCCTCGGTCGGGCGCGAATATATCGGCCGCGTGTTCGCGATCTGCGTGCTCGGCGGTCTCGGCAGCCTTCCCGGCACGGTGATCGGCGCCATGCTGCTCGGCATCCTCGAGAGCTTCACCGCCACCTTTTACGGGCCGTCATGGGCGCCGGCGGTGGCATTCGGCGTGCTGCTCCTCACCCTTGCGTTTCGACCCGCGGGTCTCCTCGGACGATAGGATTATCGATCGTGCGGACCTGTGCGTTTTTGCTGATCTCGATCGCGGTTGCGGCCGGCGTGTTCTTCGGCGCGCGTATGCTGAACAACGACTACGTCTTTTTCGCCGGCTACACGGTGCTGCAATTCATCGTGCTGGCGACCGCCTGGAACATTCTCGGCGGCTATACCGGCTACGTGAACTTCGGCTCGGCGGCGTTCTTCGCGCTCGGCGCCTATGCGACGGTGTTCATGCACAAGCTCTACCCCTTGCCGATCCCGATCCTGATCGTGATCGGCGGCATCGTCTCCGGGATCGTCGGGCTCGGCATGGGCTATCTGACGCTGCGGCTGCGCGGCGCCTTCTTCGCGATTGCCACGCTTGCGCTCGCCGTCGTGCTGCAGACCCTCGTCGTCAACTGGGACTACGTCGGGGGCTCGCGCGGCGCCTATATCATCCGTCCGAACGAGATTCCGCTGATCGGCCCCTATGTGCAATATCTGTTCCTGCTGATGCTGGCGCTGGCGGTCATCGCGCTCGCCACCGCGCGCGGCATCGAGCGTTCGCAACTCGGCTACGGCTTCGCCACTATCCGCGACGACGAGCTCGCGGCCGAAGCCTCGGGCGTGCCGACGCTGAAGCTCAAGCTCATCGCCACCACGCTCTCGGGCGCGCTCATGGGCATGGCCGGCGCGCCGTTTCCCTATTACATCGGCTATCTACAGCCCTCGTCCGCCTTCGGGCTCGAATACGCGGTCAACTCCATCGCCATGCCGATGATCGGCGGCACCACCAGCTGGATCGGGCCGCTGATCGGCGCCATCCTGCTCGGGTCGTTGCAGCAGATCGCAACCGTCACCATCTCCTCGGCGGTCAACCTTCTGATCGTCGGCCTGCTGCTGGTCGGCTTCGTAATCATTGCGCCGAACGGCATCGTCGGGCTGGTGCAGGACTTCTTGCGCGGAAGGGCGAAGTGATGGCCGGCGCGCTGCTCGAGGTGACGGGACTGAGCAAGCGCTTTGGCGGTTTCGTCGCGCTAGACGGTATCGACCTCGCCGTCGCCGAGGGCGAGCGCGTCGGCCTGATCGGTCCCAACGGCTCCGGCAAATCGACCCTGGTCAATTGCATCTGCGGCACGCTCAACAACGAGACCGGCACGGTGCGCTTCAACGGCGAGGCGGTCGACGGCCTGCTCACGCACGAGCGCACGCGCCTTGGCATGGCACGCAGCTTCCAGCTCCCGCGCCCGTTCGCGACCTTGACGGTCGCGGACAACCTGCGAGTGCCGCTCCTTTACACCGTGAATGCGCGGCCGGGGACCTCGCTCTCGGCAAGCGAGCTCGACGCGCGCTGTGCCGAGCTGTTGCGGCTGGTCGCCCTCGCCGACAAGGCGACCAAGCTGCCGCGCGACCTGACCCAGGTCGAGATGCGCAAGCTCGAGCTCGCGCGCGCGATGGCGGCCGAGCCGAAGCTCTTGATCGCCGACGAATCGATGGCCGGGCTCTCGCAGTCGGAAGTCGACGACATCGTCAGCCTGCTCATCCAGCTCAACGAGCGCGGCATCACCATCATCCTGATCGAGCACATCATGCGCGCGGTCATGAGATTTTCTCAGCGCCTGGTCGTGCTGGTTTCCGGCAAGAAGATCGCGGACGGCAAGCCCGACCAGGTGATCCGCGATCCCGAGGTCGAGAGGGCCTACCTTGGCCAATAGCCTCACCATCGAGAAGATCGACGCCGCCTATGGCAGCGTGCGCGTGCTCGAGGACGTGTCGCTGAACGTCGGTGCGGGCGAGACCGTGGTGCTGCTCGGCACCAACGGCAACGGCAAGTCGACGCTGATGAAATGCGTCATGGGCATCGTGCGCCCGCGCACCGGGAAGATCGTGGTCGAGATCGACGGCGAAAAGCACGACCTTGTTGGGCGCACTACCGAGCAGATCGTCGACCTCGGCATCGCGCTGGTGCCGGAAGGCCGCCGCCTGTTCCCGCGCCTGACGGTGGAGGAAAACCTGCTGCTCGGCGCCTTCCGCAGCAAGGCGCGCGCGACGCTCAAGACCAACCTCGACTTCTGCTTCGAGTGCTTCCCGCGGCTCGCCGAGCGTCGCGCGCAGCTTGCCGGCTCCATGAGCGGCGGCGAGCAGCAGATGCTTGCGCTCGCGCGCGCCTTGATGCTGGCGCCGCGCATCCTGTTGATCGACGAGCCGTCGGTGGGGCTGGCGCCGGTGCTGGTGAGCCGCACCATCGACAAGATCAAGGAGCTCAAGGAGCAGTACAAGCTCACCGTGCTGATGGCGGAGCAGAACTTCCCGCAGGCATTGCGCATTGCCGACCGCGGCTACGTCATCGTGCACGGCCAGATCGCGTTCGAGGGCCGCTCCGCCGACGAGCTCAACAACAACGAGCTGATCCGCAAGTTTTATTTGGGGCTGTAGCAGCGCGGCTTCTGTTGCTACTTCGCTTTCTCGTATGGGTAGATCACCTTGCCGGATTCGTACTCGGCCGGCGACACCACGACCTGGGTCGAGATATCCTTGAACTGGGCGACATCATTGCCCTTCACATTCTGGAACTGGACCTGCAGCACGCGCGACTGTGCCCATTCGCCCTTGGCTCCGAACTTGACGTCGCCGACCACGGTCTTGAAGGTGTTGGCGCGGATGTAGTCGCCGAGCTTGGCATCGTCGAGGCTCTTGGTGCCCTCGACCGCCTGCTGCAGCACCTGCAGCTGGGCATAGCCCCAGGGCGCCATGTAGTAGCCGAGCGGATCGACGCCTTCGGCCGCGGCGCGCGCCTGGTAGCGCTTGATGAGATCCGCGACGCCGGGAAAGTCCATCTTCGGGACCGGCAGCCAGAAGTCGTAGGTGGTCCAACCGTTGAGCAATGGGCCGAGCTGGGTCTTGATGGCGGTTGCCTGCAGGCCGACGAGGCCGCCGCCGATCATCTTGGGCTTGAAGCCGATCTCGTTGACCGCGCGCACCATGCCGACCGAATCGGGCGGATAGGAACAAACGACGACGAGGTCCGGATTGGTCGCCGCGATCGCGCGCACGATCGGCGCAAAGTCGGTGGTCGAGGGCGGATAGGTCTTGTCGTAGACCACTTTGAGCTTCGCCTTTTGGGCGTTCTCGCGCGCGCCGTCGGCGGCGTTGCGCGAAAATTCCTGGTCGGCAGCCACGATCGCCACCGTCTGCGGCTTCGGGTCCTGTGCCATCGCCACGTCGAAGAAGCCCTTCGTGAACGCCGGCTTGGCGTCTGGGCCGGACGGGATCATCGCGAAGTAGTTCGGGTAGTTGAACTCGCTGTTCACCGCGAGCCCGAGCAGCGCCACGAAGGTCTTCTTGCGTTGAATCACAATCGGCATCGCCGGCGCGATCTGCGCGGTGGCATAGGGGCCGATGATCAGGTCGACTTTGTCGATGTCGAGCAGCTTGGTGTAGATCGACGGCACCTCGGCGGGCGAGCTCTTGTCGTCATAGTAGATGAGCTTGGCCGGACGGCCGAGCAGCCCACCCTTGGCGTTGACGTCCTCTTCCCAAATCTTCTGCGCGAGCAGCGCGGACTTGCCGTTGGGCGCAAGCCCGCCCGTGAGCGCCAGGCTGTAGCCGATCTTGACCGGCTCGCCGGTCTGCGCCGCCGCCGGAGCGGCGGCCAGCCCACCAGCAGCAATCAAGGCAAAGACCGCGACCGCGCCGGCCAACGATCGCCTGTTCACGTCACGAGGCATGTTGCTTCCTCCCAGACATTTGCGTTGGTTCGGGACGATGTTACCGGCGCCCGCACGGATCGGCTAGTGGGACACTGCCCGCCGGTCAGCGGCTGGGGTCGCCGCCCTCGACCATAATGGTCTCGACCTCCCCGGCGCCGTTGCGGCGGAACGCCGCGGCGCGGTTGTATTCGGGCGAGGTGAAGCAAGCGACCCCCTGCTCGAAGGTCGGGAACTCGATCACCACGAAGCGGTGAAATTTGTCCGGGCCTTCCATGATCTGATAGCGGCCGCCGCGCGCGAGCACTTTGCCGCCGAACTTGGCGATGATGTCCGGCACCAGATCGGTGTACTTCTTGTACTCGGCGGGATCGTTGATCTTGGAACGCGCAACCCAGTAAGCCGGCATGGATGAGGTCCTCACTTTGTCTCTGTCAGCTACCAAAGATAGTTGTGTCTGCCGTCGATCACGTCGGCGGCAGGCTTCGGCGGGCATCCCGTAGGCTATCAGAATCGCAAGCGTCAGAGTTCATGAAATCGCAGCACGAGGAGCGCTCATCATGCCGCGCAGGCTGATCGACATTTCGGTGCCGCTCGAGAACGAGGTTGCCGCCGATCCGCCGGGCTATGGCCCGAAGATCGAGTATTTCACCCACCGCCAGACCGCCGCAGACGTGGTCAAGTTCTTTCCCGGCCTGCGCGAGGAGGATTTGCCCGACGGCGAAGGCTGGGCGATCGAGTGGATCAGGCTCTCGACTCACAACACCACCCATCTCGATGCGCCCTGGCATTTCGCGTCGACCATGGATGGCGGCAAGCGCGCAATCACCATCGATGAGGTGCCGCTGGAATGGTGCCTGCAGCCCGCGGTGAAGCTCGACTTCCGCCATTTCCCCGACGGCTATGTCGCCAGCGCGCGCGACGTCGAGACCGAGCTCGAGCGCATCGGGCACGCGCTAGCGCCGCTCGAGATCGTGCTCGTCAACACCAGCGCGGGCGCGGCCTACGGGCGCCCCGACTATGTTGCCAAGGGCTGTGGCATGGGCCGCGAGGCGACGCTCTATCTGCTCGAGCGCGGCGTGCGCGTCACCGGCACCGACGGCTGGAGCTGGGACGCGCCTTTCGTTCATACGCGGGAGAAATACCTCGCCAGCCGCGATGCCAGCCTGATCTGGGAGGGACACAAGGCCGGCCGCGAGATCGGTTATTGCCATATCGAGAAGCTGCACAATCTCGAAGCGCTGCCGGCCAAGGGATTCATGGTGAGCTGCTTTCCAGTCAAGGTGCGCGGCGGCTCCGCCGGCTGGACGCGCGCGGTCGCCATCATCGACTGAACGCGCGCCGCGGCTTCCGCCACGACGGCAAAAGCAAGGCGGCCGATTTCGCAATCGTGACACTGGTGTCCCGATTCCGAAGTTCGCATCATTGTGCGGCACCCCTCGTTTGCGAACTTCGGAATCGAGGGACACCAGCAACTTATTGATCTAGTGTGGCTTTGGTTCAGAAGTCCGCATTTCGGAGTCGCTGCAAGAATGATACGGACTTCTGAACCGCCACACTAGGCGCGGTTGACCCGAACGAAGCGGCATCGCTACCATCCGCGCCAATGGCGCCGGCAGGGATGTCAGGCTCGCAACAATGGAGGAACGCGTGGATCGACGCAGCTTCGTCATCGGCTCCGCCGCCGCGGCGGCCACCCTCAAAGCGTCATTTGCGCAGGACGCCTATCCCAGTCGCGCCATCACCGTCATCAATCCGTTTCCACCGGGCGGCGCGGTCGACGTCGTCATGCGTCCGCTCGCCGCGGTGCTCGAGCCGATGGTGCAGAAGCCGGTCGTGATCGATACCAAGGCCGGCGCCGCCGGACAGGTCGGCGCCCAGGTCGCAGCCCATGCCAAGCCCGACGGCTACACGTTGCTCTCACACCTCACCTCGATCTCCGGCTTCGCCGAGGTCGATCGCCTGTTCGGCCGCCAGCCGAAATTCACCAATGCCGATTTCATTCCGCTCGCACGTTTCGTCGCCGATCCTTGCGTGCTCATCGTCAACGACCAGCAGCCTTACAAGAATTTGCAGGAGTTCGTCGACGACGGCAAGAAGCGGCCGAACGAGATCATCTTCAGCTCGTCCGGGCTCTACGGCGCGCTGCATATTCCCACCGCGCTGTTCATGGCTGCCGCAGGCGGCTTGAAGCTGCGGCATCTGCCGACGCAGGGCGGCGGACCGGCATTGACCGCCTTCCTCGGCAACAATTCGCAGGTGTTGGTGTCGTCGGTTTCCGCCAGCCTGTCGCAGATCAAATCCGGCAAGGCGCGGCCGCTGGCCTTGTTCGGCGGGCAGCGCTCGAACGCGCTGCCCGATGTGCCGACCCTGAAGGAGGCCGGCTACGACGTTGAATACTACCTCTGGGTCGGTATGTTCGCGCCCAAGGGCACGCCGGCGAGCGTCGTCACCTTTCTGCGCGAGGCGCTCAAGAAGGCTGCGCAAGGCGAGCAGTTCAAGGCCGCGCTCGCCAATCTGGGGCAGGACCTCGCCTATATGGATCAGCCGGAATTCGCGCAATTCTGGGATGCCGACACCAAGCGCATCGAAGCGGCGATCCGCTCCATCGGCAAAGTCGAGGGGTAACTCTGAGAGGCTTTTGCTCCTTCGCCGCGCGAAAACCGTGCTGTCGTCCCCGCGCAAGTGGGGAACCATCGTACCAACATTACGGCCTCTGGAATTTAGGTCCCGCCTTCGCGGGGACGACAGGCCGTGCTACTGGCCATTTGCGCATCCAATCCATGATGAACCAGGAACCAGAGCCGGTCATATGACTCTCCGCACCGATCACATCGCCGGCGGCGCCTTCGTCGTGTTCGGCCTGTTGGTGCTCGCGTTGAGCGGCGATCTGCCGTTCGGCACGCTGTCGTTTCCCGGCGCCGGCATGATGCCGAAGCTCGTTGCGGCATTGCTGGTTGTCTTCGGCCTCATCATCGCGCTGCGCGCGGGCGAGAGCGCGCCGCTCGCCAGCATGCACTGGAGAGAGGCCCCGCACGCGGCGCGCATCGTCGCAATCACCGCCATCGCCATCGCGCTCTACCAGCCGCTCGGCTTTGTCGTCACCATGGCCTTGCTGCTGTTTACGCTGATCTTCGGCGCCGAACGCCGTCATCCCCTCCCCGCCGCGGCTTTCGCCATTGGCGCGGTCGCGCTGGTCTATGTGCTGTTCGACGTGCTGCTCAGGACGCCGCTCCCGCGCGGTGTTTTCGGATTCTAGCGATGGGAACGGTAGAAAGCCTGCTGCTCGGCTTCTCGGTCGCGCTCCAGCCCGACGTGCTGTGGTACGCCTTTCTCGGCTGCCTGGTCGGAACCGTCGTCGGGGTATTGCCCGGGATCGGCCCGCTCTCCGGCATCAGCATCCTGCTGCCGGCCACGTTCGGGCTCGACACCACCAAATCGGTGGTGATGCTCGCCGGCATCTATTACGGCTCGCAATATGGCGGATCGACCACATCGATCCTGATGCGGATTCCGGGCGAAGCCGCCTCGGTCATGACCTGCATCGACGGCTACGCCATGGCGCAGAAAGGTCGCGCCGGCGCCGCCCTGTGCATCGCCGCGGTCGGCTCATGGGTCGCCGGCACATTCGGGGTGATCATGCTCACCCTGATCGCGCCGCCGCTCGCCATCTTCGCCCTGCGCTTCGGCCCACCCGAATACACCGCGCTGCTCGTGCTCGGCCTCGTGTTCCTCGCCTATATGTCCTCGACCTCGCTGCCGCGCACTTTGCTGATGGCGTGCTTCGGGCTCCTGCTCGGCACCGTCGGCATCGACAATATGACCGGGCACTTCCGTTTCTCCTTCGACATTGCCGAGCTCGGCGACGGCATCGGCATCGTACCGGTCGCGGTCGGATTGTTCGGGCTCGGCGAGATATTGTCGACGCGGTCCGCCGACGTGGTCGGCAAGGTGATCGCGCCCAAGCTGCGCGAATTGTTGCCCAGCCGACAGGAATGGCGGCAATCGGCTATGCCGATCGCGCGCGGCTCCGTTGTCGGCTTTCTCATTGGGCTCACCCCCGGCTCCGCCCACATCATCTCGAGCTTCCTGTCCTATGCACTCGAGCGCCGCCTCTCCAAGCATCCGGAGGAATTCGGCCATGGCGCGGTCGCCGGCGTCGCCGGACCGGAATCGGCGAACAACGCGGCTTCGACCGGCGCCTTCGTTCCCATGCTGGCGCTTGGCCTGCCCACTGGGCCGATCACTGCCGTGCTGATCGCCGCGCTGATGATCCACGGCGTTCCGCCCGGACCGACATTGGTGAACGAGCATCCCAATATCTTCTGGGGCTTCGTCGCCTCGATGTACGTTGGCAACCTGATGTTGCTTGCGCTCAATCTGCCGCTGGTCGGCATTTTCGTGAATGTGCTGCGGCTGCCCTACGCTTATCTCTATCCGCTCGTGATCATGTTCTGCATCATCGGCGTGTACGAGGTGAGCCACTCGATCGTCGACGTGTGGATCATGTTGATCATGGGCGTCGTCGGTTATGGCTTGCGCAAGTTCGGGCTCGATCCAGCCCCGCTGGTGCTCGGGCTGGTGATCGCGCCCACATTCGAGATGTCGCTGCGCCAATCGCTGATCATGTCGAACGGCAACTGGACGATCTTCTTCCAGCGTCCGATTTCGTTGGCGCTCTTGGCGGTGTGCGCCGGGCTGCTGGCGCTCGCCGCCGCCTCGCTTATCCGCAGTCGCAAGGACTGGCGCAGCCGCCTCGCCGAGGCGGAAGCCGGCGAAAGTCAGTAACGCCAACCGCAGTCAGGCGACGACATCGCATGGTACGCAGCGCACGCCCAGCGCACCCAGCGCTTCGCGCGTCGCCGCCACCGAGCCGCGGACGTCGATGCCGCGGCAGGCCTCCTCGATCACCATGACCTCGAAACCTTCGCGATGTGCGTCCTCGGTCGAGTAGCGGACGCAGAAATCGAACGCGAGCCCGGCGACGAAGATGCGCCGCAAGCCACGCTCCCGCAGATATCCGGCAAGCCCAGTATGGGTGGTGCGGTCGTTCTCGTAGAACGCCGAGTACGAATCGATCTCGCGGTGATAGCCCTTGCGCAGCACGAGCTCCGCATGCGGGATTTGCAGCTCCTTGTGGAAGTCGGCACCCGGCGTGCCCTGTACGCAGTGGTCCGGCCAAAGAATCTGTGAGCCATAGGCGACTTCGATCGTCTCGTATGGCTTGCGGCCCGAATGGGAGGAGGCGAACGATTGGTGCCCGGCAGGATGCCAGTCCTGCGTAAGCACCACATGCTCGAAGCGCCGCGCGAGGCGATTGATCACCGGCACGACCTCGCCGCCGCGCGGCACGGCCAGCGCTCCCCCGGGGCAGAAGTCATTCTGGATATCGACCACCAGCAATACATCGCGATCATGGATCGAGAGATGTTCGGTCATGACCGCGCCACTCCCTGGCGTTAGACGGCTGCTGATCGAGCTGAATACTGAATAATGCTTCCCTGAGGATTTCCAAGGCCCGCGACCGATTTCGAGCCGGTTCGGCAGGATTGACGGAGCGGATTCCGCTCGGCCCGAAAACGCTTTAGTGTTTGCGCCCAGCGATTCTGCGCTGATTCGATTCGGTCGGATGGCTCGATTCCTCATCGGTCACTGCCAACGCTGCGGCGCGGCCGCCTCCTATTTCGCGCCGGCCTGCCCGAGTTGCCACGCACGCAACCTGCCCAATCCGGTCGCGGCCACCGTTGCGCTGTCGGCGATGCTTTTGGTTGGCGGGCTGATCGTGCTCGGCTGGCATGCCTTGCGCAACGAGGAGAGCAGGCAACCCGAGGCGCAAGCGAAGGAAGCTGCCGCCGACCCGGCCGGCACGGACAGTGGCGACTACGGTTGGCTCGTGCAGGCGATGGCCGATTGCGACGTCGAAGCCAAGCACCGGCTGGACACGTTGCACTTCCTGATCATTCCGGTGACGGCGACGACGCTGTCGCTGCCAGGCTGGGCGCCGAATGCGATCGGCACCATCGGCGGCGCGGCGACGCTATTGCATTCGAGCGATGCCGTGATCGGGCTGCGCAATCGCGCGCTGGCGCTCTACAAGAAACCGCTGACGTTCCTGGTGGCCGATCCGGAGACGAAGACGGTCTACAAGTGGAAGCCGGCAGTCGGGGTCACCGCGCTCACCACGCGCGACACCGGCCTCTCCCGTCTCACGCTCGGCTTCGAAATCCCGGATGCGAGCAAGGACATCGAGTGGGGCCCAACCATCAACCTGACGAAGGGCACCTGCTACTGGATCAACCCGCTCGTTCTCGGTGCGCCGCGCAGCGGGTGAAGCGGCAGTCGCTCACGCCCACAGCCGCTCGTTCTCGAGGCCCTTGTAAAGCCCTGCGACGGAATCGCCGTAGCCGTTGAACAATAGCGTCGGCCGGCGCTCGTTGAGCCCGATCAGCTCTTCGGTGGCCTGGCTCCAGCGCGGATGCGGCACTTGCGGATTGACGTTGGCCCAGAAGCCGTACTCCGAGGACTGTAATGCCTCCCAATAGCTCTTCGGCCGCTGATCGGTGAAGTTGAAGCGCACGATCGACTTGATCGACTTGAAACCGTATTTCCAGGGCACTGCGAGTCGCAGCGGCGCGCCCTGCTGCTTCGACACCGGTTTGCCATAGGCGCCGGTGACGAGGAAGGCGAGCTCGTTGGTCGCCTCCGCGATGGTCAGACCTTCGACATACGGCCAGGGATACCAGGTTTGCCGCTGCCCCGGCGCGAGCGCGGGGTCGAGGAAGGTCTCCATCCGCAGATATTTTGCCGAGGACAAAGGCTTGGCCAATTCCACGAGCTTGGCGAGCGGGAAGCCGCTCCACGGGATTGCCATCGACCATGCCTCGACGCAACGGTGGCGATAGAGCCGCTCCTCCAGCGGCATCTTGCGAATGAGATCGTCGAGGCCGATCTCCTGCATCTTCTCCACCATGCCGTCGATCTTGACGGTCCACGGTCGCAGCTTGAGCGCCTGCGCCGCCTTGACAATGTTCTTGCTCGATCCGAACTCGTAGAAATTGTTGTAGCTGGTATTGACCTTCTCGTCGGTGACGGGCCGGTCGAGCGCATACGTTTCGTTGCGCTTGGCGGGATAGAGGTCCTTGGTCGGGTCCGGCACGTCGGCAATGCGCTGCGCCGAGGCTGCGCGCGGCGCCAACGCCAGCGCGGCCGCGCCGGCCGCCGCCAGGAAGCCGCGGCGATCGAAGAACAAATGCTCGGGGGTGGCGAGGCGTTCGGGGATTTCCCATCCGCGGCGACGAATGGCGTGCATGGGCTCGTCCTCTGGATTCGAGACCCTATTCCGATACGCCCACCGCCCATCACGGGCAAGTCACGGCTGCGGCAGGCCGCAGTGACCGAGGCGCGCCGACTGGTGCGTCCCCCGGGCCCGGAACCGGCGGGGCTAAGCGTGCGTTCTCAGCCTATTGGAAGAAGAGATATCCGGTTGGCTTTTGATGCGTGAGCGCGATAGTCGCAGTTATCCCGTGCACGAGAACATGCGGCTCCAATACGCCTTCTGGGCGGTGGAGCGCATATTGTGGGTGGTGCTCGCCGCTATCCTGCTGCTGGCGCTGTCTGGGCTGCTCGCGCATGGTCCGCTGAGCAAGCGGACCGTCAGCGATCCTGGACTGTCGTTGACCTACGAGCGCTTTCAGCGCGTCACCGCGACGTCGCGCCTCGCGGCGACGATATCCGCACCCAATGCAAACGAGGCCAGCCTGACGCTGAGCCCGTCGTTTTCCGAGCATTTCGAGATCAGCGATATCGAGCCGTGGCCGCAGCGCAGCAGCGCCGGGCCGAGCGGCCTCGAGCTCAGCTTTCTGCCGCCCGCGGCGGGCGAACTTTCCGTCGTGATCTGGGCTCGTCCGCTTTCCTTCGGCCTGTTCGATCTGAGCGCCGCCACGCCGCAGGGCCGCGTGGCATTTTCCATCCTGGTCTATCCGTGAGATGTCATGGACAGCGTGATCAAGTCGGTCGTGGTCTATTTGGCGCTATGGCTCATCATCCGGGGCTCGGGCCGGCGCGCGCTCGGTCAATTGACGGTGTTCGACTTCATACTGTTCTTGATCGTCGGCGGGGTGGTGCAACGCGCGTTGACGGCACAGGATTACTCGCTCACCCATGCATTCCTGATTGTCGCGACCTTCGTCATCGTGGATATCATCGTGTCGTTCATCGAGCGCGATGTGCCGAGCATCGCCAAGGTTCTGAAAGGCGTTCCTACCATCGTGGTCGAGAACGGCCGCGTGCTGCACGGCCGCTTGCGGCGGGCGCGACTGACCGAGGACGCGGTGCTGGAAGCCGCGCGGCAGCGCTACGGGCTCGAGCGGATGGACGAGATCAAATTCGCCATCTTCGAAGCGAGCGGCGAGATTTCCATCATCCCGCGACAGCAAATCGGCGTGCGCGGCCCCTAGCAGAGGACGGAGGACGGATGCGGCGTTGCCGGCTTCTGTCCTCTGTCGTTCGTGCTCCGCTTACGCCGCCGCCGCCTTGCGCGCCGCCACCACCTGATCGGCGGTGCGGCCGACGAGCTCGGCCATATGGTCAAACTTGAACGTGAAGCTGCCGACGCCCGCGGTCGCCGAGCGCACCTCCACGATGAGGTCGCCTATCTCCGCTTCCGGCATCTGCACCCGCACCACGTCCCAGCCATCCCAGCCCGAGCGGGTGTCGAAGCCAAGGATCTGGCCGCGGCGTCCAGACATGAGCGCGTTCATCTTCGCAGTTGCTTCCGACGGGCACACGATCTCCACCTCGTAGATCGGCTCGAGCAGCACCGGCTGGCACTGCGGCAAGGCCTCGTGGATGGCTAGCCGGCCGGCGAGCTGGAATGCCATGTCGGAGGAATCGACGGTGTGATAGGAGCCGTCGACGAGCTTGGCCGCGATGTCCACCACCGGGAACCCGAGCGGGCCGTGCTTGAGCGCCTCGATGACGCCTTCCTCCACCGAGGGGATGTAGTTACGCGGCACCACACCGCCCTTGATCTCCTCGCTGAAGTTGAAGCCCGCGCCGCGCGGCTGCGGCTTGATGTCGAGCACGACGTCGCCGTATTGCCCGTGCCCGCCCGACTGCTTCTTGTGACGACCGCGCTGCTGGATGGGCCGCTTGATGGTCTCGCGATAGCCGACCGTCGGCTTGTGCGAGGTGGTGGCGACGCCGAAGCGATCCGCCAGCCGCTCGGTGGCGACGCGCAGCTGCATCTCGCCCTGGCCCCACAGCACCACCTCGTGCGCCTCGGCATTGTGGACGACGCTGATCGAGGGATCCTCCTCGAGCAGTTTGCCCAGCGCCTGGCCGAGCTTGACGTCGTCCTTGCGCTCCTTGGCGACGACGGCGATCGCCAGCACCGGCGGCTGGGGAACGACCTTCGCCACCGACGCATGCGCCTGCTGGCCCTCGGTCAAGGTGTCGCCGGTCTTGGCGTGATCGAGCTTGCCCAGCGCAACGGTGTCGCCGGCCTCGGCCGCGCCACGCTTCTCGCTGTGCTGGCCCATGAGCTTGAACACCGCCGCCACGCGCCCGGCGTCGCCCTCGGGTGTGACGAGGTTCGCGCCGTCGCCGACTTTGCCGCTGAGCACGCGCACCGCCGACATCTTGCCGCCATGCGCCGTATTGATGGTCTTGAGCACATAGGCGACCGTACTGCCCCCCTGCACCCCGAGCCGCTTTGCGGTCTCGGCGACGCCGGGCGATTCATGGCGCAGCGCCTTCATCAGGCGCAGCACGCCGTTGGTGCGCGTGGCCGAGCCGAGCAGCACGGGACACACCAAGCCTTCGCGCAGTTCCTTCGAGAGATCGTCGAAGACCTTGTCGCGCGGCGGCTGCACGTCCTCGAGCAGCTGCTCCATCAGCTCGTCGTCGTGGTCGGCCAGCGTCTCCAGCATGGAGAAGCGCGCGGTCTTCTCGCGGTCGAGCGCGTCGCCCTCGAGCGGAATGACTTGCGACGGCGCGTGCTCCTTGTAGACGAAGGCGCGTTCGAGCGCGAGATCGACGAAGCCGGTGACGATGTCGCCGGCGAAGGTCGGTATCTGCCGCAACAGCAACTTGCTGCGCGAGGCGGGCTGCAGCACCGTGAGCACATCGTGGATGGTGGCGTCCGCCTTGTCGATCTTGTTGACGAACAGGAGGTGCGGAATCTTCTGGTCTTCGAGCTCGCGCAGAATGAGCTGAAGCTGCGGTACCTTTTTTTCGTCGAGCTCGCAGACGACGACCGCCGCATCGACGGCGGGGAGCGCCGCGCGCATATCGTGGATGAATTCAACCGAGCCCGGACAATCGACGAAGGAATAAGTGTCGCCTTTGAACGCGGTGCTGGCGATGGAGATTTCGACGCTCATCTGGTGATGGCGCGCTTCCTTGCTGCCGTCGCCCACTGTATTCCCCGCGTCGATCGAGCCTTGGCGCGGGATGGCGCCGGTGCGGGCGAGGATTGCTTCGAGCAGCGTGGTCTTGCCGCTCTGGAACGGGCCCACCAGTGCGATGCACCGTGGACCCGTAGCTCGTGTGCCGTTTTGTGCCATGTCCGCCTCCCAAGCGAGCGAGATGCGGCCTTCTGCGAGACCGTTCGAGCCATCGTTTCAGGCCGGAGGGGGAGTTGGCAAGAGGCGCTAGTGTCCCGATTCCGAAGTTCGCTCACTCTTGCGGCAACCTCTGATGCGAAGTTCGGAATCAAAGGGACACTAGCAACTCTATGATTCTAGTGCCCCTTTTGAACCCGAAGTTCGCAACCACCCTTGCAGCACGATACGTGCGAACTTCGGGTTCGGGGCACTAGCGACGCAAATACGATCGCGGAACGGGATCGACATGCACTTCCTGCATGTCAAACGACAACGGCCGCCGGAGCGGCGGCCGTTGCACATGCAGGGTTGCGCGGCCCTCAGGGTCCCGGACGCAGACGCAGCTCCGCCACGCCGAGCGCGAAGTTGAGCCCGACCGAGGTGCTCACCGAGAGCGGCTGCAATGCAACGGTGCTGTTGGAGCCGCCGATGAGAGCGTTGGCGCCCAGCCCGGCGGCGACGGTCACTTGACCGGACGCGCCGAAATAATCGCCGGCCAGAAAGCCGGGACCGGGAGGAGCCATGCTGTCGGTGAACACCGCCCACACCATCACGCCGCCGCCGGTGGCGCCGACATCGAGCCCGAACTTGCTGATCGACCCGCTATAGACCTGCGGTGGGCCGGGCGGCTCGGGCGCAAAGTTGCAGGCGACCGTTTTCTCCGAGCCGATGACGAAGCTGAGACCGGGCGAAATATCGCAGGTCAGGACGCCGGCGCGCACCCGCTGCGCGCCGGCGGGATCGGCTGGGACGAAGGTCAACGCCAAGGCGGCAGCCCCGATGACATAGCGCAACATATGACAGACCCTCCGTTGTTGTGAATCGCGCAATCGAGAGATTGCACGCCGTAAAGCGATGCTACGCACGCAACCGCGCGGCGGCGCGACGTTGGGCCGTCACGGCCGCAAGATCACTTCAGATTTCCGCAGAAGCGCTGGATGCGCCGGCAGGCTTCTTCCACGTCCTCGGTCTTGGTCGCATAGGAAATGCGGAAGGCGGGACCGAAACCGAACGGCGTGCCCTGCACCACCGCTACGCCCTCGGCTTCCAGCAGCTCGGTGACGAAGTCCTCGTCGGTGCGCAGCTTGTTGCCGGTCGGTGCGGTGCGGCCCATGGTGCCGGCACAGGACGGATAGACGTAGAACGCACCCTCGGGCTTGGGGCACTGGATGCCG